>JAZQTB010000023.1:0-13427 GCA_045630425.1 Kiritimatiellia bacterium | reverse complement strand
AGGCCGCAAAATCGATGTCGACCCGGCTTTTCCGCCGGAAATCCGCGGCGTATCCGACGCGGATTTAGCGAGCACCAGCGCCGAATCGACTCCGGCTCGAAGGCCTTGCGTGCATCAATTCAAAAAAGTGGGATAAGGGTGAACCGGCTGTAACATTCAATCGCCGATACCCTGCAATCAGCGGAGCTTAAGCTCAACGACTATCGGCGCATGATCCGAAACGATGCGCTCGTTGACGACATACGACGAAACAACATCGTAAGATTGACGATGAGCCGTATCAACCGCGATGTAATCGATGCATCGCCCGGGCCCTATAAACGGCAAACTGGAGATGGTGCCGTGATACGTCCAGGCGTCCTCGGGAGTGAGAACCGTCATAAACCCCCGGATATGCGTCAAAAATCTGGAATGCGGCCGAGCGTTCCAGTCGCCGGTCAAAAAAACGGGTTTCGTTTTCGCGCGCGCAAGAACCTCGATCTTGATCACGCTGGCCATGCAGTCAAAGGAAATCTGATTGTATTCTCGTGCGAGCATCGCCCGCTTCCCGGCCAGCGCAAGATTCTCGGCAACGGCCGCGTCGTCGACATCCGCGGGCGGAAACCGGGTCTTGTGAGGGTTCGGCGTCAACGCCGTTCTGGAGATGAATCCCAACGGCAGATGCGTCACCGCGATCCAGCAATCCTCGAACTCGCACATCAGCAGTACGCGCGGCTCATTGCCGCCGAGAGCTATTTTATCGACCCGCAACGGTTTTTCCTCGGATAAAAGCGTAACCCCGTACTCTCCTCCGCCATAATCGATCGCCTTGGCGAAATTCCAGTTCGTGGCGCACGAATGCTTTTCGCCCATGAACCGCGCCAGCACCTCGCATGAATTGGTTCGCCCGACGCGATCCGTATACATGTCGATTTCCTGAAGCGCGACAAAACGCGGTTTTTCCGCCGCCATTACGCACGCGGCCCGGGACAGATCGAAACCCTTGTCGGATGTCACGCCGTGCCGGATGTTGTAACTCATTATTTTAAACGGCCCGCCCGAAGCGAATGCGAGAAACGGAACCGCGAGAGTAGCAAAAAAGCATGCTTTCATGATTTTTCACTCCTTTTTCTTAACCGTCCCGCAGAAAGCATCCCGACGGAAATAAGGAACGCAAGGGCCGAGACGAGGAACCAAAGATAGCGCTCCTCCAGCCTCGACTCGTCTTTGTTCTGCTCATCGATCGCGACCTGGCGGAGAAAACTTCTGTATATCGCGCCGAGAGTCGTTTCGGCCATTCCCGCCGTCGCCAACGGCACATACCGCCCGCCGGAAACCTCGGCTATCTTCCTAAGGGCGCCCTCCTCAAGCTTGACCGTCACATCGGATCCTTTGAACTTCATCGTTCCGCCGTCCTCGCCGGGTATGACGGAGGCTTTTTCGGGATCTCCGATGCCCACCGTGAAAATCGGCACTCCCCGCTCCATGGATTTCTGGGCCTCTTTTACAGCATCGCCTCTTAAATCGCCGCCGTCCGAAATGAGAATGATCGCGCTGCGGTCGGCCTTCCCGCCGTCTTTACCGTCGATCTGCGAAATCACCTGGAGAGATTCGCGTATGGCGCTGCCGAGATCGGTCTCGCCCTTCGGCGCGGAATCGACGGTGACGGCCTCAAGCGCGCTCCTTAAAAACCCCTGGTCCGTCGTAAGCGGACAGAGCGCGACTCCCGTCCGCCTGAACGCCACGAGCGCGCACCTGTCGCCTTCGAGAGAGTCGATAAGATCGGCGACATCGGCCTTCGCGCGTTCGAGCCTGTCGGGACGGACGTCGCGCGCGAGCATGGAACGGGAAACGTCCAGCGCGACCACGATATTGCGGTTCGCCGCGGGCATAAGTTCGGTAGACCTGCCCCAGCGCGGACGAGCGGCCGCGATCAGAAGGAGACAAAGCCCGATGCCCGCCAACGGCAACTGAAGCCGCCTGAGAAACGGTTCGGAGACGCGGGTCGTTATCTTCAGAAGCGCCTTGCGTCTGCGGGCGATCAGAAACGCGCAGAAAAACAGAACGAACGGAATTAGCGCGGCGGCGAGAAGGACATGGGGATACGCAAAATATTTATCGAGATCGAACAGCATAAGATCAATGATCCTTCATTCCTTCGCCATGCCAGGCTTCGAACGCGGGCACGGCCTCCACCCCCGCGGCGATGCGCTGACGGACGGCCTCGTAAACAAGAATCGTCGCGGCGGCCGAAACGTTGAGAGAATCCGCAAGACCCAGCATCGGGATGCGGACGCGAAGTTCCGCGCCGTCCATCCATTTGGCGGTAAGTCCGTACTGCTCCGCTCCGAGCGCGATGGCGACATTACCGGTCAGATCCACCTCAAAATGGAGTTTCTCGGCGTGAGGAGTCGCGGCGAGAATCTTGAACCCCCGGGACTTCAGGAACTCGAGAGCCTCGCCGCTCGTCGCCTCGGCGATCGGAACCGAAAACATCGTTCCCGTCGACGCGCGCACCACGTTGGGGTTGTGGATGTCGGTTGCACGGTTGCAGACGATGACGGCCGCGACCCTGGCCGCGTCGGCGGACCGGAGAATCGTTCCGAGATTTCCTGGCTTTTCGATCGCCTCGGTGACGATTACGAGGGCGTTCTCGGGAAGCTTCAGATCGGCGAGCTTCACCGTAACGTGAGGCCCCACCATCAACAGCCCGTCGGGACGCTCCTTGTAGGCGATTTTCGCGAAACATTGCCTGGAGCAGGTGAAGACCTCGGCGCCCTTCGCGCGGCACTCGTCCACGAGAGCCGGCTCGTTCTCGTTTTTAAGATAGAAGTCGGGGCAATGGAAAATCGCACGGGGACGATAGCCGTTGTCGAGGGCGCGACGGCACTCGCGAAAACCCTCGACGATCATCTCGCCGGACTCTTCGCGTGCCGAACACGTCCTCAGCTTAACGACATACTTCAGTTTCGGATTGCTTGGACTCGTTATCTCCATACTCTGAACTCTGACTCACTCGACTTCCGTAAACTCGATTTCGGCCTTCTCGCGAAGTTCCGCGACAAACGCGTCGACCGCTTTGCCGCGCGCGCCGTGACGCAGATAATCCTTTATCTGATCATGGACGTCGACGAGCGTCTGCTGGCCGCCGGGCTGCTCGTCGGCCTTGTAGATTATATGGTAGCCGAACTGCGTCGTGACCACCCCGGAGACTTCGCCCTTCTTCATCTCGAAGGCGACCTTGTCGAATTCGGGAACCATCATGCCGGGGCCGAACCAGCCGAGCGAACCTCCCTCGCGTCCGGAGGGGCAGTCGGAATGCTTCTGGGCCTCTTCGGCAAAATTTCCGCCCGCGGCTATGCGATCTTTAATGGCGAGAATCTTCTCGAACGCGGCGGACTTTTCGTCTGAAGTCGAATTATCCTCCACCTTGACGAGAATATGCTGACAGAGAACCTTCGGTTCGCTGACGTACTCGCTCTTGTGGGCCTCGTAGAAATCGGTGACTTCCTGCTCGGTAGGCTCTTCAACGCCGGTGCAGGCCTGCTCGACGAGCTTGTTGACGCGGGCGCCCTTCTCAAGCTCCTTGCGGAAAGCTTCATCGGTAATGTTCTGAGCGGCGAGCGCCTTCCTGAAATTCTCCTCTCCGCCGACCTGCTCGACGACCTTGGCGACCTCGGCGTCGATATCGGCCGCGGAGACCGCTATATCGAGCTGCTGCGAACGCTCGAGAAGAAGTCTCGCGCCGATGGCCTGATCAAGCGCCTTCTCCTGAAGCTTAGGAAGGTTGTCCTTGATCTCCTGCATCGTCATGCCGTGGGACATATAGAATCTTACGAGCCTGTCGAGTTCAAAACCGACAGCCTGCTTGTTGACTTCAAATCCGTTTACTTTGGCGATCTTCATGTTTTTTACCTTGTTGTTCTATTGGAATTTTCGGAAATTGCGGAATGAAACTCTTTTACGCCGATGTGATGCCACGCGTCGAGACGAATCTTAAAACCGTCGCCCAAGACCGTTAAAACACCCTTCTTCTCCCACTTTGATCTGTCGACATCCTTTATGTCCGAATACTTAAAGCGTCTGTCGCCGATCGAAAAACCGGCGTCGTCGAACTCGAAACGGAAACGGGCGACGCAGAGAAGATGAAGGCCTACGAGAGACGCGGCCAAAAGCGCGAACGAGGCCATAAGGCGCTGGGTCCGGACCTTCTGGGCCTTGAACGATTCAAGATCGACATTGTCTCCCGGCTCGGACTTCTCGATCGACACGTAAAGCGCGCGCGCGTCCGAGCGCGGATAGCGCACGAACGCGTCGAAGCCGAACCAGCCGCCGAGAACGACGAATACCGCCAGCGAGAAAAGATGTCTTAGGAGAAATTCTCTGTTTATCTTAAGCTTCACGGCGCCGGACCTTTCTTAAAGGACTGCGCAAGCCATCTCGGCGAGAATCGCGCGGGCCGCGGCGGAAGGATCGGCGGCGGCGAGAATCGGGCGGCCGACAACGAGGTGCGTCGCGCCGTCGCGGACGGCGTCGGCGGGCGTGGCGACGCGCTTCTGATCGCCGACCGCTGCGCCTGCGGGACGGACTCCGGGAGTGACGAACACCGTGCCCGCGCGCAGAGACTTCGAAAGGACACCGACCTCCTTCGGACTGCAGACGAGACCGTTGGCGCCGCTCGCGACCGCGAGATACGCGGCGGAGCGGACCTGCTCGGCGGGCGTGCGCGAAAGAATCCCGACATCCTTGAGGTCAGCCTCGTCGAGAGATGTAAGAACGGTTACGGCGAGAATCTTGGGGGCCGCGGCTCCGAATTCGGCGGCGGCGTCGGCCGCGGCCTTGATCATCGCGTTGCCGCCGATCGAATGAATCGTCATAAGATCGACGCCGAGCTTACCGCCCGAACGGACCGCGCGCTCGACGGTGCGGGGAATGTCGTGGAATTTAAGATCGAGAAAGACCTTCTTGCCGAGATCCTTGACCGCCTTCACGACGTCGGGGCCTTCGGCCGTAAAAAGCTCAAGGCCGATTTTATAGAACCCGACCGCATCACCGATCTCGTTGATCTTCGCGACCGCTTCATCGCGCGTCTGAACATCGAGAGCAACTATCAATTCCGCCATTGTTTTAACCTCCTGATTTATATTTTGAAATTATCCGCCGATAACCGCATCGACTACCGCCTTAAGCGCGGACGTGTCGACCGATTCGACAGCGCCCGAGTCTACCGCAGACGCGAACGCGGGATCTATCGGCAGGGCCGCCGTCGCGGCGATGCCGTGGGCCGCGGCGAGCGCGCCGGAGCCGTCTCCGCCGAAGATTCTGTGCTCCTTGCCGCAATCGGGACACTTGAATACGCTCATGTTCTCCACCATTCCGAGAACGGGAACCTTCATCATCTCGGCCATGCGGATCGCCTTCTCGACGATGAGCGAAACGAGATCCTGGGGAGAGGTGACGACTACAACGCCGTCGATAGGAAGAGACTGGAACACCGTCAGCGGAACGTCCCCCGTCCCCGGAGGCATGTCGACGAACATTACATCGACATCTCCCCACGAAACGTCGCTCCAGAACTGCTTTACCGCGCCCGCGATCACGGGACCGCGCCATACGACGGGATCCTTGGGATTTTCAACGAGAAGATTGAGGGACATCATGCCGATACCGCCCTGGCTGCGGCAGGGAAGAACGCCCACGCCGTCGCTCTTGGCGCGCTCTGTGACGCCGAACGCCGTCGGAATCGAAGGCCCGGTGATATCCGCGTCGAGAATCGCCGTTTTAAGGCCGCGGCGAGAAGCCTCGACCGCGAGAAGTTCTGTTACGAGACTCTTGCCGACGCCGCCCTTGCCGCTCATAACGGCGATGACGCGCTTCACGTCGGATCTGTCGTTGGCGGGGGCTCTGAAATCATGCTCACCGTTGCATTTGCCTTCTTTTTTAGATGCGCAGTCGGCGCAGTTATGGTTGCATTCGCTCATTTCGATTACCTTTTAATACATCTTTTCGTATTCGCCTTTTGAAACTTTTTTAAGGCAGTTGAATCCGGCGCGCTTGGCGCGGTAATGAAGATCGGTCTTGGAGTGCGAAAGGCCCGGAGCGCAGATTACGCGGAATATCTCGGCGTTGCAGTCGGGACACTTTTCAAGCTTCGCCTCGGAGAGGCTCTGGGTTATATCAAATCCGCCCGCGCATTTCGCGCAGCCCCTATCGGGGTCTTTTGCCTCGTAACGGTAAAGCGGCATTTCACTCAGCCCCTTTCGCCGCGAAATACTCGAGCGCGGCGGAATATGATTTAAAGCCCATCCCCGAAAAGGTCTTCTCGGCCACGAGACCGATATACGAAAACCTGCGGAATTCCTCACGCTCTTTAGGCTCGGTCAGATGAACCTCCGCTACGGGAAGATTAACCGCTTTAAGCGCGTCGAGAATCGCGACCGAAGTATGCGTGTAGCCGGCGGCGTTGATGACGATCGCATCGTACCAGCCCCTCGCCGCGTGTATAAGCTCGATTAAGACGCCTTCGTGATTGGACTGATGGACATCTACTTCAACGCCTAACTTAGAAGCGCTCTGACGGCAGAATTCGACTAAATCCTGATAGGTGGCGCTGCCGTAAAGCTCCGGCTCGCGCGTACCGAGAAGATTGAGATTCGGACCGTTTATAACGATAATCTTCACTTCGCGTCGATCTTGGCTTTAAGTTCTTTAACTTCGGCTTTGAGCTTTGCAAGCATCTTGGGCAGCAGAACTCTTCCTCCGAAATCCTTCATCGATTCCGCCGGAGCGCCGATAACGTACTTTACGGAACCGTCGAGCGACTGGGGAACGCCCGCCTGAGGCCCGACCTGAACGCCGTCCGCGATCTTGATATGTCCGGAAATGCCGGCCTGGGCCCAGATCAGACAGCCGTAGCCGATTTCCGTAGAGCCCGCGATACCGCTCTGGGCGATAAGGCCCGAATATCCCTTAACCTTGACGTTGTGACCGATCTGAACGAGATTGTCGATCTTCGTCATAGGCCCGATATACGTACGCCCGATTCTCGCGCGGTCGATCGTCGTGTTCGAGCCTATCTCGACTCCGTCGCCGATTTCCACGATGCCGAGCTGAGGGATCTTCTCGATGTAGACCGAGCCGTCTTCGCGGCGGCCGTTGTTAAAGCCGTATCCGTCGCCGCCGAGCCTTACGCCGCAGTGGATGATGCATTCGGCCCCGACAACCGTTCCCTCGCGAAGGGTTACCTGCGGATAAATGTGCGTTTTAGCGCCGACCCTGCACCCCTCTCCGATAAAGACCTGAGCCTCGATAACAGCGCCCGCGCCTATTTCGGCACCTTTCTCGATCACCGTGAAAGCGCCGACATGAACGCCTTCACCGAGCTTTACGGAAGGATCGACGACGGCGGTCGGATGGACGCCCGGGGCGCGCACCGGCTCGGGCGGAGCGAAAATCTTCGCCGCGGCCATACACGCGAGATTGGGATCTTCCACGCGGATGACGGAACACGGCGCATCACCCTGCCAGTCTTTAGGCAGAAGAACGGCGGAGGCCTTGGTGGAAGAAACGAGTTTAACGTGCTTCGGATCCTTGCAGAAGCTCAAATCGCCCCTGCGGGCCTCTTCAAGGCCGCCGCAGGCGACAAGCTCGACATCCTCGCCCTCGAGAACGCCGCCGACCACAGATGCCAATTCGCTCGCTTTCATCGTCAGTCCCTCTTGGCCTTGGCAGGATCGACGCCCATCTCCTTGAGAACGGCATCGGTCACGTTGAACGAATCCTTCGAATAAAGGGCCGCGGTCGAATCGATCACCAGATCATATCCGTTCCCGGCGGCGAATTTCGAAATGCGCTTTTTAAGATCGTCGGACTGGGCCTTGAGAAGACCGGCCTCAAGCTGGGAAAGCTCCTGCTGGCTGCGCATCATTTCGGAGCGGATTTTCTGCTGCTGTTGCATGTAACGGTTCTGGATTTCGTTCAAGGCCGCCTCCGCGTCCGCCTTGGCCTTCTGGGAGGACATCGGATTTCTGAGAACTTCGGCGTGCTTCTTGCCTTCGTCCTGAACCGAGGCGAGTTCCTTGTTCATCTCGTCGATTTTCCTGCGGAAATCCTTCTCCGTGTTGAGGAGAAGAGTCTTGTTGGTTTCGTACGCGGGATGATTCTTCACGAGAACGATCATATCGACCGTTCCAACCTTCAGCGCGAACGACACGGCGGAAACGGCCGCGACGCAAACGGCGACAAGTGCTTTTTTCATTTTTTGAACCTTTCTTGATGGATGATTTTAGAACGTATAGCCGATGGTAAAGCTGAACACTTCCTTTTCGGCGTCGTCGGGCTTCTTGATGGGAGCGGCGAAATCGATGCGGATGGGGAACGAAGGAATGTCGATTCTGAATCCGACGCCGGCGGTCCACGCGAAATTGTCGCCTACGTCAAAATCGAACTCGTCCTCGCCCACGGCGCCCATATCGGTGAAAACGGCGAAACGCAGATACTTGAAAACCGGCACGGTATATTCGGCGTTGATGCAGAAGAGCGTCTGTCCGCCCCAGGGCATATATTCTCCGCCGCCGTCTATATTGCGCGACACCATCGGCGAGACATGACGGTACTCGATGCCGCGGATAGACTTGGGTCCGCCGAGGAACATGCGGTTGTAGATCGGCACCTCGTCGGAAAACGCGTCTATGGTCTCAGCCCTCAAAGCAAGCATAAGAACATGATTGTATTCTTTGAAGAGATGGAAATAATTACGATGGTTAAATCCAAGACGCCAATACTCGTTGTCTCCGGAGGCGAGGTCGAAGAAGACGCGGGAACGGGAGCCGCTTTTTGGCATGCGGTAGTTGTCGAGCTGCGTGCGGCTCCAGTAGAGACGCGCGACCGCTTCGAAAGCGTCGCCGTACATGTCGTCTTCGCCGCCCGGCATCGAAAGAGAGACGGGACGGCCGTCTTTGTACCAGTATCCGTCCTCCATCTCGTCAAGCTGGATGAACTCGGCGGAAAGCGCGACGCCGAAGCGCCCGAACGGCTCCGTATGAGTCAAGCCTTTCCAGGGCATCCAGAACAGGACGGGATAATCGATCGACGCCTGCCCGCCGGTACGGATGACGTCGTACTCGTCGTACCAGCGCTGACGGCGATACGCCTGGACCGTCAGTTCGAGCGCGCGGTCCATAAACCACGGCTCCGAGACCTCGGCCTCGTATGTCTGGATCCTGGGTCCGACCTGAGCGTAGAGACGCCCCTTCTGCCCACCGCCGCGGAAAAGCTTATCCGGCGCGAAAAGATCGAAATTGGACTGATTGACTTCGCCGGAAACGTAGACGGAATCGATGGAACTTACGCCGACGCCGACATTGAACCGCCCGGTGCCTCTATTCTCCTCAACCTCGTAAACGAGTTCCTTGTACTCGGCGCCGTCGGGCGTTTTGCCGCGGCCGGAATCTTTAAGCTTGTAATTGACGCGTGTGAAATAATAAAGGCTCTCAAGGCGCTTTTTGCTGTTCTCCGCGCGGTCCGCGAGCATCTTGTCGCCCGGTTCAAGCTCGATTTCGCGGCGTATGACCTTGTCTTTCGTGTATTCGTTGCCGACGATGGAAATCTTGTCGATCACGACGGGAACGCCCTCGGTCACGTCGTAGACGATATCGAGAACGGTCGGATCGTCGACGCGCGGGATGCGCATAACGTCCACGCGCGAATCCGCCAGCCCGCTGTCGCCGGAACCGACGACGACGGCTACGCGCCTGGCGGCCTCGTCGAGAATTTTAGAACCCGCGACGGCGCCCTCGGCGGGCAGTTCGCTTTTCCTAAAAACGTCCTCGACCTTGTAACGGGTTACACCGGTGATTTTAGACGTTCCGATCTTATACTGGGGACCCTCGACGACATCGAACACGAGCCCTTCTGCGACACCGTCCTCGCCGAATACGTATTTCGGATGCGACACCTTGACGTCGAGATATCCGATTTCGGAATAATGCGCCCTGATCTTTCCGACGGCCTCGGCGAGCTGATCCTTCGTGACCGGCTTATCCGCGAACCAGGACTTCGGATTCCAGAAAGGCAGCACGC
Source organism: Kiritimatiellia bacterium (assembly GCA_045630425.1). GTDB lineage: Bacteria > Verrucomicrobiota > Kiritimatiellia > RFP12 > UBA1067 > UBA1067. The sequence continues at coordinate 3,368 of JAZQTB010000023.1, read as the reverse complement.
CGATAGCGGCTTTGAGATCGGCGGGGTCGACGTTCTTAACGCCCGAAAATCCGTACTCCCTGATTTTTACGCGAGGGCCCTCTTCGATGATAAACTTGACCGTGGCGTTGATGCCGCCGGGAATCATCTCGGTCACGGGCGTGACCCTCGCTTCGGGATAGTGCTTTTTGATATAATGCTCCCGGACCTTCTGAGCGGCGTCGGCAAGGTCGCCTTCGCTGTAAAGATACCCGTTTTTAAGTCCGCTTTCCGAAAATATCTTGGATGAATTGAACTCTTTGTTGCCCTCCGCTTTCAGGGGTGCCTGAAAACGGATCTTGCGGTAAACGCTGAAAACGACCTCTACCCCGTCGGTGACGCGGACCGCATCGGCTTTTATGTCCTGATATTCCCCGGACTCCTTAAGCGCGAGCACGTCCCCCGTCAGCGTTTCAGGGTCGTACTCCGCCCCCGGCTTTGAAACGCAGCGCGACAGAACTGAACTTGAACTTCCGCCGAATCCGTCGAGAATCTTTACTTTTACATCGGTAATTTTAGCGCCGTGGGCGCAAAAGGCGATTAAAGCAAAAAAGAATGTTATTTTTTTCATAGACATGTATTTTACCAAATTTTCACCATTCTGGGCAATTGGAATGTCCCCCCACCCTTAAAACTCGAGGGGGACAGTCCCCCTATCCACTTCTGGTCGACATGATACCGCGTTGCATCCCATAATGCTGGATTACGGCATACTTAAAATTACGCTGCCAACAACGCGCATTATCTGTCAGAAATTGCAACCGATGCCGAGAGTATAGATCGCATAATCAGTTTTTGAATAATAAGCACTGTCGCTACGCAGTGCCGCACGCGCATTCCTGCCGATGAGGTCATACTGTTTAATTCGAAAGTAAATATTCCAATTATCGGCAAAATCCCATTTTATCGTCACATAGGAGATTATTGAAGAGAATCCTTCCAACCGCGATTCCGGCTCACGACCGTAGCGCTTCTCATAGCGCCGATTATCGCTGTATATAATCTCAACTCCAGGAAGAATGCTTACGCCATTGAACAATTGAAAATTTTTCCGCACTCCCATCCTAATCCTGAACCAATGATCAGGCGCATAGCCGTAAAGAAGGCTATAATACGGCTGAAGAAAAGGATTTTCCAACGACTGCGTAACTTGAAGCTCTTGCGTAACATGATTTGCCGATTTAACCCCTGGAGTTATATCCCAAATAGGCGTAAACGTTGAATCGATACTGCAATTCTGGGAAATCACCCAATCATAAGCATACCAAACGCCCATTTCAAATTCATAGAATGCTCGACGGTATGTATCATCACGCTTTCCGTGCAATTTTGAAATAGTCCAGACATACCCGCCGATCTTGCCATAATCTTCCAATTTGAGATCGCCGCTCACACACTCTATGGCTACCGGCCGCGTATCTGAAATATTGCCGCTGGTGGAAATATATCCCGAACCGACTTCTGAATACGCCCTCAAACTCAGATTTTCGGGAATAGCGCCGAAAAGAGAATCGCCCTTAAGCGAATAAGCAAAAGAGAGATTTGCAGCTGTAATTGCAGCCAAAAAAAGGATAAATCGATCAATCATTCAACCGTAAAACTCGAGGGGGACAGTCCCCCTATCCACTTCAACTAACTCTATTCACGCAAACTTCTCTACGCCAAAATCTACAAGCTCGCGCGTCTTGGGATCGAACGAAAGAGCGATCAGCCATACAGGGCGCGTTTCGGCACGATAAGGCTCGGCATATCCCTTCTCGCGAATCTGCTTGAATGCCGAATCCACCGGCTCATCAACCTTCAACTCAAAAATGCAGACCATTGCGGGATGCCTTGCGACTATGTCTGCACGACCATTAGCGCTCACCGCCTCCATCGTAAAATCAAAGCCTTGGCTGGCAAGAAGGAACGAGAGACAGCGAGCGTAGGAATTTTCGTGAATGCGCTTTTCCTTTGGGCCGTACGCCATCGCCGCATAGAGGGATTTAAGACCGTCGAAGAAATAATCCCAGCATTCTGTAAGAAGTTTCTTTCCAAGGGACCCCGCCCACGCCATCGTCTCATTCGCCGCAACACCTGTCATGAGGGTGCAAAGATCACGGCGAACCTCTTCATCCGGGACTCCAAGCGTATAAGATTCCGTAATTGAATCGTAATCTTTTATCGTTAAGTATCCCGCCTGAAACAACATGGCAACCGGTTTGAGATTTCTTAATTCCGCAACATCGAACTCCGCGTCAGTGACCCCCCTCATCTTTTCGGGATCAACTCTCAGAACGTCCTCGCGCTTCAAGTAGTTCATCAACATTGAAGGGCGTCCCGTCGACGACCAGGTGGCAGTAAAACCTGGCTCCTTACGAAATAGCGTATAAGCAACTGAGATCGGATTATAAACAGTTGTTGAAATATTTCTCGCAAAGCGGAAACCGTTGTACCATTTTTTGAGCTGAGTGCGGTAATCCTCGTAGGGCTTCCCCATCTTCGCGGCATGATCTTGAAGGTGCTCTTCAAAGTTCTCAGAAAGCTCCTCTTCTGTATAACCGAACATGGTAGCGTAATCGTCTTCTTGAGAAATATCCACGATATTATTCAATGCGGAAAAAACGGAAAGTTTCGTAAACTTCGAAACCCCCGTCATCAGCATAAAGCGGATATCGCCCGTGCGGTTCTTCATCTGAGAATAAAGGGCTGAAAGACGCGCGCGCACAGCCTCGGCGACTTCGATATTATCAAGCGTATGCCCGACCGGCGCATCATATTCGTCAATGAGAATCACAACGCCCTTCCCGCCGTTGGCCGCGGAAAGAGTTTTTATGGCAGTACCAAAATTTTCGGGAGCCGATCTTGATTTATCATAAGAATAACCGGCTTCCTCAAGGCGATCCTGTACATGATTTGCTAAGGACGCATCAAACCTCTCAAGGCTCGTCGTATCAACATCATTTAACTCAAAGTGAATGACAGGATATTTCTCCCATGCCCAATCCGTCTTATCTATCGCGAGCCCTTCAAAAAGTTCGCGCCTTCCCTGAAAAATAGCTTTTAGCGCTGAAATCGTCAGCGACTTTCCGAAGCGACGAGGGCGCGAAAGAAAAAAGAGACTGGCATTTACGCTTGAGATAAGTCGATGCATATACATCGTCTTATCAACATAAATGCACCCCCTTTTTCTCAAAGAAGGGAAATCGGCAGTATCTGTCGCTATTGGTTTCATTCAGCGTACATTATAGCATATTTTGAGAGATGAGGGATGAGAACTCATATCTCATCCCTCATCTCTCATATCTCATCTCTCATATCTCCCATTAAATCTTCGCAATCTTGCCAGATTCGATAGATTCATAGCAGCC
>JAZQTB010000022.1:0-2906 GCA_045630425.1 Kiritimatiellia bacterium | reverse complement strand
CCCGATACGATGTACACGGGCGCCGGCTGCGACAGGTGCGGCCGAAGCGGCTACAAGGGTCGAAAGGGTATTTTCGAGATCTTCAAGGTGGACGATACGATCCAGCGTCTCATCTTCGAGCACGCACCTGCGACGATTCTTCGCCAGCGCGCCCGCGAAATGGGAATGCGCACGTTGCGTGAAGACGGAATGCTTAAGGTCGCCAGCGGCATGACGAGCCTCTCCGAGGTGTTGCGCGTGACGATGGGTGACGCGGATTAGTGATTAGTCGTTAGTGGTTAGTGATTGGTAAAGAGAAGTTAAGGAGAATTTAGTATGGATATTACGATGCAGGAACTTTTGCAGGCTACGATTGATGAAGGCGGCAGCGACCTTCATATCCGTGCATATATGCCGCCGGAGTTGCGCGTTCACGGTGAGCTTCTTCCGCTTGCCGACGAGGCGTTGAGTGAAGAGGATACGTATCGGCTCTGCAAGGAGGTTTCGACCGAGAAGCAGATGGAAGAGGTAGAGCGCAACGGTGGCGCCGACTTCGCTCTCGCCCATCCCGACGGAACTCGTTTCCGTGTGTCTGTATTCAAGGAGCGTAAACGTTACGGTATGGTCTTGCGTCAGATTCCATCTAAGCTTCTGACGATGGAGCAGTTGGGCCTTCCTCCGGTCGTTAAAGAGCTTCTTTTCAAGCCGCGCGGTCTTATCCTCGTAACCGGTCCTACAGGCTCGGGTAAGTCGACGACGCTCGCCTCGATGCTCGACGTCATCAACCATGAGCGCGGCGTCCACATCATCACGATTGAAGATCCTATCGAATTCTACCACAACTCCGCAAAGTCGCTCATTACCCAGCGCGAAGTCGGCGACGACGTACCGAGCTTCGCCGAGGCGATCCGCCGCGCACTGCGTCAGGACCCCGACGTGATTCTCGTAGGCGAAATGCGCGATTTAGAGACGATCGGCGCGGCGATCACCGCGGCTGAAACGGGCCACTTGGTTTTCGGTACGCTTCATACGACGGGCGCGGCAGAGACCGTCGACCGTATCGTCGACGCGTTCCCGACGAATCAGCAGGAGCAGGTGAGAACCCAGCTCGCCGCCGGTCTTCAGGCGGTAATCTCCCAGATTCTTCTTCCTAAACTCGACGAGAACGGCGAGGTCCACGGCCGTATCGCCGCGTTCGAGATCATGACGTCGACCGACGCCATCAGAAGCCGTATCCGCGACAACAAGACGAACATGATCAAGTCCGACCTTCAGACGGGCGCGAAGTTCGGCATGATGACGCTCGACGCGTGTCTTCTCGACCATTACAGGAACGGCTATATCTCTTACGAGGAACTTATCACGAAGTCTCAGGATCCCGACAGCGTGGTCCAGAAGCTCAAAGAGGAAATGGGAGCTTAAGCGATGCTCGACCCGATTCTCCAGATACTTGTCAACAACGGTTACATCGACGAGGACGGCGCCGCTGATCTTCAGGATCTCGCGAAAACCGAGGCGAAGAGCGTCCGCCAGCTTGTGATCGACCAGGAGATCATCACCGAAGACGATCTTTTGGCCTGCATGGCGGCGAACGAGGACACCGAGGCCATCGACCTCGGAGCGATGACGATCGAGACCGAGGTTACCGAGGCGATTCCCGCGTCTACGGCGCGAATGTACAACGTGTTTCCTGTCGCGGCCGACGATATGTCGGTTACGCTCGCGACGTTCGATCTCGTCGACCCGCGCATTTCCGACGAAATGCTCTTTACGCTTTCGAAGGAGGTCCGGTTCGTCTTCGCGCGCGAGAAGGACGTTATGGATCGCATCGCCCAGTATTACGGCGATTCCAACGATTCTGTAGCCGACATGATCAAATCGCTCGGCGAGGGCATGAGCGATGAGGACGCGATGGGGGCCAATTCCGACGATATCGCGTCCATCGAATCGGCGGCGAATTCCTCGGCGATCATCCGCTTTGTAAACCTCGTTCTTTATCAGGGCGTAGTCGACCGCGCGTCCGATATTCATATCGAGCCGTTTGAAAACGATTTCAAAATCCGTTACCGCGTCGACGGCGCCCTTTACGAGATGAAGGCCCCCGACGTCAAGATGGCTCCCGCAATCATTTCGCGTATCAAGATTCTTTCGAATCTCAACATTTCCGAACGCCGTATTCCTCAGGACGGACGTATCGCGCTGACGGTGGCGGGCAAGCCCGTCGACCTTCGTGTGTCGTGCCTGCCTACGGCCCACGGCGAGTCTGTCGTAATGCGTATTCTCGACCAGTCGGCGACCTCGCTCGACCTCGAGAACGTCGGTCTTCCCGAAGACGTGTACGAGCAGATCACGATGGATGTCGAGAAGCCCAACGGAATCTTTATCGTGACCGGCCCTACGGGTTCCGGTAAGACGACGACGCTTTACTCGATTCTCCGCCGCATCAACCAGATCGACACGAAGCTTCTCACGGCCGAGGAACCTGTTGAATATAACGTTGACGGAATCGTCCAGGTGCCGATCGATCCAAAGGTCGGTAACACCTTCGCCAAAGTGCTTCGCGCGTTCTTGCGCCAGGACCCCGACGTCATGATGATCGGAGAAATCCGTGACCTTGAGACCGCCGAAATCGCGATTCAGGCCGCTCTTACTGGTCACTTCGTCTTCTCGACGCTCCATACTAACGACGCCGCGGGCGCGGTGACGCGCTTTGTCGATATGAACGTCGCGCCGTATCTTCTCTCCTCGACTTTGGAGGGCGTCTTAGGTCAGCGTCTCGTAAGAACGTGCTGCCGCGAATGCCGTCAGGCGTACGAGCCGGACGACGAGACATTAGAGCGCATCGAAATGACCCGCGATCAGATCGGCGGGCGTCCTTTCTATTACGGCGCGGGCTGCAAGGTCTGCAACGGCACCGGTTACAAGGG
>JAZQTB010000021.1:0-50621 GCA_045630425.1 Kiritimatiellia bacterium | reverse complement strand
AAATCGATGTCGACCCGGCTTTTCCGCCGGAAATCCGCGGCGTATCCGACGGGGATTTAGGGAGCACCAGCGCCGAATCGACTCCGGCTCGAAAAGTCGGTTCGTAGCCATGTCGTGTTGTGGGCGAAGGAGTTGCAACCTAGAGTTGTCTTCCTAAGACCGCTTGGCCTCCGACTTAAATCGATGTCGACCCGGCTTTTCCGCCGGAAATCCGCGGCGTATCCGACGCGGATTTAGCGAGCACCAGCGCCGAATCGACTCCGGCTCGAAGGCCTTGCGTGAATCAATTCAAAAAGTGGGATAAGGGTGCACCGGCGACCGCCAATAGGAGAGATACTCTATATTCCCCATTTCCCTGCCTTTGATGGGCGACTGCTCGAGACCGAGGAGTTCAAGAGCGAGATCCTCGCGGGCGAACCGCACAATCTCGTCGCGGGCGGCGAGACGCAGCGCCTCGTCGCGGACGAGGCCGCCGGGGGCGTTGCCCTTGCCCACCTCGAACTGAGGCTTGATGAGAGCCACGATCTCTCCGCCCGGGGCGAGGACCTCTTTTATCGGCGGCAGGATCAGCTTAAGAGAAATGAACGACACGTCCGTTACGGCCAGCTGCGGCACATGCGGAAGATCCTCCCTTTTCATGAATCTCGCGTTGTAGTTCTCCTTCACCCAGACGCGCGGATCGCTCCGCAGCGACCATGCGAGCTGGTTTGTCCCCACGTCGACGGCCATCACCCTTTCGGCTCCGTACTGAAGGAGACAGTCCGTGAATCCGCCCGTCGAGCTGCCTACATCGAGGCATATTTTGCCCTTGGCGGATAGTTCCGGAAAACTTTTAAACGCGCCCTCCATCTTTTCGCCGCCGCGCGAGACGAACTTCGGCGGCGAGGCGACTTCAATATCCGCGGCGTCATCGACAATCCGCGAAGCCTTGCGTTCGACCTGGCCTTTGACGCGGACCTTACCCTCCATCAGAAGAGCCTGCGCCCTGGTACGGCTGTCGCAAAGGCCCCGCTCGACCAGAATCACATCGAGACGTTTTTTCACTCTCTGCCGTCCAGATACTGAATATCGCGGATATTCTCTTTTTGAATCGTGCGCTCGACGCCGCGCTTCACCTCAAGCGTTATATAGGTGCCGGTGGAGTTTCTCATGACGCCGTCGATCGTCTCGGTGGAAGTCCTTATCCTGACGTCGGGGGTAAAAACGGTCGTCATCGGAATCTTCAGCGGCGTCGTCGCCGAAACCCTCAGAACCGGGTGCTTCACCACCTCGGCGAATCCGCGTCCGGAAAGTCTGATCGTGTGCTCGCCGGCCTTCAGATCCGGAATGATAAGCGATTCGCTCCACATGGTCGGATCGCCCGTTCCCTTCGTCTTGCCGTATTTGCGCCCGTCGACCTCAACCGTGACGCCCGAAGGCTTCGTGCATATTTCGAGTTTCGCGAGATTGCTCGCGAGACGGAACTCCTCGTTGACCACGGCTCCGTTCCCGACGGTTATATCGCGCGTCACGGTATCGAAGCCGTCCATCTCGACCTTGACCTCGTAGGTTCCCGGCCTGACGTCTCTCAGGGACACCGGCCCGTTGCCTCGAGGCTCCCCGTTTATGTAGAATCTGGCGCCGGCGGGTACGGAAGTGAGGTTCATCCGGCCTGGCAGAGGCTCGAGGGCGTAATGCAGATTCGGTTTGTCGCCCGCGTTGATCGCGATCTCCTGGGTGACTGTCCTGTAGCCGCGCTTCTTCAGCACGAGCGACATGCGTCCGTTGGGGATTTCGGAAACAACGACTGGAGTGACGCCGCGCGAAATCCCGTTGAGGACGACCTCCGCCCCTTCGGGATCGCTCCTGATGTTCGCGACGCCGGAATTGAGAACAAGCTTCACGTTTCTCACGAGCGGACGGCGCCCGTTGAAACGGACTTCGATCTTGCCGTCGAGATAGCCGGTCTTTTTAAGAACGAGAGTGTAGAAGTCCCTGGTCGGCAGAGTCGTTATCAGGCGCGGCGTCTCGCCGAGAGAATATCCGTTAAGCGTGATCTCCGCCGAATCCGGTTCGCTCGTCACGAGAAGTATCCCCTTGAGGGGATTCAGCTTCGCGTAAACGGGTTCGTTGTACCCTTCAAGAGGGGTGAACACCGCGTCGTAGGGTTCGTGGTCGTCGAGTTCCATGCGGACATGGTAGGTTTTACCGGGAGTCATATCGGCGATCCTGAACGGCGTGCGGTTCTTCGACTCTCCGTTGATGAAGACCTGCGCCCCCTCGGGCGACGATGAAAAATTCACGACCGCGTGGCGCGGGGCCTCCTCTTCGGCCGAAACGGAAAACGCGGCGAGGGAAGAAAGAAGAATCAAAAACTTTTTCATCGGCGCTTTCCTTTCTCGTCTTTCTCGTAACGTTTAAGTTCTATCAGTTCGATGTTCTTCTCGGCCTCGCGGTGGCGCGGATCCTCGCGGCTCGGAATCATCGCGCGGATTTTCGCGAATTCCTCGCGCGCGGCGTCCAGCTCGCCGATCGTCCTGTAGCGGTCGGCCTCGTGGCGCACCGTTTTATAGCGGGCGTTGAGCTCCTCCTTGGCCCTGTTGATCTTGACCTGAATGCGGTCGATGTCGCCCGCGCTCGCGCCGAGGGACGCGAGATCGTTCTTTGCGAGCGTGTAATACGCTATCGCGTCGCTCAGGTTGCGGTCCAGCACATCGCGCTTGTCCCACTTCTCGTCGCCGATCGTCTCGTTCTCGCGGCTCGACTTTTCGAGTTCGTCGCGCGAACGCTCGATGGACTGCACGCCGAGAACGTTGTTGGCCCACGTTTCGAGATCGCCGCGCAGATTCGCGAAACCGTCGGGCTCGATCTCGTTCTCGACGACGACCTCCTTCACGCCGTTCTGTCTCACGAGTTTAACGCGCCAGAGCTTGAGAGTGTTTTCAAGACCCGTAGACGCGCCTTTGTATTCGCTCTTGAACCCCGCCCACGAGCTGCCGGAGAAGATTCTCTCAAGAATCTCCAGATCGCTTTTGGAAATCTTTTTCGGAGCCGGCGGGACATGTCGGTTCTCGCGCGGAAGATCGTCGAACTGGACGCTCAGCTCGCCCGCGCACGAAAGCTCGACCGCATACCGGAAAACGCGCGATGAGTCGGCCTCGAGCTTCTCGTAGCTCATCGAGATGATGCCGTCGGACGGTTTGACCCGGGGCGCGGTACGTTTACGCTTCGTTTCGCTGAACGGATTTCCGTACATCAGCACGAACGCGATCGCGCCGACGAGAAGACCGATGACCGTCGCCGTGATGATTTTCACGGCCGGGGAGGAATTCCGGGTTGAAGCGCCGCCGGTCGGGGCCGCCGTTTCGGCGGGCGGCCCGAATCCCAAATCCACATCCTTTCCGTCGGAGGTCCTAACGGCGGCGGGCGCGTCGCCGACGACCCTGATAACGCTCGTTCCGACCGTTATCTCATCGCCGGGTTTTAGCACGCGGGAAGCGGACCCTACGCCCTCGCCGTTGACGAACGTGCCGTTGGCGCTCGCCAGATCCGTGACGGATATGTCCGACTCGCCCGAGCATTCGAACAGACAGTGGTTGCGCGACAACTCCTCGTCGGGAATGTGAACATCGTTGGACGACGATCTCCCGAGCCTCAGACCGGCGGAAGGAACCTCAAAGCGCCTTCCGCTCAACTCTCCGGACATTACAACCAATTCAGGTCTTTTAGCCATAACCTCTCCCGATTAAAACAGCCGCCCCTTCATCGCCTGGGCGATGACGGGACCGAGCAGTATTATGAACACGGCAGGAAAAATGCAGAGCATCAGCGGCCCGAGCATCTTGGTCGGGGCCTCGTTGGCGAGCTTCTCGGCGCGGTCGAACCTGCGTTCGCGCAGCTGCTCGGACTGGATTCTGAGAATGGAACCTATCGACACGCCGAGTTCATCGGCCTGTATGAGCGCGTACGCGACGGATTTGAGATCCGGCTGTTTTACGCGCTCGGCCATGCTCTTGAGCGCGACCTTGCGCGAGGATCCGACCTGAATCTCTTTCGTCATCCGCAGAAGTTCCTCGTTGAGAGGATCGAGCCTGCGCGATTCGCAGTTGCGCTGGAGCGCGCTGATGAAATCCATGCCGGCCTCAACCGACAGCGTCAGAATGTCGAGCACGAACGGCAGGGACTTCATTATCGAAAGATGGCGCTTCTTGACGGCGTCCTTCAGCCACATGGTCGGCTGAAGAGCGAGAAGGACCACCCCGAGAAGGCAAAGCTGCAGACGCATCGAGACAAACATCGAATCGGGAAAAACGGCGCCCAGAAAAACAATGGCGATGCACCATACGATACCCATCGCCGCCGGCGAGAGTATTCTGAGAGCCACGAACTCGCGCCCGTTCAGAAGACCCTCGTATCCGCCCGACACCAGCATCGCGTCGAATTTAGCGACGTCCTTCGCGAACGACGGCCTTGAAACGAGCTTATTGAGATTGCCGACGAACGGAAGGAGAAGCTTGAACGTAAGCGGCAGCGAGCGCTCCTGACGGCGGCCGTCGGCGAGAGTCACGTACGTCACCTCGCGCGCCACGCTCGCCGCGTACCACGCGAGCCCCGCCGCCGCGACGCCCCAGACAATCATCAGTATGACTTCCATCGCCATTGCCGCCGCCTTTTATTTCATGTCGCCTGCGTCCCCGCGCCCGCGTCGGACGAGGGAGAAAGAACGCCTCCGCCGACACCCGGCTCGCCTGCGAAGAGAATCATACCCTCGGATACTCCGACCGACATCTTCCTGGGAGCGAGATTCGCCACGAAGACGACCTCCTTCCCGATAAGTTTCTCCGGCTCGGGATACGCCTGTCGTATTCCGGAGAAAATCGTGCGTTTGCCGAGCGCGCCGGCGTCGAGGACGAACTTCAGGAGTTTCGAACTCTTCGGAACGGTCTCGCAGCTTTCAACGACGCCGATGCGAAGATCGATTTTATCGAAATCAGAAAAAGCGATCTCCGCCTTAAGAGGCTCGACCTCCCTATTCCCTATTCCCTCTTCCCTCTTCCCTACTCCCACATCCCCCTTATTCTTGCTGGCGCGCGATTCATGGCTGACCTCGCCCGACTCGCCGGGCTTAACCTTGGCGGCCTCGACCATGGCCTCGACCTGCTTCATGTCGATTCGGCTGGCGAGATACTCGTATTCGCCGAGAGCGCAGTTCTCCTTCGCTTCGCCCGCGCTCGCCCATGTCCACCCGCTCTCGCCGAAAAGCTTCATGGCCTTGTCGGCGTACGCGGGAAGAACGGGCTTCAGATAAATCGCGATGATTCTGAAAGCGTTGAGCGCGGCGGTAAGCGTCGTGCGGGTCGTCTCCTCGTCCGTCTTTACGGTCTTCCAGGGTTCGCGCTTGTCGAAGTACTCGTTCGCGGCGTCGGCAAGGCGGCAGATCTCGACGACGGCCTGGTTGAACCTGCGCTCTTCGTAGTGTCTGGCTATCGTCTCTCCGGCCGCGACGCACTTTTCGACGAGAGCACGACCTTCCTCGTCCATCGTGCCGAGACGGCCGCCCAGTTTCTTCTGGAGCATCTGACCGCCGCGCGAGGCGATGTTCGTGATTTTTCCGACAAGATCGGAATTGACGCGCTGAACGAAGTCGGCGAGGTTAAGATCGATGTCGTCGGTAGTGCCGCCGAGTTTCGCCGCGTAGTAGTATCTGAGCGCCTCGGGCGGGAGATTGTCGAGATAGGTGCGGGCCGAAACGAACGTTCCCTTGGACTTCGACATCTTTTCGCCGTTGACCGTCAGAAACCCGTGGACAAACACCTTCGTCGGACCCTTGAATCCAGCGGAATTGAGCATCCCCGGCCAGAAGAGGCAGTGGAAACGGATGATGTCCTTGCCGATGAAGTGGTAAAGCTCGACGTCGGGATCGTTCCACATATCGAACTTTCCGGCGTTTTTAAGGCTCGCGATATATCCGACGGGCGCATCGACCCAGACGTAAAAATACTTGTCCCTGCAGCCGGGAATCTCAAAACCGAAATACGGCGCGTCGCGCGAAATGCACCATCCGCGCAAGGGCTCCTTGAACCATTCGAGAAGTTTATTCGAAACGTCGCTCGTCGTATGGTCGGGAATCCATTTTTCAAGATAATCGTGCTGCGGCTCGAGTTCCCAGTAGAGATGTTCGGAATCCTTGACGACGGGTGTCGCTCCGCAGGTCGTGCACTTGGGCGAGCCGAGTTCCTCCGCGCCGTACGTCGCGCCGCACCTGTCGCAGCTGTCGCCGTACTGATCGGGCGCGCCGCACTTGGGGCATACGCCCTTTACAAAGCGGTCGGGAAGGAACATTTTGCACTTTTCGCAGTAAAGCTGAGGAGTCGTCTTGCGCGTGATGTAGCCCTTCGCCTCGGCGGCCTTGTAGATCTGCTCGCTGAGCTCCCTGTTTTCGGGAGAATTCGTCGTATAATAGTTGTCGAACCTGATCTGGAAATCGGTAAAGTCCCTGAGATGTTCGGCGTGGCTGCGGGCGATAAGCTCCTCGGGGGTTATCCCCTCCTTGCGGGCGCGGATCATGATGGGGGTTCCGTGAGTATCGTCGGCACATACGTAAACGCACTCGTTGCCGCGCATCTTCTGAAAACGCACCCAGAAATCCGTCTGGACATATTCGACCAGATGCCCGATGTGAATATCGCCGTTGGCGTAGGGAAGCGCACTCGTTACGACTATTTTCCTGTTGTTGCCCATATTTCTTCCTTAACGATCTTTTGAAAGATTATACCAAATTCATCCGCTTTTTTATAGAGCCGCACAAACGCCTTAACGGACCGGACGGAGCGGGACGCGCCGTTCCTCCGCGGTCACTGCCTTATTCTGTTGGATATCGCGCGCCTCAATGTCAAAGGATCGGAATACGCCACGCCGGAATCGGCCGGAAGCCCGAAAGCGAGCCGCGTTACCTCGACACCGGAACGGTTCAGCACTTCGGCGATATATCCCGCCGCCGCATCGCCCTCCATATCGGTAGAGAGCGCCAGGAGAACCTCTTTAAAACCCTCGGCGGCGACGCGCTCGGCCAACTCCGCAATCCGCTGTCTCGCGGGATCCGCGTTCCTGAGCGCCGAGAACTTTCCGCCCAGCGAATGATAGCGGCCGCGGAAAGCCCCGGACGACTCTATGGAAATGATGTCGGACGGCTCCTCGACCACGCATACGACGGATTTCTCGCGCGTCTCGTCGGTGCACATCCGGCACGGATTCTCGCCCTTCAGCGTAAACGCCCCGCAGCGGGAACAGCAGACCACGCTCCCGCGCGCGGCTTCAAGCGCCGCGACGAGAGGGTCCGCAAGACGGGCGCGCTCACGCACAAGAGCTAAAGCCGCGCGCATGGCGGAACGCCTCCCGAAACCGGGAAGCTTCGCCAGCGCCTGCTCTAACTCTCTGATCGGAGCAATCATCCTTCCTCCAGCAACTAATCACTAACGACTATTTCCCAAACAACCCGCCTACGCCGCCGGCCTGCATCATCTTGGCCATTTCCTGCTGAGTCGTATCGCGGGCCTTTTTAAGGGCCGCGTTGACGACGTTGAGAAGCATCGTCTCGAACCGGGCGGGCTTGCCGGCCTTGACTTCGTCATACGCCTCGGGGCTGAACGACATCGCCGAGATCGTCATGTCGCCCTTTGCGGTGACGGTGATTCCGCCGTTGGAATGAGTTACGGAAATCTTCTGAATCTCATTCTGGATGCGCTTCGCCTCAGAACGCATCTTCATCGCTTCTTTAATCTGATCGAACATACCCATTGTGACACCTCTTTCTTTTTCAGTTAGATTTTACGGCCCGAAAGATCTTCATAGGCCTTGATGTAGATTTCGCGCGTGCGCCCGATGACTTCGTCCGGAAGTTCGGGGCCCGGCGGCTGGTGGTTGAAATTGATCGAATCGAGCCAGTCGCGGACATACTGCTTGTCGAGCGACGGCGGATTCGAACCGACCGCGTAGCTCGACTCGGGCCAGAAGCGCGATGAGTCGGGAGTCAGAACCTCGTCCGCGAGAATAAGCGAGCCGTCGTCGTCCATGCCGAATTCGAACTTCGTGTCGGCGATGATTATGCCGCGTTCGCGGGCGTATTCCGCCGCGCGCGTATAGAGCGAGATCGTCGCCTCCTTGAGCTTCGCCGCAGTCTCCGCGCCGACGATTTCGACCGTCTGCGCGTAATTTATCGCCTCGTCGTGATCGCCGATCGCCGCCTTCGTCGTCGGAGTGAAGAGAACCTCGTCAAGCTTCGAGGCGTTCTCGTAGCCGGCGCGGAGCTTCTCGCCGTTGACCGTTCCGGCGGACTTGTATTCCTTCCAGCCCGAGCCGGTAAGATAGCCGCGGGCGATGCATTCGACCTCGACCATCTTGACCTTCTTCACCAGCATCGAGCGTCCGCGCAGATCCTCCCTGTACGGCCGGAGGATTTCGGGATATTCGTCGACGTCCGCCGTGATCAGATGGTTCTTCATTCCGAGGAACTCCATCCAGAAGAGCGACAGCTGATTGAGCACCTTGCCCTTGTCGGGAACTCCCGTGGGGAGAATGACGTCAAAAGCGCTGATGCGGTCGGTAACGACCATCAGAAGGCTCTCGCCGAGATCGAAGACGTCGCGGACCTTGCCGCTTTTCTGCGGAACGCCCGGAATAGAACATTCCAGAAGCGCGTGATTCTTATCGTATTTCATTTTTTTCCTTTCGATTAGATTTTCATTTCGCCACTAAAGGCGAGGTTATGCGGGCGACGTTCTCGTGCGAAAGAATGAACACCGCGTCGAAAGCCGCCCCCATCGTCGCGTAGTAGCCCGCCTCCGTCCGCTCTCCGACGAAGATGTTGCGTCTGAGCGAATTCTCCTTGAAGAAATCGACCGAAACCGTGTAGCGCGGCTTCTCGAGTCCGAACTCCTTGAGTTCCGACTCGGTCGCCTTCAGCGAAACGATCGACACCGCTTCGAGCGACTCGAGCGCGCCCAGTATATCGGCGACCGCCTTCTGACGGACGCTCGTGCCGGATTCGGAATTTTCACCGATCCACGCGCGTTTGTCCTTGTCGAAGACGACCGACGAGCCGTCCGGGGAATCATCGGTGCACGAAACGATCCTCCTGATGTCGGACGGATCGAACGCGGAGATTTGGCGGCTGCGTAGCCTCGCGAAAGAGAAGTCCTCGGGAAGAACGGAAGGCGAAAGCCTTTCCGCGGGGACGTTCGTGGAGACCGAAACCGTAATGCCGTTCGCGTCGCGGTCGTCGAAGGTGGCGGCCAGAATCCTCTCGATGAGCTTCTGCACCTCCTTCCCGTCGGCCTGCGCGGAAACGGGAGAATCGATGATCCATTCGCCGTCGGGCTTTTTGGCGAGAAGGTACTCTACGTCGTCGTCTGTCACGGACAATCGGACAACGCCCGCCGCATCGAACGGAAAGACCCTCAGATCCGAAAAATCGCTTTTGACCGCCAGATCCTTCAGCCTGCCGTCGACCGTCACCACCGCGGACGAATCCTGAACGAGCGCGTACACCAGACCGCCCTCGGCCTCGTTGCCGAGAACCATCCTGACCGGATTCAGCCCCCTGTCGTGGATCGTGAGGGCGACGCCGTTTTCAGAATCGAGCCCGTAGCCCGCCAGGAGCGGAGCCGTGGCGACCTGAGGTTCGTTG
The DNA here is from genome assembly GCA_045630425.1 of Kiritimatiellia bacterium. Lineage (GTDB taxonomy): Bacteria > Verrucomicrobiota > Kiritimatiellia > RFP12 > UBA1067 > UBA1067. The sequence goes on along the minus strand of JAZQTB010000021.1, from coordinate 40,957 downwards.
GACGCTCCGACCGGCCATACGAAAGACCTGGCCTCGGACTTGACGAGCGCGGAAAGGAACTCCTCTATCTTCACGCCCGAAGCGGGAGTGTCGGCCGAGGCGTTTCTGTCGGCGCGGCACATCCACCGGCCGTCCGATCTGACGAAATTCATCATCGCGCCGCCCGCGCATTTTATGCTGAACATTTCAATCGCGCCGGTTCGGCGCTTCACGATTTCACGCGATCTGAAACCGTCGGGTCCGACGTCGGAGAACTCCAGCACGCGACGGTCGAGAACGTACATCGTCCCGTCGCCCTCGACGGCGGCGAAAACGCCCTCGCCCCCGGGCACCCTGTCGCCGAGAACGACGCGGACGCTTTCGGAGCCCTTCGAGACCGTGATCTTTACGGAGGGGTTCGCCAGACCGAAGTCCGAACGCCTCCTGCCGGCCTTGAGAAGATATTTGTCGGAATACGTTTCGACGATCTTCAGCAGAACGAGACTGTCGAGCATCCTCGAAACCCCCGCCTGGGCGGCCTCCGCCGCATAAGGCTCGACCATGCGCCATCCGGAATCCGTCCTGCGCAGTTCAACAGCATCCCGCCCGGGGCGCTCCACGGCGATCCTGTCGGCCTGAAGCATCGCGCGGTTCAGCACGGCGGTGCGCGGCGCGAGCTTGCCGCCCCCGCCGTACGAAATGTAGATATGGGCCGCGACCGCGAGAACGATACCGGCGAGCAGACAGAATATGGTGTTGCGGTTGCTCATCTGCGCCTCCTCCTCCAGACGACGAGCACGGCGTAAAGAATGAAAAACGCCGCCGGAAACGCCGCCGATGAGCCGAGCGCGAACATTACGCGCGCACGACGGTCCATCCCGGTAACGAGCCGGTCGGTTTCGGTTCCCGCGCTCGTCATCGAATCGCGCCCGGAAAGATATTTCACGGCGTTGAGAAAGAAATCGCGGTTCGCGTTGGCGTATGCGCGCAGCTTGCCGTTCATGATAAAGCCTATATCGCCCACGGCTATGAGACGCGACGGCCTGATCGCCAGGTCGCTGCCGGAACTGCCGCGCTCGACGGCGGCGGCCAGACACCTGCCGTCCGCTTCGAGAAGAGCGCTGTAGCGCTTAAGATCGGCCCCGCTGTCCCCCTCGGTGGCGGAGGAGGAGCGTGTGAAGGCGACGGGCCTTTCGAGCAGAAGCTGCATGTTCTCGAACGGTCTGGTTATCGGATGCGAAGCCGAGAATCCGGTCACGACGACATCGGAGCCGGACATCGTGGCGGCGTCCGAAAAATCCCCTGCGCCCGGACGGATTCCCCACAGCGAAAGAAGATTGGCCAGACCCTGCAGTTCAGGAGAGTCGAGAAGAACGAGCACCCGGCCCGCTTCGCTGTTTCGGGTCCGCCCGTCTAAAAAGAGCTGCAGACGGGACAGTTCCTTCTGGGAGAAATCCTTGACGGGCCCAGCTACCACGACGAGCGCGCAATCCTCGCCGATGACGGATTTCTCGTCCGCGAGGTTGATCTTGCGGTTGCCGTATCCGTTGAGAAAAAGATCCCGCGCGATATCGCTCAGCCCTTCGGGATTGTAATTCTCGAACGACGCCTCGCCGTGGCCCGTCGTCCAGTAGACGCAGCTGCGGTGAAAAGGAACGGCGATCCTCTCGATCATAGAGGCAAAGATCCGCTCGCCGTAATCCTCGTTCATGCTCAGGGTCTGGACTATGCGCCCGTCCCGCTCGAACACGAAACTCGGCTTTTCGACGCCGGACCGCACGAGCCTCGCGGCCTCGCCCATGTCGAGCACGGGATCGACATGGCGCACTTCGAGCCTCACGCCGCCCGACTCGTCGGCCAGACGCTCTAAGGAGCGGAGAAAATGGCTCGCGTGGCGGAAGCGCGGATCCTTTCGCTCGACGAAGGCCGTTATCGAAATCGTGCCGCCCGCCTGTTCGAGAATGTTGCAGGTGCGCGGCGAAAAGACGGTGTCTCCGGAACCCGCCACGGGAACGTCGAGCGTAAGATCGGCGCGGCGGGCAAGTCCGACGGCGAGAAGCGAGAACACGGCCGCAAGCAGAACCGAAAAACGCGTCGAGGCGCGGCGGGAGCGGCGTCCGGCGAGGCGCAGGGCGGAAATCTTTTTGGAGGCCGCGAACAGCGCGAAAAACGCGAGAACGGCGTACGAGGCGACGGCGCTTACGGAAACGAGTCCGGAGGCGAAATCGAACGCGTGCGCGTCCATCGGAAGCTCTCCGAAATCCGTGCGGCCGTCGCGGTTCCAATACGAAAACGCGAGCCACAGGGCGCGGGGCAGAGCGGCGAGAACGAATATCGACGTCGCGGCCGCGCCGGCGGAACTTCTGAAGAACGCGCTCGCGGCGGTCGCGGCCGCCGACCAGAGCGCACCCTGAACGGCAAGAAGGAAAAGCCCGGGCAGAAATCCCACCACGGAAACCGCGCCGAAGACGTTCACGGCGTACGTCTTGAGAAAGACGAGCGTCGAGACGAAAAACAGAACAACCGCAAAAACGGTGAAAAACCAGACGCCGAGGAATTTTCCGATTACAAGATCGCGCTCCCGCACGGGCGAGGAGAGAAGCATTTCGATCCGTCCGGTCTTCCGCTCGTCGCTCCACACCTCCATGCCCAAAAGCGCGGCCAGAACGGGCAGAACGGGGGAGACGGACGACGTCCAGAGAGGCGCGAGCGCGGAAAAGGTTCCTTCGGCCGCATCGAGATTGAAAGCGAAGAGCGCGGCCGCCCCCGCGAGAAACGCGGCGATGGAGAGAGCCGAGACGTAGAGAGTGCCGACCATTCCCACCGTACGCCTGAACGTCACCCGGACCGGACTCATAAGGCGCCTCCTTTCAGCGCGTTGTCGACGCGGCCGAGGATTTCGGCCTCCGAAAGTCCGGCGGTCTCGACCGAAGCGCTTATGCGGCCGTCGGAAAGAACGAGAAAACGCGAGGCGATTTTCGCGAGATCGGATATTTCGTGTCCCGTAAGAATCACGCACGAAAACGCCGAAACCGCCTTTATGATCTCACGGGCATCGTGACGCATGGACCGGTCGAATCCGGCGAAGACATCGTCTAAAAGCACGAGCCTCGGACGCAGCAGAATCGCGTCGGCGAGAGCGACCCGCTTTTTGACGCCGAACGAAAGTCTGGCGATGGTCTGGTCCGTCACCTCTTTGATTCCGCACGTGCCGAGAGCCTCCTGGATTCTGCGCCTTATGCGCTTTTCGGGCTCGCCTTTCAGCATAGCGCGGTATTTGAGATACGACTTTACGGTCATATCTTCATAAAGCGACGGAGATTCCTGAAGATAACCGAGATTTCTGCGGAATTTCAGAGGGAACTTTAACGCGTCCTGCCCTTCCATGCGCACAATACCGGCATCGGGAGCCGCAATCGTCGCCAGTATCTTCAGAAGCGTCGTCTTTCCGACTCCGTTATTGCCGACAATGCAGACTATTTCGCCGGGTTTCGCGGCGAAAGTCACATCCTTCAGGACATCTTTGAAGCCATAGGAAAAAGCTATATTGCGCACTTCCAGCATTTTGCGATATTATACCAAATTATTCGGTCAATTTTCCCAATTTCATCGCGTTCGACGCTTTAAGCAGCACCAGATCCCCTTTTCGGAACTCCCGAGACGCGCATTCCTGAAGCTCGCGGAGGGTTTTGAATGATTTGGAGCATCTGCAGCGACTAGACGCCGCGCCCACCGCGATAACGGCGTCCAGAGCGAGACGCGAGGCGAAATCGAACACCTCCGCGTGGAGAGCCTCCGAAGCCTCGCCGAGTTCGAACATATCTCCTAAAACCGCGATTTTTCTTCCGCCGCACGCCATCTCCGCGAAAGTCGAAAGGGCCGCTTTCATGGCGTCGGGGTTGGCGTTGTACGTGTCGTCTATGAACCGCACGCCGTTTTTCTCGACGCTCCGCCAGCGCGAACCGGGCAGAGAGAAATTCTCGAGCGATTTCACCGCGTCCCCGACGCTCACCCCGTATCGCGAGGCGACGGCGAACGCCACGGAGGCGTTCGACAGATTGTGCTCGCCGGGAAGAACGGCTCTCACCGCATCGGCCAATTCACGGGGGAGCGGTCCCGCCACCGCGAATTCGCAGCGGCATCTGGAGCGCAGCGCATCCCTGAAATCGCAGCCGTCCGGAACGGCGGCGAATTCGCGCGCCCTCTCGAGCAGAGTCCCCTTTTCTTCCGCGATGCCCCCGCGCGTCCGGAAAAATTCGATATGGGCCGTGCCGATGTTCGTCACAAGCCCGGAATCGGGTTCGGCTATATCGCAAAGCGCCGCTATTTCGCCGGGATGGTTGCTCCCCATTTCGAGAACGAGAAACTTCGCGTCGCGCGGGCAGTTTAATATCGTTATCGGAAGGCCGAGGTGGTTGTTGAAGTTCCCGGCCGTCGCGTGAGTCCTGCCGAGGGTCGAAAGAAAGGATTTCAGAAGTTCTTTCGTCGTCGTCTTCCCGGCCGATCCCGTGAGCGCCACGACCTTCGTGCCCTTAAGCGAACGCCTGTATTCGCGCGCGAGCGCCTGGAGTTCCGCCAGAGCGCCGTCGCCGCCGATCACTTTCGCCGCGCCCGCCTCGAGCGCCGCCGGGATGAAATCGTTGCCGTCCGCGTTCTCGCCTTTAAGGGCGACGTAAAGCATGCCGGGCTTGACAAGACGCGAATCGAAAGTCGCGCCCTCAAAACAAAATTCCGTTCCGCAGCATTCGGTCATAATCCGCGTTCCTTCCTTACGGCGCTCCACGCCGCGTTGATTTTCGACATTCTCTCGTTCGCCCTCGCCACCATCTCGTCCGGAAGCCCCTGCGCCTTGAGCGTGTCGGGGTGATAGCGCTTGGCGAGCGCGCGGTACGCCTTTTTGATCTCGTCGTCCGAAGCCGACGGAGAAACGCCCAGCTGACTGTAGGCGTCGGCCATGTCGTCGAACACGAGATCGGGCGACCTGCGCGCGGACTTTCCCTTCCTGGCGGACTCCTCGACAAAATGGCCGATCACGCCGCCGATCACAATGCCGGGCCATCTGCCGAACCAGCTGCCGATGCAGCCGCCGATTATCGCTCCGTTCCAGCCCATGATCAATCAATGCGTCCGGCACCGGCGTTTTTGCGGCGGAAACCGAAGAGCGTTCCGACGAGAATGAAAAGCGTGAAAATCTCAAGCCTGCCCGCAAGCATCGCGACGCAGTACCACCACTTCAGGAGATCCGGAATCCCACCGTAGTGCGCCGTCGGACCGAGCTCGCCGAACGCGGGACCGACATTACCCACCATACTCAGCGATCCCGTAAGCGCTTCAAAAGGCGCGAGCCCGGCAAGCGCCCCGAACAGCATCGTCACCAGGACCAAGAGAAAATAAGCGAAAATGAAAGAGGCTATGTAGGGGAGAATCGTCTCACGCCCGGGCTGGCCGTTGAGACGGAGCGTAAAAACACCGTGGGGATGGACGAGTCGGCGAAACTCGTTCACGAGCTGCTTGAAAAGAACCGTCCAGCGCACGACCTTGACCCCGCCCGCCGTCGATCCGGAACACCCGCCGATGACAACGAGAGAAAGAAGCACGATCTGGGCGGCGGGCCGCCACGCCGTGTAGTCGTCGGTCATAAAGCCCGTGGATGATATTATCGAGGCGACATGGAACGCGGAATCTCTCAGCGTCTTCGAGAGGCTCGTCGCGCCCGGAAGCTGAATGAGGACGATGCATGCGACCGCCACAAGCACGATTCCGAGAAACGCCCTCAATTCGCTGTCGCGCCAGATGCCGCCGACGCGCCCCGTGAAGAAGCGGTAATAAAGCGCGAAGTTCACCGACCCTAAGATCATGAAGACAAACGTCACCCACTCAACCGCCAGATTCCCGAAAGAGCCGACAGAAAGGTTGCGCGTCGAAAAGCCGCCCGTACCGAGCGTTGAGAACGAAAGGCACAGCGAATCGAAAAGCGAAAGCCCGAAAAAGTGCAGAAGCGCCGTCTGCGCCGCGGTAAAGCCCATGTAGATAAACCAGAGCACTTTCGCCGTGTTCGTTATGCGCGCGGTGAGCTTGCCCTTCTCAGGGCCGGTCGTCTCGGCCTGGATAAGCTTCATCCCCCCGATCCCCAGAAGCGGTACGAGCGCGACAACGAGCGCGATAACGCCCATGCCGCCGAGCCAGTGCATTTCGCAGCGCCACAGATTTATGCTCCTCGGCAGAGATTCGACGTCGAATATCACCGTCGCCCCGGTCGTCGTGAAACCGCTTATGCTCTCGAACAGACAATTCGTGAATCCCCCGATGGCCCCGCTGAACCACAGAGGCAACGATCCGAAAAATCCGAGCAGTATCCAGCTTCCGCCGACAGCGACGAACGCGGCGCGGACACTCAGCGGCGCGGCCTTAAGATGACGGTACACTACGGTTATCGCCACGGCGGCGGCGATGCTCGCCGCCATAGGCACCGCGAACGACCACGCCGCACGCGTCTCGCCGTATCGGACAGCCGCGGCAAGCGGCAACAGAAGCGAAACTCCCGCCAGCGCGAGAACGTACGAAAAGATTCTCAAGAGCGAAAGGGCCATCAGCGTCAAGCCTTCCCGGTGAACATCCTAACCTCGTCGCCGGCTCCGGCCTTTACGACCAGAACGACGCGCGCTCCAGGCGGAATCACGGTTGCGCCGTTCGGCATCGAATACCTCCCGCCGTCCTTCTCCTGGACGAGCAGAACGAGAAATTCTCCGCCGCTGACAAGCTCCGAGAGCGCCTTGCCGGCGGCGCGGCTTTCGGGCGAAACCTCACATTCCACGATTTCGAAAAATCTGTTGCAGACGGCGTGGATCGACTTTACGTTGTCGCCCCTTAAATGGCTTACGATGCAGTCGACGACCGTGTCGCGCATGGGAACGGCAACGTCAACGCCGAGTTTCCGCGCGACGTCGTCGAATTCGCTCGACGAGGTCAGCGCGATCGTTTTCTTCACGCCGCGGGACTTGAGATACGCGGCCATCACAAGATTGCTCTCGTAGTTTCCGGAGGCGGCGACCATCAGATCCGCCGCGTCGAGAGCCTCCTCCCGCACGAGATCGGCGTCCGTCATGTCGCCGCAGAGAACCCTCGCGTTGACGAATCGCTCCGCCGCCTCGCGGCAGAGATGGGGATCTCTGTCGACTATCGTTATCTCGCGGGACTTTTCACGCGGAGTGCTGCCGAAGATTCTCGAAAATACGGAGGTCCTGCGCGAAGAGACGTGGCGGTCGACCACGAGAGTGCCCACGCGGTCCGCCCCGAACACCGTGACCGTTCTCAGCATCTCCTCGGCCGAGCGTCCCATAAAGCGCATCAGCGACGGGATGTCGTCGAGCGAAACCAGAATTCCGACGCGGTCGCCCGCCTCGGGCATCGTGTTGCCGTTGGGGAGAACCGCGGTTTTATCGGACTCGATATAGGCGACGAGATAACGCCAGCCCGGCATTTTCGAAAGTCTGCAGAGCGGAACGCCGGCGAGCGGTCCGCCGGCGACGACCGGGAGAGTGACGATTCCGTAGCCTCCGCCGAGTTCGATGACGTTTCCGACCGCGCCGAGCGCCATCGCGCGCGCTATGGCCGACGCCGCCTCGACGTCGGGGTTGAGCATGTGGTCGACGCCGAAAAGAGGCCTTCTCTCGCCGCTCGCCGTGGCGTCGGCGTGACGCCGGGCCGTCGCGGTCGTTTTCAGATAGTACGCGTAATTCCGCACGCGCGCGATCTTCAGCACATCGGGGAAATCCGCATCGACGAGCGAGCAGACGATCATATTCATCTCGTCGTCGTCGGTAAGCGCCACAAGCGCGTCCGCCGACGCGATGCCCGCTTCGGAAAGGGTTTCGGGGCTGTTGCCGTCGGACTCGACCACGGTGCAGTCGAGCGCGCTGCGGGCGTGCTGCACCTTCTCGGGATCGCGGTCCACCAGAACGACGCTGACGCCTTCCGCGACGAGAGTGCGCGCAAGCTGCAGCCCGGTGAACCCGGCTCCGACGACGATGACCTTCTTGCCCATTACCTGTTGAAGCCCTTCGAGGTCATGAACTCCCAGATGCGGTCCATCCACGTGTAGCTTCCCGTTCCGGGCGAAGCCTTCTTCTGGAAGCAGTGCTTTCTCTTCGCAAGCGTGTGAAGTCCGCCCTGTACGCCCATGCGCCTGAGCTGTTCCCACGCCTTCACGGAGTTCATGGCGGCCCAGCCGTCGGCGTCGCCGTGAATGAAGAGAACCGGAGGAGTCGCAAGATCGAACGAAAACTCGGGAACGAGCCTGTCGCCGTCGAGGTTCCCGCCGTTGGCGTTGGGCTTCTCCGCGCCGTCCGTAAGGGCATACGCGGGATAGATCGCCACCGCCCACTGGACGTTGCAGGGGATTTTGTCCAAATCGTCGATCGGCCAATAATAGGCGCGGCGCTTCGAGCTGGTCGCGCCCATAAGCGCCAGATGGCCGCCTGCGGACGATCCCATTATGCCGATGCGCTCAGGATCGAGCCCGCGCGACGCGGCTTCGCTTTTGACGATTCTGACGGCCCGCTGAATGTCCTGCCACGCCGTAGTGTGCTTGGCGAGCGGAGCCGCTGGGCGGGGGACGCGGTATCTGACGGTGACCACGGCCATTCCCTTTTCGTTGAGATAACGCCTGAAGGGGGCCACCTCGAAACCGTCGGGGGAGTTGCTCATGTACGAGCCGCCGGACCAGATTATCTGAATCGCGCCGGTCTTGAGCGTCTTAGGCATGTGCCACTCGAGATACGGTTCGCACTGCCCCGCCTGACGGTCGGGCATTTTACCCTTCGGCCAGATATCGCGCTTTTCATATTTTCCGCGCGCCTCATCGCCCGGATAACGGTCCATCAGCTCCACCTCGGCGGCGAGAGGTCCGAGAATCTCCATCTGTCTCAGAAACTCGACCGCGCGGTCGAATCCGAACGCGCCGTGGCGCCTGTCGGGGTAAAGATGAAGTTCCGCGGGGATTTTACGCTTGCGCAGTTCGCGGTAAACGAAAGTGGACGAAGCGGGCGAATACGGATCGTCACCGCCGTGCATCATGCACATCGGGCAGGTTTTCGCGTCGAATCTGAAAACCTCGTCGAGCTTCGCGTCCACGGCGTCGCCGTCACGGGTGTTGGGACGGCCTACGCCGTCGCTCATCGCATAGGCGATCGCGAAGGGACAGGCGAAGTTGACGTTGCACGGAGTCTTGTCGAGATCGTCGACCGGTTCGTATGCGGGAGTCATGGAACTCGTCGCGAGCAAAGTCGCGAGATGAGAACCCGCCGACATCGACATCACGCCGATCTTGTCGGGGCTGAAGCCGCGCTTCGCGGCCTCGGCGCGGACCATCCTCACCGCGCGCTGGCCGTCGGCCCAGGCGCACTGCCAGATGGGCAGGCCATTCGGGCGGGGCGTACGGTAGACTAAATTTACGCATGTCACACCGAGCTTCGCAAGATCCCTCTCCCACGACTTTACGAGGCCAACGTCGCAGCAGCAGTCGTATGCGCCCCCTGAAATGAGTATCACGCACGCGTCGGTCCTGTTTTCCGCCCCTGGAGCGTCACACCATTCGATATAGGGCCGGCGCCATTCGTCGGCGTTGAAGCCCTTCATAGAGGATTCATCGGTCATCACGGCCCTGAGATGCGTCTGATCGGCGTAGGGCATTTTACCTTCCGGCCAGATGTATTTTTTGGGTTCTCGCGCGAAAAGCGCGCCGGTGACGGCCATCAATGTGAACAGCAGCGTTTTTTTCATCTTTCTCCTCCTTGTATCGTTGAAATTATATCACATATAGTTATCCCGTCACAAACCGTTTTTCTCGCGCGCGCTCCAGGCGTTCCGCATAAACTTCACGGAGCGGGAGAAAATCTGATCGACGTTCGCCGAGGAAGAAATGTCGAGAATTTCCCTGACCTCTTCACTTGACAGATGGAAGCGCGTCTTGAAGAGCATTACGTAGGCGCGTTCGGGATCCGCGTTCCACAGATCCTTGAAGCACAAATGCGTCATGTGCCAGATTTCGGACAGATCGGCCTTTTTATCCTCGGTCGGGATATCCATCGCGGCGTCGCCGTCCTCATTGCCCGCGCGGGCGTTTTCGATCGAAATCTCGCCGTGCTTGTTCGGGTCGGCGTTCCTGATGAATCCGCGCACATAGGTTCTGAGCCATCCCTGAAAACTGCCGCCGTCGTTGCGGTAAAGACCGATCTTCCCGCGGCCGATCATCTCGCTGTAGAGCATCCCCATCAGATCGCCGTCGGTAATCGAATAGCGCGTCATCATCTCCCTGTTTTTCGGCGATTTCGCCTCAAGGGAAACGACCTTTTCCCAGACGAGTTTCCAACCGTCGTCGGAACCCGACTTCACCAGTTCATACCATTCCCCGTCGGTCATGACACCCCCTCTCACGCGAAAGTCAGCAATCCCGGAACCGGCTCGACGCCGGGCCGCTTCAGCCAAACGCCCTTCTCGTGTTTGCCCTTTATGAAATCGTCGTACGATATCGAGCCCTCTCCGTCCCTGATATCGACAAGCGTACCGGCGAACTCGAATACGGCTTCGGGTATCCTGCAGCCCCCGGCGTCCTCGGCCTTCACCTTGAAGACGTCCCCGGACGATGCGCCGCCGGCGAGAATCACGTTCACCGCCCAGCGCTTCTCCTTCTCCTTGCGGTTCGTCGAAAGAAACGTAAGCGTTATCGTTTTGCCCTCGGGTATCTTCATTTCGGCCGCCTTTCCTTTCACCGCTTAAGACGCACCGTAACCGAGGCCGACCGAAGACCCCCGATCGCGCCCGTCTTGGTGACCTTGAGCTCGACCGACTTCACGGCCTTGTCCTCAAGGCACGCCGCCGCCGCGATATGGGCGGCGCGTTCGATCATCATGCACTTCGCCTCTTTAAGCCGCGCGGCGATCTTTTCGGACAACTCCGCGTAATCGGCGGTATCGGCCAGATCGTCGCTCCCGGCGGCAGCCGGTGAAATCTCAAGCTCGGCGTCGATCAGCAGCCGCTGGAGCCTCTCGCGCTCGTCGGGACGCTCGCCGATCACGCAGTCGACCTCAAGCTGATTGAGCGAAAGAACCATTTTTTCGATTTCCATAATCAACGCTTCTTCTTTTCGTCTTCCGAAAGTTTCTCGCGGGCGTAGAGCGACGCCTTGCGCCTCGAGCTCCAGAATTTCAGAAAATCGGCCGCCACGTCGCGGTTTTCGACGGCGGCCCACGCGCGGCGCGTCGCCTCCTCCGCGGAAAGCCCTTCGTCCATCGCCTTCAGATACGCGGCGCATATCCCGCGATAGTCCCTGAACTCGTCCGCCGTGTAGGCGCCCCTTTCGAGAAAATAGATTATCGCCCACGCCGTCACGTAATGGTCGTTCACCTCGCCGGAGTAAAACCGCTCGCGCGGCATTTCGAGAACCGCCTTCATCTGCCGCGCATAGCGGGCCGGATCGCGCGCGACCCATTCGGAGCGGTTGCCCGTGTCGAGAACCGCGACGGAATTTTTAGCGGAATTGTAGCGCACGTTTTCGAAGAAAGTCGCATGGCCCTCGTTGAACCACATCGCGTGATCGCCGCGGCCCGTCGCGTAATGAAGATACTGATGGAACGATTCGTGGCGCATCGTGGCCATGGCGTTCTTCGGATCTTCCGCCACAACCAGAAGTTCGTCGCGCGACGGATCCCAGAGCCCGCACGACCAGGCGTCCTCCGCCCCCGTCGAACTGCGGTACTCGCGGTATTCGCCGATCTTCGAAAAAACGCGGACGGTGCATGTCGAAATGTCGCGGCTCGGCGGAACGTAGAATTCAAAACCTTTTCTCAGGGCGCCCATGTAGCTCAACGCGTCCTTTATGAACTGCCTGCCGCGCCCCGGAGCGAGATCGGTCAGGAACCTGTACTTGCCGTCCTTCATCTCCCACCACTTCGAGGTTTTTTTGACTCCGTAGGTGCCGCGCGTGTTCGCCGCGAACGAACGCTCGAACGCGCGCAGCAGCTTTTCGGCGTCGGAGGGCCGAACCTCTTCCTTGAAGCGGAATTCAACCCAGTAATTCACGCCGTCGGAGGCCTTGATGAACTTTCCCGTACCCTTCGCGCCCCACGCCTCCTTCCATGCGGCGAGCTCCGCGTCGCCGCCGGTGAAGGCACTCTCCATTTCGGCGAGCTTTTTCGAGAGAGCCTCCCGCGTGCATTCGAAGCGGTCCATCTCCGGAACGAGCGAAACGGCGCGCGCGAGTTTCATTACATTACCCTCGCGATCCTCCCAGGTCCCTATTTCTGCGCGCTGACGCCAGATGTCGAGCGGTTCAAAGATCTTAACCTCTTTAGATTCCGTTCCGCGCGTCACGCGATAAGTCGCGCCCTGAGGCGTCGCGGCGGGAATCCCCCGCGAGTTGTCGAGCACCTTGGCCTTAAGCGCTCCGTCCACGATGACCTCGGGGCGCATTTTAAGACGCGGCAGAGCCGTCGCCGAAAAAGCCGCCAGAAAAACAACGGAAATGACGAGCGCCTTGGCCATGAATCAGATCCTCCTGGGCGTCGCGATTCCGAGGAGATCGAGTCCCGTCGAAAGAACCTTTCCGAAAAGGCCGCAGAGTTTCAACCGGGCGCGCCTGACGGCGTCCTCGCTCCTGAGAATCGGCGAATTCTGATAGAAGCTCGAGTACAGCTGCGACGTCTGGAAGAGGTAATCGGCGAGGACGCTCGGCTTGTACGCCTCGGCCGCGCGGACGACGGCGCCGGGGAACTCGAGAAGCTGGAGCGCGAGACGCTTTTCGCTCGGAGTCGAAATGCTGAACTCTCCCGAACCGAGATCGGCTTCGCCGGCCTTGTCCATGAGCGAGCAGACGCGCGCGTACGCGTACTGGAGATAGGGGCCGGAGTTGCCCTCGAGCGCGAGCGCCTTATCCCAGTTGAAATCGATCGCCGTGCCGGGATCGTGCGAGAGATCGGCGTACTTCACGGCCCCATAGCCGATCGCCTCGGCGAGAGCCTCGTCGCCGCCGCGGTCCTTGACGATGTCGAACGCCCTGCGCTTGGCCTCGGAGAGAAGTTCCTCGAGACGGATAAGGTTGCCCTCGCGCGTCGAAATCGCCTTGCCCTGGAAGCTCATGAGGCCGAACGGAACGTGAACGAGCTTAACGGTATAGCCCATCTTCGCGGAAATCGAGAAGAACTGCCTGAAGTGGAGCTGCTGACGGTCGTCGGTAACGTAAATGATGCGCTCGGGATCGTAATCCGCGACGCGGCTGCCGACGCACGCGAGATCGCTCGTCGTATAGTTGTAGCCGCCGTCGGACTTGCGGACGATCGCGACGCCGAGCTTCTCGGCTTCGAGATTGACGATGAGCGCGCCCTCGGATTCCTCGGCGAGCTTCATGTCGAGAAGCCTGTCGACGACGCCCGGCATCATCGGGTTGTAGTACGATTCGCCCCGGTAGGTGTCGAACTTCACGCCGAGTTTGGAGTACATGCGCTCGAACTCGCCGATGGAGATTTCGATGAACCTTTTCCAAAGCTCGAGATTTTCGGCGTCGCCCTGCTGGAGTTTGACGAGCTCGGCGCGGCACGCGTCCTTCCAGACTCCGTCCTCCTCCTTCGCCTTCGCGGCGGAAAGGACATAACACTTCTCGAGGTTGGCGACGGTGAGGTTGTCGCGCTCCTCCTGCGTGAGGCACTCGCGGTAGCCCTTGATGAGAATGCCGAACTGGGTGCCCCAGTCGCCGAGGTGGTTGTCGGCGATGACGTCGTAGCCGAGCGCGCGGAAGATGCGGTCGATGGCGTTGCCGATCACTGTCGAGCGGATATGGCCGATATGCATCTGCTTGGCGGCGTTGGGCGAGGAATAGTCGATCACGATTTTCTTGCCCGCGCCGGACTGGGGGATCCCCGTTCTGTCGGCTGCGGCCAGTTCGGCGAGGCGCTTAGCGAGCCACCCGCCGCTCACGGTGAGATTGAGAAATCCGGGACCTGCGACCTCGACTTTCTCAAAGCAGGACCTGTCGAGAGCTTCAACGACTTTCGCCGCAGCCTCGCGGGGGTTAAGGCCGACCTTTTTCGCGATCTTGAGCGCATCGTTGCACTGGTAGTCGCCGAACTTAGGGTCGGTCGCGGGAACAACTCTCAACGCGGCGAAATTCTCGCCGGGAAACGCGGCTTCGAACGCCGCCCTTACTGTATCTGTCAATGTCATTTTATTGTTTTCCGATAACGTTTACATCGCATGACGTTAATATATGCCACATTATACCAAATTTAACCTTGAACGAATGGAAAAATGATCCGTCCTGTAAGTTGCCGGAACGCCGCCCTTCCGTGCCGGCAATCTCATCCCTCATCCGCTCACTTCGAAAAGACATGCGCGGCAAAATCAACATAAGAGTCGTAGATTCTGCAGGAATCAAACTGCTCGTCGAGCATCTTCGACGACGCACGACGCATTTCAGCAAGGCGGGAACGAAGAGACTTAACGGCCTCAACCAAAGATGCCGGGTCGCCGAACGAATATGGCACTCCCGCGCCGTATTCCTTCAAGAGTCTCGCGCTTTCGCCACCCAGCGAACTGACTACAGCGAGAGAACTCTTTACGTAATCCGCCAGTTTATAGGGTATTCCGACACAGCTCGACGGATCCATAGGGACAAGACCGATATCGCTGTCGTTTAGAAGTTCCTCAAGTTCCGCCTCGCTCAAATACCCGTGAAATCTGACGCCCTTAATGCCCTTTTTCTCGACAAGCGCCTTGAGAGACGCTTCCTGCTCACCCTTACCCGCAATATCCAAGGTGGCCAAAGCGCCCAACTCCCCTACGGCCTCGACGGCCGTCGCCAGGTCGTAGCTCCTGCCCATGTTACCCGCATAGACTATACGCAGGGGGACTGTCCCCGTTGAGGGATGGGGGATGAGAGATGGGGGATGAGAGATGAGAGATGAGGGATGGGGACTGTCCCCTTGAGGGGAACGGGGACTGTCCCCTTTAGTTATGCCGTGGTAAAAGCGGCGGATATCTTTAGAAAATCCATACGAACGCGCGAGTTCTACGTAATTATCGGCAACGGTTGTAATCGCGGCCGCCCTTAAATAATTGCGCCTCGCCAATCGTCTCAACGGCCAAAGAAGGAATCTCGGCACCACACGCTCAAACGTCTCAGGCCACGCGTCCATGATATCGACAATAACCTTGGCCCCCGTTTCAGAGGCTATCGTATGAGATGCGTCGACCAGTCCTAAAGGCGGAGAGCTCGCGATTATAAGATTAGGCGCCTTACAGCGACCGTTTCGAATCGCCTCGCGGGCCACCTTTAAAAAAGTTTTTGCGAGTTTGCGGTGGGACTTTAAGCGCCTCAAGGAAACGTTCTTAAAATACGGCTCCGTTTCTATTAGCTCGATATCGAACGGCGTTTCGACTCCGGGATCAAGAACGCGCTTTTTTTTATTCGCATGGGAAAACTCACTCGTCCAATAAACAAGCTTATGCCCCGCCTTGCGAAACGCTTCGGCCATAAGCCAGAAGCGCATCGGACGATACCCTTCCAAAGGCAGATTGTCGAAAGGATTTACAATCCAGACATTCACGCCTTAAATCCTTTTCAATGAACTTTCGCCTTGAAAGTAAAAAGAAGCGTATCTAATGAATCTATCGAATCGGAAATCTTAGCGCCGCCAGAAATCGTAATTCTCAGAATCGCCGCCTCAAAAAGCGAATATACGAGCGATGTCGCCGAATTTATGTTAAGAGCAGAGTTAAATTCACCCTTATGCTTACCCTCGACGACCAACGAATGGATAATGCGTCTCATACCGACGGTATGGCGCATGATGTTCTCAATAGGCAACTTACCCTTGCGTTGATACTCACTCAAGAAATCGATAATTACACAAAGAAAATCGCGATTATCATAAAGAAGCGCAAATACCGCCGTGCAAAGCTGACGCAATTTAGCCCCGGCGGCCTGACCCGAGCGCATAACCTCGTGATACTTATCGGCGATGGACGATGTCGCCTCGTTGATCGCCTCATTGAATATCGTGCGCTTATCCTTGAAATACGTATATAAGAGCGTACGCGCAACTCCGCATTCGCTCGCGATCATACCGAAATTGACCGCGGCAAAACCATGGCGGGCGAACAGCTTTAAGCTGGTCGCCCGGATTTCGCGTTTGCGTTCTTTATGGTTTATCGCTTTTGCCATGGCCGCCTTTCATTCTGGCGGTATATTATATCAAATTAGAACGAGTACGACACAGAGGCCGAAACGATGTGCGAATAGGAGTTGTCGCACTGCATCTTCCTTAAACCCCGATTAACCATGGAACCCTCAACCATTCTCGACTCAGACTCCATGATGATGAAGTTGTAACCGAGATCGATACGCCAGTTGTCGAGGAACTTGTAGCCTACGCCGAAGCCGACGATGTGACGGTCACCGGGAGGAAGCATGGTCGTACCGTGGGCCTCTGCCGAGGGATCCCAGTCGTATGAGTAACCGATACGGCCGCAGAAGTTCTTGGCGAAATCATATTCAAAACCGAAGCCGAGACGCCACGCATCGTGCCAGTTGAGGTTTTGCGTCAGCGGAGATGGAATGTTGAAGTCGATATGATTGATAGTACTCCATTCGGTCCAAGTGAGCGACGCACCACCGCGGAAGTTCTCGGTGAAGTCGTAGTTAGCGCCAAAAGTAATAGAGGCGGGAAGAACAAGCTTTGCACTGGCATCACCGGACTTAGCCTGACCCGCAGCGGCTAACGCACCAGACGCGTCAAAATCGCCCCTCAAACGATGATTAATACGAGAACGATATACCAAACCGAGACTCAAATCATCATTGACTTTATACTGCGTAGCAAGCACATAACCGCAATTGAAATCATCACCCTCGAGGTGAGTCCTAAGCATCGCGGCGTTTCCGATCATAGGATTCTTGTAATTCTCAATCGTAATATAGCTCATACGGGCACCGAAAGCAACCGACCAATCCTTCGTAATCTTATAAGCGATGTTAGGATTGAATGTGAACTGCTCAATCGTCGTCTCGGTAGTATCGTGCTGAAGGTCCCAGTTGTTGTCGTACTTGGTGCCGAGACCGTATTCACAATAGGTACCAAAGCCCAAAAAGAGCTTGTCCCCCCAGACGGGAGCAGCGATATACGCATGAGGCGGCGGGAACCAACCGGGATTCATCTTTGACTGCATCTTACCGTCAACCTTAACGTCGCAAAAAGGATTGATAAGCGACATACCGACCATAACCTGGACGTTCGTGCACTCGGTAAGGTTAGCGGGGTTGTAATAGTTGGCCGAAGCATCCTTCGTGGAACCGACAAGACCATTACCCATACCGACGCCGCGGGCGGACGATTCGTAAAGACCGAATCCGGCAGCGAAAGCCGAACTGATCGCGGTAGCACATACAGCAGCAACTAAGAGCTTTTTCATTTTGACAACTTCCTTTTTTGTGTCAGTTTGACATTTAGACATTTTTTGTCAAGTTGCGGGATAGTATATCACATCTTCCGTTTTGACACAATAGGGAATTTTGTCAAAATTGAGATTTTTCTCTATAACAAAAAACCGCGGAAAACCGCGGTTTTTTGTTATCTTTTCTGATATTAGTACTCTATCAGTCAGCGGAAGGACGAACCTTGCCTTCTTTGATGCGCTTCTCGACGACCGCCTTGGCGATGGAAGCGGGAACCGCCTCGTACTGCTTGAAGATCATCGTGAACGAGCCGCGGCCCTGGGTAACCGTACGGATCGCGTTCGAATAACCGAACATTTCGCCGAGCGGGACGGTAGCCTTGAGGAGCTTGACGCCGGCACGGTCTTCCATGCCCTCGATGCGGCCGCGACGCTGGTTGATCGAGCCGTTCGCGGCGCCCATGTACTGCTCGGGAACTACGACTTCGACGTCCATCATAGGCTCGAGGAGTTTCGGCTTAGCCTTAAGGAAGGCCTGCTTGAAGCACTGGCGGGCGCACTCGACGAACGCGAATTCGTTGGAGTCGACTTCGTGGTAGGAACCGAAGTATACGGTAGCCTTGACGTCGACGACGGGGAAGCCCGCGAGAGGACCGGCCTCGAGAGCCTTCTTGACGCCCTTCTCGACGGCGGGAATGTACTCGGTAGGAATTACGCCGCCCTTGACCTCGTTGACGAACTCAAAGCCCTTGCCGGGTTCCTGAGGTTCGAGCTTAAGGCAGACGTGAGCGTACTGACCGCGACCGCCGGACTGCTTGACGTGCTTGTACTCGTTATCGACGTTCATCTCGATCGTCTCGCGGTAAGCGACCTGAGGAGCGCCTACGTCGCAGTCGACGTTGAATTCGCGTTTCAGACGGTCGACGATAACTTCGAGGTAGAGCTCGCCCATACCGGCGATGATCGTCTCGGAAGTTTCCTGGTCGAAAGTGACGACGAAGGTCGGGTCTTCCATCGCCAGAGCGTGGAGAGCGACGCCGAGCTTCTCGTTGTCCCCACGGCTCTTCGGCTTGACGGCAACCGAGATAACGGGAGCAGGGAAGTCGATCGACTCGAGAACGATAGGCTTTTCGGGATCGCAGAGCGTATCGCCCGTACGGGTCTGGGTAAGGCCGACGCACGCGACGATATCTCCGGCGCGGGCCTCTTCGAGAGGCTCCTGCTTATTAGCGTGCATGCGGAAGAGACGGGAAATGCGCTGCTCCTGACCGATCGTGGAGTCGAAGAGTTCGGCGCCGAGCTTCATCGTACCCGAGTAAACGCGGACGAACGTGATCTTACCCATGTTCTTATCGGACATGATCTTGAACGCAAGACCGCAGAAAGGCTCGTCGTCGGAAACCTCGCGCTTCTCCTCGGGATTGTCCTGAGAGACGGCCGCACCCGTGTCGAGAGGCGAAGGAAGGTAATCGCAGACGGCGTCGAGGAGAGGCTGAACGCCCTTATCCTTGAAAGCGCTGCCGCAGAAAGCGGGAGTAATCGTACGGGCGAGGCAGCCCTTGCGGATAGCCTTCTTGATCTCGTCGACCGTGAGCTCCTCACCTGCGAAGAACTTCTCCATGAGAGCGTCGTCCTGCTCGGCGGCGGACTCGACCATCTTCTGGCGCCACTCGGCGGCCTTCTCGGCGTACTCTTCGGGGATGTCCTTCTCGATAACGGTCTTACCGAGGCTCTTCATATCGAAGTAGAGAGCCTTCATCTTGATGAGGTCGATAACGCCCTCGAAAGACTCGGCCGCGCCGATCGGGATGACCATCGGTACGGGGTTGGCCTTGAGCTGAGCGCGCATCTGCTCCATAACGCTGTAGAAGTTGGCACCGACGCGGTCCATCTTGTTGACGAACGCGATCTTCGGAACTTTATACTTCTCGGACTGACGCCAGACCTGCTCGGACTGGGGCTGAACGCCGCCGACCGCGCAGTAAAGGGCGACCGCGCCGTCGAGAACGCGCAGAGAGCGCTCCACTTCGGCCGTAAAGTCAACGTGTCCGGGAGTATCGATGAGCGAGAGGCGGTAGTTGCCCCACGAAACGCACGTAGCGGCGGACTGAATCGTAATGCCGCGCTCCTGCTCCTGAACCATGAAGTCCATCGTTGCGGCGCCGTCATGTACTTCGCCGAGCTTATAGTTCTTGCCCGAATAGTAAAGAATACGTTCGGACGTCGTTGTCTTGCCGCCGTCGATGTGGGCCATGATGCCGAAGTTACGCACTCTCTCGAGCGGGATGTCGCGTTTTGCCATTTATCTACTCCTTTTGTTAAAAAATTATGAATTTATATTATACCTAAATTATGCCTCTGTGCGCAAGGGGGTAATTCACTGGAATTCCCCGGTGAAAATATAAGAACATTCCCACTATCTCGCACCAAATTATCCCATCCCCCAACCCCGTTCAAGAATTTTCCGTCTGATAGATTTGTTACAACATCATTATCATTTAACACTTTACTGGCAATCTTTCAATCTATCGAACGATTGTTGAAGAAACAGTTCTCAAGCACAACCCTGACTGTGTCATCGGGCTTTTCAAAGGCCGCATCTAAAATACCCGGGCCGACGATGCGATATTCTCGACCGACCTCTAAGCGTATCGGTTTTCTAAACTTTTTAAAAGCGTCGTTGAAGTTTCTGGCACCCCTGCCATATTTATCCTATGCTCTCAAGTTCGGCCCAACGTTCAATGGCGGCGTCGAGCTCCTTCTGGAGTTCGGGGATCTTCGCGTAGTCGTCGCGGCATGCGAGAGGATCGGAAGCGAGAATATCGGCGATGCGTTTTTCGAGGCCGTCAATTTTTTCGGGAAGCGATTCGAGCTCGCGCTTCTCGTTGTAGCTGAGTTTCTTCCTGACCGCGGGCGGCTCGGCCTTCGGTTCTCCGGCCGGGGCCTTCGCGGGCTTTTTCTTCGCGGCGAAGCCTCCGCCAGACTGCTTAATATAATCCTCGTAACCGCCGGGGAACTGTCTCACCTCTCCGTCGCCTTCGAGAACGAAGGTTGAAGTTACGACATTATCTAAAAACTCGCGGTCGTGGCTCACTAAAAGGAGCGTGCCCTTGTACGCGAGGAGCTGCTCCTCCAAAAGTTCCAGCGTCTCGACGTCGAGATCGTTGGTCGGCTCGTCCATCACAAGAAGATTGGCGGGTTCGAGAAAAAGCTTCGCCAGCATGAGCCGCGCCCTCTCGCCGCCCGAAAGCGCTTTTACCGGCGTGCGAGTGCGTTCGGACGAAAAGAGAAAATCGGCGAGATATGAATAGACGTGCTTCCGCACTCCGCCGACGACAACCTCGTCGCGGTCGCCCGCCAGATTCTCGGCGACGGTAAGCTCGCTTTTCATCTCGGCTCTCAACTGGTCGAAGAACGCGAGCTTAATGTTCGTTCCTTCCGTTATCGTCCCTGACGAAGGCTTCAATTTGCCGGTTAAGAGATTAAGCAGCGTCGTTTTGCCCGCACCGTTAAGGCCCAATACTCCGATGCGCTCGCCGCGCAGAATCGTCGTCGTAAAATCTCTAATAATCTCTTTATCAGAATTAGGATACGAAAACGATACGTCCTTAATCTTAAGGACGCTCTCGCCGCCGGGAGCCGCCGTATCGAGCCTCATCGAAACGCTGCCCGTGTTGCCCCGGCGAGCGGCAAATTCGGCACGCAGTTTCATGAGAGCCGCGACGCGTCCCTCGTTGCGGGTCGTACGCGCCTTTACTCCGCGCCGGATCCAAGCCTCTTCCTCGGCGAGTTTTTTGCTCTTTCGCTCCCAATAAACCGCCTCATCCGCAAGAAGCTCGGCCTTCCGTTTTAAAAACGTCTGATAATCGCATTCCCAGCCTGCGAGTTCACCGCGGTCAAGATCGAAAATCTTATCCGCAACGCGCTTTAAGAATCTGCGGTCGTGAGTTACAATAATTACTGCTGAATCTCTAAGCCGTCTAATCATCCCCTCAAGCCAGTCGATCGCATCGAAATCGAGATGGTTCGTAGGCTCATCCAAAAGAAGAAGATCCGGCTTCGCAAGAAACGCCTCTTCTAAAATTCTGCGTCTGCGTTTGCCGCCAGAGAGCGAATTAAAATCATCGTCCCCGGGAATGTCGGCGGGAACGGCCTGGGAGACATAAACGGTTTTAAGATTGTTCGCTCTGACGATCTCGCCCGTATCAGGCTCGAGCTCGCCCGCCATCACTTTCATCAATGTCGATTTGCCTTCGCCGTTGCGGCCCGTGAGCGCGGCTCTCAGGCCGCGGTCGACCGAAAGGGTCACGTTCTCTAAAACGCTCGGCCCGCCGAAGGCGAGCGAGACGTTCTTCATCGACATCAGAAAGTCGCTCATCAGAAATGCTTAACGAGCGGACTGAAGCCTTCGGCCTCTTCGCGCGTCATCTGCGCGAACGCCATCACGATGAGCCTGTCGCCGACCTTGCCCTTGTGGGCCGCGGCTCCGTTGAGACAGCAGACGTGGCTGCCGCGCTTGCCGGGGATGGCGTAGGTCTCAAAGCGGTTGCCGTTCTCGACGTCGGCGCACAGAATCTTCTCGTAGGGAAGAATGCCGACCGCCTCCATATCGTCGGGATCGAGCGAGAGCGAGCCCTCGTAATCAAGACACGCCTCGGTGATCTTTATGCGGTGCAGTTTTGATTTAAGAAGCGTAAGAATCATCTTATCACCCCAATCTTTCGGAAATCATCTTCTCGGTGACGACGACCTTCTTCATCTTGTCGTTGCCGGGAGCCTCGTACATCACGTCGGTCATAAGACGCTCCATCTCGGCCCTCAGACCGCGGGCGCCCGTCTTGCGCGCGATGGCGGCCTTGGCGAGAGCGCGAAGAGCGCCCGGCTCGAACTCGAGATCGACGCCGTCCATGGCGAGCAATTTCTTATACTGGCGGATAAGCGCGTTCTTAGGCTCGGTCATGACGCGCACGAGATCGTCTTCGGTCAGCTCCTTCATCGCGGTGATGATCGGAAGTCGGCCCGTAAACTCGGGAATGAGACCGAACTTGACGAGATCTTCGGGCCTGACGTCGGTCGGCGAAAACTTCTCTTCGGATTTATCGCTCTCGGCCTCGTCGTTCGCGAAACCGATCGCGCGCTTGCCGGTTCTCTCGCCGATAATCTTATCAAGACCGACGAACGCGCCGCCGCAGATGAAAAGGATATTGGTCGTGTCGACCTCGATATATTCCTGATCGGGATGCTTGCGCCCGCCCTTCGGCGGAATGCGGCAGATTGTGCCTTCGACAATCTTCAAAAGCGCCTGCTGAACGCCCTCGCCCGAAACGTCGCGCGTAATCGAAACGTTGTCGGTCTTCGAGGCGATCTTATCGATCTCGTCGACGTAGATGATGCCGCGCTTGGCGAGCTCGACGTCGCCGTTGGCGTTCTGGAGCAGATAGCGAACGAGATTCTCTACGTCTTCGCCGACGTATCCGGCCTGAGTGAGAACGGTCGCGTCGCCGATGGCGAACGGAACGCCGAGAATCTTGGCGAGCGTTTTCGCCATCAGCGTCTTGCCCGTGCCGGTCGGTCCGAGAAGAAGAATGTTGGACTTCTCGATCTCGACGTCGTCGGCCGCGGCGGCCTTCTTGCCCTTGCCCTTAGCGCTCTTCGCCTGGGCGGCCTCGAGACGGCGGTAATGGTTGTGGACCGCGACCGAAAGGACCTTCTTGGTTTCGTCGTGACCGATCACGTGCTCGTCGAGAAAAGCCTTGATCTCTTTCGCGGACGGCGTGGGCGGCAATGGCGCCGAAGCCTTCTTCGGAGACTTGTCGAATTCAGCGACGATATCGTTCGCGCGCTTGACGCAGTCGAAACAGATATTGCCCTTTGCGCCGGGAATGATCGGAACCTCATCCTCCTTGCGCCCGCAGAACGAACAGGTCAAACCCTTCATTTAAACTCCACGACGTTGTCGATAAGGCCCCACTTCTTCGCCTCCTCGGCGGACATAAAGAAATCGCGGTCGGTATCTTTAACGACATCCTCGAACTTCCTGCCGGAATGGGAGGCGAGAATTCCATTGAGGATATCCTTCAATCTCAAAATTTCCTTGGCGGTGATTTCGATATCGCTCGCCTTGCCCTCGGCTCCGCCCCAGGGCTGATGGATCATGATGCGCGAATTGGGGAGCGCGTAACGCATACCCTTCGCGCCGGCGGTCAGAAGCACGGCTCCCATCGAAGCGGCCTGGCCGATGCAGTACGTCGCGATAGGGCACGAAACGAACTGCATCGTATCATAGATCGCAAGACCCGCCGTGACGCTGCCGCCCGGCGAGTTGATGTAGACGTTGATCTGCTTCTTGGGATCCTGGGACTGGAGGAAAAGGAGCTGGGCGACGACGGCGTTGGCCATATCGTCGTTCACTTCACCGGAAATGAACACGATCCGATCGAGCAAAAGGCGCGAGTAGATGTCATAACTCCGCTCGCCTTTACCCGTCTGCTCGACGACGTAGGGAATCATATAGGAATTCATTTTACCTTTTCCTCCAGATCTGCGAACTTAGTTCTTGGCGTTGGCGATGATGAACTCGACAACCTTCTTGCCGCGCTCCTCGTCCTTCGCCTCGATGTTCTCGGCCTTGGCGATCTCGTCGATGATGTACCAGAGACGGACCTGATTCGTGGCGGTCTCCTCGGCATCCTTCAAAATCTTGTCGCGGTTCTGCTCGAAGTAGCTGGCATCGAGACCGGAACGCTGCGCACGCTCGGCGAGCTGATTGAGGTAGCCGTCCATAGCGCGACGGACCTGGCTGCCGGGAACGTCGAAGTCGCTCTTCTTGAGGAGAAGGTCGACGGCCTCGTTCTCGCGGCGCATGGCCTCGGACTCGGTCGCGTGCTTCTGCATCTGCTCGCGGATCGTGGCTTTAAGAGCGTCGAACGACTCGGCCTTGGCTTTCTCGGCGAACTGGGCGTCATCGGGGAGGATGCGGCGGCGGAAGCTCTTGAGCGTAACCGTATAGACGGCCTTCTCGCCCTTGAGACCCTCGGGAGCGGACTCCTTGTCGAACTTGGCCTTGACGCCTTCCTTCGTCTCGCCCGCCTTCATACCCTTGAGCGCGTCGAGAATCTCGGGAAGGAAGCGACCCTCCTCGACCTGAGTCCAGAAGCCCTCGCCGGAAGCGACGACCTTGGCCTCGGGATTAAGCTCGAGGATCGACTTGCCGCCGACCGTGCCGGAGTAGTCGATCTGAACGAAATCGCCCTCGGCTACCGCGTCGCCTTCCTTGGCGTCCTCATACGTCGCGTACGCGGCGCGGAGACGGGCAATCTGGTCATCGACATCCGCATCCTTGACGGTAACGTCGTTGCTCGTGAGCTTAAGACCCTTGTATGTGGGAAGCTTGAAAACGGGCTTCACTTCAACGATGGCCGCGAACGAACCGCCCTCGGCGTTGAACGTCATATCCTTAACGTCGGCGACGGCGACATCATCAAGCTTCTCGGCCTTGATGGCTTCGGCGATGTTGCGCTGATACATCATGCGCTCGGTCTCCTGCTTGAGAGCGCCGGCGAACTCCTTGCGGATAAGCTCTACGGGAATCTTGCCGGGACGGAACCCCGGGAGCTTCGCCTCGCGGACGAAAGCCTTTTCGACATCCTTGACAATGGCCTTCATCTCGTCGGCATCGAGCGTAACATTAAGCTGAACCTGGCACTTTTCGAGTTTTTTTACTTCGGTTTTCATTATCCGTTTTCTCCTTGTTTAAAAATTGTGAGCGTATATTCTACCATATTTCCGTGGAAATTGGGCAAAAACTATGCTACCGTCTGCCGCGCCTTATGAACAGAAGCGAATAAACGAGCACGACGGCGAAACAGATCGCCGGAACGACGAACGACGCGCGCAGAGACATCTGTGTCAGCCTGAGGTTCGTATCCCATTCCGTCGCGAATCCGGGAACGAGCTTGCACCAAACGCTGTCCGCGTTGCCGATGATGCCCGCCATCCAGGGCGTGATGACCGCCCCGCCGAGAATCGCCATGATAAGGCCTGAAGCTCCGAGTTTTACGGCCTTCTGATCGAGACCGCCGAGCGCGATCCCGTAGATGGTCGGAAACATAAGCGACATAAAGCCCGACATCGCCACGAGGCAGATTATGTTGGCGCTGAACGGCATGCTTCCGCAGGTGAAGAGGATTTCAGTCGGCAGATACATGACCCCGAGACAGGTTGAAATCGCGCCGACGGCAAAAACCGCCATCATCAGCGCGGGGTTGAAATACTTCATAAGGAAGGTGGAGACCCAGCGGCAGACGATGAAAAGGACGATCGCGACCGTATAGTAGAGCGCCCCCGTCGCGGCGTCTACGCCCAGCTCCTTCTGGCAATAGACGTTGAGCCACGTCCACGCGGCGATCTGGACGCCGACGTAGAAGAACTGGGCGATCACGCCGCACCAGTAGCGCGGCGTCGAAAGCAGGGTCATGAGCATCGAGCGGTAGTCGGAATTCAGAACTATGTAGACGACGGGCCCCGCGACTCCGCAGAGAACCCAGAGTATCTTATCCATTTCGGGAAAGACAAAGTACAGTACCGTCATCGGGACCACGGAAAAGAGAAGCGAAACCGCGACGCGCGAAAACGCTTTCGCGGCGGGAGCCGTCTCTCCCTCGCGCTTCATGAGGAAGAAGAGCCAGATCGCGACGGCGATCGCGCAAAGCCCGACGTACGGCGCACAGACCCAGAAAAGCTCGTGATTCACGATCGCGTCAAGCTCGGCCTTCGGCATCGCCGCGCGCTCGTCCGCCGTCGCGGGGTTGAGATTGGAAAGAATGAGCTGCTGGGCGAGAACGATACCCATCATCGAACCGACGGGATTGAACATCTGCGCGAAATTAAGTCGCCTTACCGCAGTGGATTCTTCGCCGAGCGAAAGCACGTACGGGTTGCAGGTGGTTTCAAGAAGAGAGCAGCCGCCCGCGACGATGAAAATCGCGATGAAATAAATATCGAAACTCTGCGCGACGCACGCCGGGATGTACAGCAGCGCGCCGAGGATGTATATCGCAAGGCCGATGAGAACGCCCTTGCGGTAGCTGAACTCCTCGGCGAGAACGGCGGCGAAGATCGCCAGAACCGCGTACGCGCCGTAGAACGCCACCTGAACAAGCCCAGCGCGCGACTGATCCATCGTGAATATCTTCTGGAACGCCGGCACGAGGTTGTCGGTCATGTTGTTCAAAAGCCCCCAGAGCGCGAAGCAGCTGACGAGCATGACGAAGATCGAAAGACATCTGCGGGGGACAAGGGGGACGCTGTCGTTCATCGGCGTGTTCCTAAAAAGTATTTGTAGGCGGGATCTTTGGTTACATCAAGATAATTGTAGCCGATTTCGTCAAGAACCTTGATGAAATCGGAGCGTTCCTCCTTCGGGACCTGGAAGCCCGCGAGGACCTTGCCATGATCAGCGCCGTGATTGCGGTAGTGGAAAAGCGAAATGTTCCAGCGTCCCGCGATGACGGAAAGGAATTTCATCAGAGCCCCCGGCTTCTCGGGAAACTCGAAGGAGTAGACGATCTCGTTGACGATCGAAGCCGAGCGGCCTCCGACCATGTGTCGGACATGCTCCTTCGCGAGAGCGTTGTCGGAAAGATCGATGCAGTGGAAGCCCGCCGACCTGAACGATTTCTGAAGAGCCTTCCGCGCGGCGAGATCCTTTACGGATACGCCAACGAAAATGTGGGCCAAAAGGCCCTCGCTCATACGGTAATTGAACTCGGTGACGTTGTTGCGTCCGAGTTTCTCGATAAACTTCGAAAAGCTTCCCGGACCTTCGGGGATCGCGCAGTCGAAAATAGCCTCGCGCCCTTCGCCCAATTCCGTCTGCTCGCAGACGAACCGGATACGGTCGAAATTCATGTTAGCGCCCGAAATGACGGACGCGTAGGTCTCGCCCTTCTTGGCGACCTTCTTCGCGGCGGCGAGGCCGAGAGCGCCTGCGGGCTCGCACACCGCGCGAGTCGCCTCGAAAATATCCTTTATCGCCGCGCACGTCTCGGCGGTGGAAACGCGGATGATCCCGTCGAGATTCTCGCGGCAGAGGCGGAACGTCTCTTCGCCGGGCTTCTTGACGCACACGCCGTCGGCGAAAAGCCCGGGGTTTTCGAGCGTGACGCGGCGGCCAGCCTTCACAGACTGGAACATGCAGTCGGAATCCTCAGGCTCGACGCCGTACACCTTCACCCCCGGACGAACCTTCTTGATGTACGCCGAGACGCCGGCGGCGAGACCGCCGCCGCCGATCGGAACGAAAACGGCGTCGAGTTCCCGGCCTGCGTCATCGAGAATTTCCTTGCCGACCGTGCCCTGGCCGGCGATGACGTCGGGATCGTCGTACGGCGGAATAAACGTAAGACCGAGCTTCTTAACGAGCCTCGCCGCCTCCTCGGCGCAGTCGGAATAGCCGTCGCCGTGAAGAACGATGTTCGCGCCGTGGGCCTTCACCGCGTTGATCTTGATCTCGGGAGTGGTGACGGGCATCACGATGGTCGCCTTTACGCCGAGTTTTTTCGCCGAAAGCGCGACGCCCTGGGCATGATTGCCGGCCGAAGCGGCGAGAACGCCGCGCTCCAGAACTTCGCGCGGCAGGGAGCGCATCTTGTTGTAAGCGCCGCGTATCTTGTAGCTGTGGACGCTCTGAAGGTCCTCGCGCTTCAAAAGGAACCGGCAGCCGTATTTTTTTGAAAGCTCCGACGCTTCGTCGAGAGGCGTCTTTATCGCCACGTCGTAAACCGATGCGTTGAGTATTTTTATCAGATAATTCATCTTACATGTTGTTTGCGGCCGCCTCGGCTTCAATCACGGAGAAGTCGACTCCGGGGAATGTCTCTACAGCCAGATTTTTATAGTTGGGAAGCTTCTTCACGGCCTCCAGCGCGCAATATTCGCTGACCTTGTCGGCGCCGTCTGCGTTCGAGCAGATGAGCTTCAGCGTCATCGCGAAGCCGAGCTGCGCATCGGCCCACTCCCTGAGAGAGAGTTTTTTGACGCCGTTGTCGCGCCCCTTGAGAATGAACTTGTTCCAGAGCTCGTTCATGATCAGCGGATAGTCGGAGTAGACGGCCTGCCACATGACCGTGGTTTTTGCGCCCTTTCCGTCCTTGTTGGTCAGGACGATCTTGTCCTTGTCGACGGACACGACCTTCTTGTTGAGAAACTTGTTCTTGTAGAAGGTCGCCGTAAACACATATCCGCCGTTGGCCTTGAGGTTGCTTATGAAGATGTCGTGGACGGACTTCATCATCTGAACCTTCTTAAGCTCGACATCGTAGATCCGGCGGCGGGCTTCGGGCGTCTGGAACGATTCGGCGAGCGACTTGAGTTCGCGCTCGGCGCCTTCCCAGTAAAGCCTGCGGAGAACCCCCTCCGACACAAGCTTGTCGAACGAAGCCTTCGCGCCCGCGGTTTCCTCGGCGAGAAGCGCCTCATGACGCTCCTTCTCCTTCTGTGCGCGTTCGGCCGCGTCTTTTTTCCTCTTGTCGGCCAGAGCCTGCGCTTCGGCTTTCTCGCGCTTCTTGACCTCCTCGTTCTTCACCTCTTTATAGAATCTGTCGAGAGTGACCTTGAGTTTTTTGGCGTCGGTCTTTATGCTCTTGAGTTCGGCGAAGGACGAGTCGAGCTTGGCCTTGGTCGAAGACGTCGTCGCCATCAGGCGCGCTTTGACGCTTTCGGTATATTCGATGCCGGCGACGTTCCCGTCGATCTCGCCGAGAATGGCGAGCACCTGCTTCTTGACGGCGAGAGCCCTCGCCATGACCGAATAGGCCGTCCCCCAATGCTTCTGCATGTCGGTTATGAAGCGCGGAGCCTTAACGGGAGCTTCGGCGGTCTCTGCCGTCTCGGCGGGCGCGGACGCGCCGGGCTGGACGTTGGCGGCCTCGGGCGCGGCGGGCGCGGAGGCGACGGACTGGACGTTGGTTCCTTCAGGCGCGGCGGCGCCGGGCGCGGGAGAATTGAAAGCCGCCTCGGCCGCGAGAAGTTCGGGGGTCTTCGGAGGCTTCAGCCCGTCCATGAACCGGCTCACGTCGGTGCCCTCGAAAAGATTCTTAAGTTTACCCGTAACCCCGTCGATCTCCCTCTCCGTCGTCGTCAGAACCCCGTCGATGTCCTTCAGCGCCTTTTCGGCCTCGGCGCGGATCTTCTCCAAAGTCCCCATGTCGGCCTCGATCTGCTTTTTAACGGCCGCCACGACCTTCGCGTCGTTGCTCTTCGCGTTCTGCACCGTGACATACCACAATCCTCCGCCGACAAGCGCGACGACCGCGATCAGCACGCCTATAAAGAGGAGTATCTTTCCGCCGATGCCGCCGCCTTCCTCCTCATCGTCGTAGGAGGAATCGTCCGTCGACGAATCGCCCGGGTTGGTTTTGAATTTATATCTCTTTCCGGAACGCTCCTGATCGCCCTCTTCGGCGCCATCGCCCTCGCCGTCCGACGAAGACGGGGATTTTATCGTAAGTTTCTTCTTAGCCTTGAGCGTCAGCTTCTTCTTACCGCCCGAAGCGGGCGATGAGGTCTTCTCGGGAGAACCCATCGGAGTCAAAATCTGCGATGCCGAAAGGCCTACCGTCATTACTGCCCTGAAATCGGCGAGCAGCGCTTCGAAGGACGGATAACGGTCGCCGGGATTGAAAGCGAGCATCCTCATGACGAGCGCGTCGATCTGGGGCGAGAGATCCTTGCGGATTTCGCTCGGTTTGCGAGGAATGAACTCAAAGCGCTTTCTCACGACCGACGACGCGTCTTCGCCCTCGAAAGGCGCCACGCCGCAAAGCGCGTGATAGAGCGTTCCGCCCAGCGAATACATGTCGGCGCGGTAGTCGACGGGCTCCTTGCGGACCTTTTCGGGCGCGATATAGTAGGGCGTCCCCCAGATTTCGTCGGTGTCCTTCTGCATCGCGGCCAGACCGAAATCGACGAGCTTTGCGTTGCCGTTCGAATCGAGAAGAACGTTCTCGGGCTTGATGTCGCCGTGAACGAGCCCCTGATCCGCCGCGCAGCGGAGAGCCTGGGCGACCTGCTCGCAGATTTTCATGATGCGCGGCACGTCGCTGTTCGCCCCGGAATTGCGCATGATCTGATAGAGAGAGCCCCCGGCGACGAGCTCCATGGAGATATACGGCATGTCATCGGCGATGCCGTACGAATAAATCTGGGCGATGTTGGGATGGATGAGGCGCGCGGCGGCCTGGGCCTCTTTCTTGAAGCGCTCTACAAACTCGGAGTCGCTTCCGTACTCCTTGAGCATCACCTTGACCGCCACGGGTCGGTCGAGCATTTTATCGCGCCCGAGATAGACGCCGCCCATGCCGCCTCTTCCGAGTTCGCGCTCCAAAAGAAAGTTACCGTTTTCACCAAACACGCAAGGCGTCTGAATCAACTGCACATCACTCATTTTATAGTCCCCCATCTAGGATTGATGATTGGCCAGAAAACACACGCGGCGTTGCCCGTGACCTTTTTTTCAGGAACGGTGCCCCAATAACGGCTGTCAAGGCTGTTATCGGAATTGTCACCGCATGTAAAATACTCGGATGCGCCGACCTTTACCGGGCCTGTCATCGCATACCCGGAGACCGAACGGCCCGGATTCGGCAACGGCGTCCTCTCACCGCGCGCGCCCGTCATCGGCTTCAAGGGCGGCATGACCTTGCCGTCGACGATGACGTCGCCGCCCTCGGTAATTTCAACGGTTTCATTCGGGAGCGCGGTCACGCGCTTGATGTAATGGGTTCCCTGCATGAGGCCGTCGATGCCCGTCGTCGAAAAAACCATCACGTCGCTTCTGGCCGGAAGACGGAAATTCCACTTCCATCGGTTCACGAACACAAAATCCCCGGTAGTGTCGTAACCGGCGAAAATCTTCCGGCCCTTCTTCACGAAATACGGCTCGTACCCAAACCGCGGACCGTCGCCAGCGCTCTTGACGGAGCGAAGGACCATAATGCGACCTTCTCTGTCGCAGGGGAGAAATTTCAAATTTCCGCTCCCGTCGCCCAACGAATCTTCTATATGCCCCAGAACGTCGTCCGGCATTTTCACCTCTTCGGAACGGTTGAGCGCGGAAGCCACGTAAACGACCCTGCGCCCGTCGTCGGCGCGCTTCTCCGCCACCACCTCGCCGTCGAACGGCGCGACGAGCTCCTTGTAATCTCGCCCGGAGGCAAGCCAATTCAGCCATTTCAGCGGAGTCGTCTGCCAGAGTCCGGGATCTTTGCACTCCTGATAATGATTCCCGTACAGCGTCGGCTGCATCGAGCCGGTCGGGATGTTGAACGGCTCGTAGAAATAAGCGCGAAAGGCCATCGCGACCGAAATCGCGACGACCAATGTATCGAGCCATTCCTTGGCGTAATCTTTAAGACTTTTCGCCATCTATCACGTACGGTAGTTGGGAGCTTCCTTTGTGATCGTGATATCGTGGGGACGGGCCTCCTTGAGACCGGCGGTCGTGATGCGGAAGAACTTGCCCTTCTTCTGAAGCTCTTCGATCGTCTTGGAGCCGCAGTAGCCGAGCGACGCCTTAAGTCCGCCGCAGAACTGGGTCATGATCGATTTCACGTGGCCGGAATAGGGAACCATTCCCTCGATACCCTGAGGAACGAGATCGTCGTCGGACTCGTTGTCCTGGAAGTAGCGCGCACGCGAACCCTTGCCGTTCTTGAGCGCCGCCATCGAACCCATGCCGCGGTAGACGACGTACTGACGGCCGTTGGAGTAGATCTTCTCGCCCGGAGACTCCTCGGTGCCCGCGAGAACGGAGCCGAGCATGACGGAATCGGCACCCGCCGCGAGAGCCTTGGGAACGTCGCCCGAAATCTTGATTCCGCCGTCGGCGATAACGGAGACGCCCGTTCCGCGAAGAGCCTTGGCGGCATTGTAGACGGCCGTAAGCTGAGGAATCCCGACGCCGCATACGACGCGCGTCGTGCAGATGGAGCCTGGGCCGATGCCGACCTTGACGGCGTGGGCGCCGCACTTCGCGAGCGCGAGAGCCGCCTCGCCCGTGGCGATGTTGCCGGCGATGACGTCGATCTTCGGGAAGTGCTTGACGATGTACTTAGTCATCTCCATGATGCCCTTCGAGTGTCCGTGGGCGCTGTCGACGACGACGACGTCGACGCCCGCCTCGGCGAGCTTCTCGAGACGGCTCAGGTCGCCCTTTCCGCCCGAAACGGAGGCGGAAACCCTGAGACGATGCTTGTCGTCGCAGTTGTAGGTCGGGTTCTGGTTCTCGACGAGACGCTGAACGTCCGTAAAGCTGTAAAGACCGACCACGCGCCCGGACTTGTCGACGAGGGGAAGCTTACCGACCTTTGCCGCGCGCATAAGATCGTAAGCCTTCTTGAGCGAGGTCGAGGGTGACGCCGTGATCGGCGCGGGCTGCATGACATCCTTGAGTTTCTTCGCCTCCATCGGAGCGAAGCGCATATCGGACGAGGTGATCATGCCGACCAGCCTGTCGTCCCTGTCGAGCACGGGGAAGCCGTTGAACTTAAGCCCCATGCGCTTTTTCTCGCTTCTTAAAAAGCTGATGTCGTCGTTCTCGTGGAAGCATACGGGAGCGGGGATGAGGCCGTTGAGATAGTTCTTCACCTTGGCGACCTCGCGGGCCTGTTCGTCTTCCTCAAGATTCTTATGAATGACGCCGATACCGCCGGCGAGAGCCATCGCGATAGCCATAGGCGCTTCGGTAACCGTATCCATCGCGGCCGAGATAAAAGGAATTTTCATCTTCGTGCGGCTGGTGAGATTAGTCTCCAATGACGTGTCGTCGGGCAGAAAATCGGCATACTGGGTCACGAGCGTGACGTCGTCATACGTAAGGCCTTCAAAAGGAAAGGCCTTCATGAAAGAATCCATATATTTATTCATAATTTCCCCTTCGGGCGCATAAGCCCTTTTGACGTTAAATTATACCAAAAAAGCGATTTTAACGCAAAGCGAGGCCGACGCTGAAATCAACGACAAAACGAACAACGACGATTTTAGGATTTTTTCATTTAGGTATAATAGCAAAAAAAATGATCGCAAAACAAAGAAAGAAGCGCAGCCATAAACGGCCGCGCTTCCCTCGCGTCTGGAAAAGTGGTCAATCTCAGCCGGCGTTGTTGCCCCACGCGTAGTGGGCGAACGCCTTGTTGGCCTGGGCCATCTTGTGGACATCGTCACGCTTCTTGATGACGCTGCCCTGACCGAGGAACGCATCGATGACTTCGGCGGCGACGGCGGCGGGCATGCCCATGCCGTGGCGCGCGGACGCGTACTGGGTCGTCCAGCGAAGCGCGAGCGAAAGCTGACGGTTGGCGGCGATCGGCACAGGAACCGGATAGGTCGTACCGCCGACGCGGCGGGTCTTGACCTCGACCTGGGGCTTCATGTTGTCGATGGCGGCGGAAAGGATCTCGAGGGGCTCGGTGAAAGCCTTATCGTCCTTGGTGAACTTGGCAGCGTCCTTCTCGACGGCTTCCTTGATCTTCTCGATGGCGCCGTAGACGATCTTCTCGGCGGCGGTCTTCTTGCCGTCCTTCATGATCACGCGGATCATGTGGGCTACGAGCTCGGAGTTGAACTTAGGGTCGACCGAGACGCGCTTGACGATTTTTCTGGCTCTTCTGGACATGGCTTACTTTGCCTCCTTCTTCTGGCGCTTCATACCGTACTTAGAACGGCTGCGGTTACGACCGTTGACACCGAGGGAGTCGAGCTTACCGCGAACGATGTGATAACGCACGCCGGGAAGGTCCTTCACACGGCCGCCGCGAACGAGAACGACGGAGTGTTCCTGAAGGTTGTGGCCTTCGCCGGGAATATAGGCGGTGACTTCGTAACCGGTCGTAAGACGCACACGGGCGACCTTACGCAACGCGGAGTTAGGCTTCTTGGGGGTCATCGTCTTGACGACGAGACATACGCCGCGGCGCTGAGGGCAAGCCTTGAGCGCAGGCGATTTCGAATGCTTGGCGAGGGGCTGACGTCCCTTGCGGATGAGCTGGTTGATTGTTGGCATTAGTTTTTTCCTTACTTTTCCAAACTGAACATATAGTATATCACTTCTTACCCCTCCTTGACAAGGGGGTATTTGCCGCTGGAATATCCCCCGTGATGATGCGAGCCGAGGCTCTTCATCCGACAGTCATTTGGCATAGGATCGATCAGCACCATAGCCTGGATGCGCCGTGGCCGAAATCGGCTGGCTACACCCGAGAATACCCGCGCACTCCCTCAGAATGAACAGCGACGGCACCCAAAGGAGCCTTTCCATGCTGTCAAGGTGCCATTCAAAATCAGGAGCAGCGCTCAACGAAAATATAACGGCAAAACCTACAACGGCGAACAGCACGGCAATTACCACAGTCGTCAAGTTGCCGTTTCGCCACCGAGGCACAAGCATCGAGACAAAAGCCAATGGAAACAGGAACGCATATTGCCACGCCGAGCAGAACGCACACTGTAGCGCCCTACACGCCGCCGCCACGAACTGATGAATTCGCGGCTCGTACACAGGAAGATATCCATCAAGCGACGCTCCCGCCAGCCGGCAGCCCAAATGCCACGCTGTCGGAAGCGCAGCGCCCAAAACCGCGCGCAGGGCCAATCGGCGAAACCCAATATGCGGAGACACAACCAATACCGCCATCGCCACGGAGCAGAAACAGACTAATCCTTCGTTCTTAAACCAGCCCGACGCCCCCATCAACAGCCAACCGATGCAATCAAGCCTGTTTTCTCGGACTCTCTCCCAGCCAATCAGACAGCAAATTGCCACATACACTTCCGGATAAAACAACGTGGCAAGGCGCAATGACACCGGCGTCGTGAACGCAACTAAAACGAACATCACTCCCAAAGCGCTTCTCAGACGAGACGCAAGATAGCCAGCCGTCGCCGCCATAAGCATACTTGGCAACAGTTGGATTATCCACTCTCCGCAGAAACCCGAGAGCGCATCGCACCACAGCAAAAGCGAAGCAGCCCCAGGCGGATAGGCAGGCTGAAACGGGGCAAACGCCGAATCGGTGTAGAATCCATCATTGATTCCGCCGGCCAAAAACATTAGCCTGGCCCTCCCGCCAACAGTGCCCAGGCCATTTGGCGCTACAAACGTATGCGAAAGAGCAAGCAACGCATATATAATTGCAAGAATGACAGTTACCATCACTTGACGCCCTGTAAAAACGAATGCTGTCGGAACGAATCCTCTACGGCAACATGTGACATGACGCTTCCACAACAAGAGGCATCCAACCACGATGGCCGCCACAGACAACGACGAACTCAAGGATACAAACCCCATAACACCCCCGACGACAAACATCACAACCGAAATACCCAACAATCCAACAACGACACCTTCGCATCTGCACACGAAAAAGCAGCACGTCAAGAGAACGGCCAATGCCGACAGGGAGAATATCTCGGATATATATCCACATCTGCTCTGTTGCGCAGGATAGTCCTTCCAGCCGTCACCTCGGCACCACAAATTCACTCCTCCACCAGAATCGCGGACACTATATCCATGTCCTCTCAGCTCTGAATCAATTATCGGTTCGTATTCTGCGGCTACAATTGCGTCAGCACCGATTATCTCCAACAGCGAACCATTGCGTACCGGGCATGGGGCAGTTTCCCATGACATCGCCAAAACGCGCGATCGCTCAATGGGGAGGAGCCAGTTTCCCCGTGAGCGGCAATATGCAATAGACTTGCCGCTCGCTTTCGCCAATGCCGCCATCCGCCGGACGGCATCGACCGTCTCGCTCGTGCCACGATACGAAGACCGCCACGATGTCGCCAATCGGAATCCGCTTCGAGCCAAGCGTCCCAGCGCCGGCGCATTCATGCAGAGCGTCAACGCTGCAACTGCACAGACCATCCAGACGCGGCATTTCATTTCTCTTCCTTGACAATCTTCCGAATCACGAACAAGCGCGGCTTGGATCCAACGTAAACAAATCTAATTAGCTTTGCTGCAGAACGCAGATCAACCTTGGCCACTCCGCTTCTCTTCGAGAACATTCCCACTCGGCGCCAATGCTTACCGTCATTAGACGCCTCGACAAGGGTGTTTGCCAAAAGCATCGAACCATCCTTTAAACCGGAATGCACGAGGAGTTTCCCCTTGACAAGATCATCAAACTCTATCTCGACCCAATCGCCGCGCCTCGCAGCAACTTTGGACATGTAATATGTTGCGTCAAGACAGTCAACGATCTTGTCTGGACCGTGTGCCTCATCTATTGCGGGAATACTCGATCTGCACTTGGCCCGCTGAATTCGCGAGAATGACAATTCGTCCCTAGACTTCGAACTGCATACATGGCTTGCCATAGGTTTCGCACCCTTGGAAAACACCCAGTCCCAGACAGCGTCCTCACACCAGGCCTTTCGCCAAGCGTCATGGCCGGCATCTGGAAACGTCGAACAACGGAAATCGCCATGACCAGCCTTCACCTGCCGCTCGATCTCGTGAATGGCCAACTGAGACCATTCGCTCTTGTAGGCATTTTCATTGTAAAGCATCCAATAGTTGCCAGGCTTGTCCTTTGGGATGCGCATCGGGCTTTGTATGCACGCGGTCGGAACGCTTGCGGCAAATCTTCCCGGATAGCTGCAGGAAAGCTCAAAAGCGGCGACGCCGCCCCACGACAGTCCAGTCACATACAACCGGCCCATATCGACCTTAGGCGATTTCTGCATAGCAATGACGGCATACATCGCATCGCACACAAGATCCGCCATCATGCTTCTCTCGCCGGGAAGCGCCGCACGGATCACAGCCCCCTTAGGCAGCATGGGCGCAAAAATATAACATGGATGCCGCTTCTGGAATTCAGGATTTGTCAGCCGCTCGAACAACGTAGTTTGCCGGAAATGAGCGGACAGGTCGGTTCCCTGTTCGCCGGTGCCGCCGAAATAAACGACCATCGGCACCGGCTTGACGCTGCGTTTGGGCGCATAAAGCAGATAGGGCAACTCGTTGACCTGCGGCGTCTGAAGATGCGTATATTCGACAGGCAGATCGTTGCGCCTAAACCATCCGGCTGACATGCCGAATCTCGACATGTCAGCCTTCAATTTCGCAGAAGACTGGTATGCCGCAATCGATCCCGGATATCCAGAACCAGGCGTTGGGAGTCCCTTCTTGCCAGCGCCAACCTGCAGCACCGACAAAGCAGCAAGCAGACAGAACCTAAACTCCGACATCACAATCCCGCACCGACAGAACCGTTGTCTTTTCCAGTTGACAAGCGCGCAATCGCCGCACGCGCCAGTTCCCTGACACTTTCATACTCATGTCGGGCTGATGCGACGCAATCAAGAGCTGCAAGTGCCGCGGCATCGCCGACCCTGCCAAGCGCAAGCACGACCTCCCGCCTCAATATTGCTTCGTCTTCTTCCTCATCGTATGCCCGGGACATAACAGGCGTCTGAATCATTTCAATCAGACGCGACACCGCCGAATGCGACCCTATCGTCCCGAGCGCCTTGACAGCATCCTGGCGCAAAAGCGAATCCTTGTCCGGCATTGTGAACGGAATGAGCGCAGAAACGCATGACGAATCGCCTTCGTTCATTATGCGCAAAATCGCCTTGTGCTGCTTATACATGTCTGGCGCGGCACGAATTAGGTCTTCGCAAAGTTTCTGTGAAAGTCTGACACCTTTCCGCTCATGTTTAGAAACTGGCGAACTAACTGGACACCCCGAAAGGGAATCATTAACTTCAATATAGCGATTTGTATTGACCATTTCGATTGCAAATGGTTCATATACGCAATCCTTACCACTTTCGTCTCTAAACCACAACACGTATTTCCCGCGGGGAAAACAACTAAACTCACCTATCCTTACGTTGTGCAAGACAATAGTGCTTCCTCCACTTGTATTTTTTAGGTCTATGCGAATTTCGCGCTTTGGCGCATACCCGGCTTCTGCCTTGTTATTAAGAGTATATGCTCCCACCATTCTACGCACAGCATTCCCTTCTCCTTCCTTTAGCACAATTGAGACAATCCCATTTGTTGCGAAACATATTTCTTTCCATGTAATGTCTGATGACGGCCTTAATAGACACGATGACAAACGACAAGCTTTCCATATGCCGATAAGTTCTTTTTGCCCCCGCATGTCGACATAGGGCCGAGATATGCCTTCCGCGCGTCCGACAACGGAAAGGCCAGAACATATACAAGCAATCATTGCCGCTGTCAGACGACAACAATTAGAAGAATCACGCAACATATCCATGGAAACCGATACCAGTTGGCGAAGACATTTCATAGGTCAGGGCCTCTCCACATCAGAGGGGTACAACTATCATATAAGCAATTATCAGGGAAACGCTCGCACCCGACAGATTGTCCAGCGTTATTGCCAACCCATTGCAATAGCGTCAATGGCACCACAACTTCTTGGTAATGAGTAAACAGATAATCTTCGTATGTACCCCAACTTCCAGCCATCAACACAGCAGCACTTGGATCGCATTGACTTGATGCAACCTCCGCCCATTGATGCCACGACCACTCTACAACGCCATTGTACAAGCCTCCTACCGGGTCAATTGCTCTTGTTCTCTGATAAACCATCGACCCAACCGTGGCACCTGAATCATCCGGGCTAAATTTACTTGACCACCTATGAAGTTTTCCAGGGATGCCGACACTTGCCGACATTCTAACAAAATCACTAGCCAATCTGTGACAATCAAAATTCCAAATATAATGACGACGGAAACCGTCCAAAAGCAATTTTGACGCCATCATTCCTTCTGTGTTTGCATTCACACCCCACCTACATGCAAAATCCAGAATACCGATATGTGGCTTTTGCTCTGGCGAAACAGGATCAGCCAATGTTACATACAGAATATGGCTTGTCTGATTCATTTCAATCCACTCCCCCCATCCATTTGACAAATTCCGCACGCGATAACACCATGTGACGCCAAGTTTGTCATAAAAGTTGACAGACGCATAGAGGGGCGATGATGACAGAACCAACTCGCCTGGACGCCATGACCATGACTTGAAGACTGCATCTGCAGGGTAAAAATTCTCTCTATTCCCGCTCCCCTTTACTTGCACATATGTTTGGTGCGCAAGCGGGAAATCTGCCTCAATAGCCAACTCTGCCTCAGCACTACAATTTCTTGTGTAAGCTCCTGGCTCATTCTTAACCAAGGGACCATTACGATACTTTATCCACACTGGATCATCAATAACGCTCCCCCCTGTAAATCCTTGCGTCAAATCGTGATCGTTCTTCCAACTCAGCTTCGTGACTTCGGGGCGGACAACTTTAATTGTTCGATTAGTTCGGCAAGTAAGATTCCCAACCATGACAGAGAACTCAACCTTCAAGTCGCCGATTGATTTCAAAGTCGTCTTGAAGTCTTTCGTAGTAGCCGACACTGGATCACAAGTCCCTTTTATGATGCGCCAAGAATAATTAACATTGGACAAGCCTGACGGCTCTACATCACCAACAAACTTGAGTTCTTCGCCAAATAAATGAACCTCTCCCTCGTCTGGCGCGGTAATGGCTGGCTTGACAACCCTCACAATGCAGGTGTCTGTATAATTCGCAACGATTCCCGATTTAGCCGTGACCGTATACTCCCCTGGCGTCAACGCGTTTGGACTGAATGTTATCGAATTGCCGCGCCCGCTGATGCCGTCAGGAACACTTGACCAGACTGCCGTGCCGCCCGGATAGCTGTCGTCCGTCAACTTCAATGTGCAGCTCGTCGATTTCCAGCAGACATTAGTCTCGGCAGGCTCTATGTCCAGTTTCAGGACATAAACCCGTCCGGAAAACACGTCTTCGTTCCCAGATTCATCCTTGACCCTGTACAAGCCACTCTCGCCTATGCCAAGATTCATCCTTCCGTTGGCGGGTATGACGAGATAATACGGACTGTTGGCCCTGACGCTGATATCCGCCCTGAAAGACGGCTTGCCTACATTCCTCGTGGTGACATAGAAATCGGCCCCGACTGGAACGATGTCCTCCACCCCGTAGGTCGAACTGCTGACCGTGACATAAGCGTTCGCAGCCGTGACGGCCTGTGCATCAGAGCACAATAGCCCCACTGACAGCAAAGCGATTAAACTATATCGCAGACTCCTAAAATTCATACTCGTGCCGATTCTGCCCCGCCAGCCAATAGCCAAAGCACCGCGCGTTTCGTTGCATAGGCCAACAAGGACATTCTTGTGTTTGGTCGGTAATATAGCACATTTCAATTGGACCCGTAAAGCGGGCTTCGGCACGTAATGATGAAGCGAAACATTCTGTGCAACAGTAATAACCACAATCTTATTATTCCTTATTTCCCCGTGACTGTTCATATCGCGGCGGATGTTGCTGCAACCGTGCTCACCTTTTGATATGGGCGATTTGCGCGTCCTTGCGACCGCTCGACGTACACGAGTACGTCTTCGGGTCGCAGTCCAGCGCAAATCGCCACATCTGAAAAG
>JAZQTB010000020.1:0-19681 GCA_045630425.1 Kiritimatiellia bacterium | reverse complement strand
CAGCGGTTGGATCACCTCCTTTCTAAGGAGACATCCTCCTGCGCGGTCATAAGACCGGCTACGGAGGAGATGGTGAAAGCCTCGCGCAGACATTCTGTTTTCTCGAGTATCGACAAGTAAAAGCGAAAAGCGCGACTCTTCTTAAGAGCCGCGTTTTTTTTGTATGGTTGTCGTTGACAACATTCCGGAGAAGTAGTATAATATGCTTTGTATGGACAAATTGTGCCTTAGAATATTTTCTATGTTGATTGTATTCGGTTTTTTCGCCGGATGCGAGTCATTGCGTAACTTTTTAGCGGAAGAAGGCGATACGTCGGCATTTGAGTCCTCCAATATCGCATTTTGGAGCGACGGCAAGGCGCGTATAAAGCCAGGCGTCGCGCTTCACATTCAGGTAAGTTTTGCCGGTTCGACGCCCGTAGAGATGTCCGTTCTCGTCGATTCTCAGGGAACCGTTACTCTGCCTTATATGCTCAGAGAGCCTGTTCTCTGTAACGGGCTTACTCTCGACGTTTTCCAGAAGAAGCTGCATAAAGCCTATCAGCGCTATATCCGCCAGCCTCAGGTGACGGTAAGTTTCGGCCCTTACGATTCGCGTTCCGGCGTAAGCCCTTACGGGTTTGTGACCGTTCTCGGCGAGGTGCTCAATCCCGGCCCCGTAAATATGCCGCCCACGATGGATCTCACCGTGACCAAGGCTCTGCAGCTGGCGGGTAACACGAAGCCCTTCGCCAACAAGCGGAATGTTCTTGTCACGCGGCGCGCCCAGGACGGCAGTCTTTCGCGGGCAGTCGTCGATATAGTCGAAATCGGAGAGAAGGGCCGGATCGACAAGGATATAGTCCTTCGCCCCGGCGATGTCGTTTTCGTGCGTGAGATAGTGTTCTGAAACAATACAAGAAAGAAGAAAGGCCAAGAGATATGAAAAGAATTTTTTCAGCTGTGGTTGCATCGCTCGTCCTTGTCGACGTTTTTGCGCTGTCGCTTCCTGAAGCTACGGCGAAAATCACCGATATAACAAACGACCCCGCCCTTATGACTTCGGTCATGAAGGAACTTTCGAAAGATGATCAGGTGGCTTTCCTCGGGCGCGTGAACAAGGCCATCTCTTCCACCAAGCGTTCCGCCGATGCCAAGACGGAGGCTTTTCTCGCCGTCAACAAGGCGGCTCTTCTTGCGCGTAAAGGTAATCTCAAGGCCTTGCTTGCCGAGGTTTACGCGACTGTCCCCCCGGCGGCTCTCACGGTCGTCAACGAGAGGCTGGCCGAAGATCTCTTTCGCCGTGACGCCAATCCCTCCAAGCCCGTCGACGACGCGAACATGAAGCGCCTCGCGGTTGAATCGATGAAGGTCGTTCAGTCCCGTAATGTCGGCAACGACAACGCCAGCGTCCGCGATACCTTCGCGATCCTGATGTTCCTCAGAGCGTCCAAGGGAACTCCGGCCGATTTGGCGGATACCCTTGTCTCCGGATTGAGCGATCCGGAGTCCCGCGAACTCGCCAAGACGTCGTGGATCCCTTCGGCGATGGGCGCCGGTGCCGCCAAGTCGTACGATCCGATGCTCGCCGTGTGCGAAATCGAGATTTCCGACACCCCCTCGCCCGCCGCCAATTTTCTCAACCGTCAGGGAGCCGCGCTCCTGACCGGGTCGCTTATGTCCGATCTTTATTCGACGGTCGGTAAAGACGGTGCTCCCACGGTTTCCTTTACCGAGACGTTTCTTGATCCGGACAAGTACGCTCTTCCCGAAGAGGGTACAGCCGGGCTTAACAGAGTGCCTCGCAGTCTTGATCCCAACGATGCCTGGTATCCCGGACACGGTCGCGGGTATTACAAGCAAACGACGAGATAAAAAGTTTAAGTGGAGAAGTTTCAGTTA
The DNA here is from genome assembly GCA_045630425.1 of Kiritimatiellia bacterium. Classification (GTDB taxonomy): domain Bacteria; phylum Verrucomicrobiota; class Kiritimatiellia; order RFP12; family UBA1067; genus UBA1067. Next base: position 17,800 of record JAZQTB010000020.1, on the reverse strand, counting down.
TGAGAAAGAAATTATTTTTAGTCGCTTCAACATTCGCCGCCGCGACGGTTTGCGCGGATGTGTTGGACCGTGAACCTGGAATAAAAATCCTCAACGAACGTGCGACGCTCCTTCCGTATGTGGCGTTATCGTATACCTACGATTCCAACGTCGACAGCACCAAGAAGGCGACTTCGGGCTCCCAGTGGATCGTAAATCCCGGCCTCGAGCTCAAGTACGAGGATGACAACTGGGTCGTTTCCGCTCTTGTCTGGTACAAATATCACGCGTATAACCACTATTCTTCGCAGCTGAACTCTTCCAGCTACGGCGAGCGCCTGAAGTGGCAGTGGACGAACGCGTCCGGCGGCGGGAAGGGCTGGACGATCATGTTCACCGAAAAGTTCGAGCAGATCGCCCAGGACGATAATCTCTCCAGCCTCGGCGGACGCGGAATGAACCGTGACAGATTGCAGTTTCAGGCCGAGGGCGTCATCCATCGCCGCATAAACCAGTATTGGCACGGCGCGCTCAGGTCCGACTACTATTTGCTTGATTATGACAACAACGTGAGCGAGTACGCCTGGCTTTACGGCTGGTCCCGCCTGCAGGTCGGCTTCGAGGGCGGTTGCACGCTGTCGAAGTGGACGGATCTTCTTCTCTCGGCGAATTATCAGTGGTATTGGCATGACGACGACGTCGACACCCAAGAGGGCAATGAGGGGATTAACGGATCGCGCCGCGGCAGGTATATCCGCGGAGACTCGAAGGGCTGGTCCGTCATGGGCGGCGTGGGAACCCACATGACCGAAAAGCTTTCGTACAGATTACTGGCCGGGTGGTCCCGTTTCGAATACGGCGGCGGCGTTTCCAATCTTGACGGTTGGACGTATCAGGGTAGCGCCGACTGGCAGATCGACGCGGCCAACACATTCCATGTCATGGCGCTTGCGTCGAGCTACTATCAGCCTTCAGAGCGCGAGTTCGGTTCCGCGCTTCTCGTGCACAACGCGAGCTTCGGTATAGCCAAGAGCTTCATCAAGAATAAGCTTAAAGCCACGGCCGACGTCGCTTTCCGCCGTGAGACCCACGAGTATACGGAATACGCGGCCGATAATTATGATGAAAACATCTGGACGGCGCGCTTGACTCTCAGCTACAGAATCAACAGACTCTTTACCGTTTACGGACGTGTCGAATATCAGACGGAAGAATCGGAAGGCCGCTATGTCCGCGGCGGCATCTACGATTACGATCGCTGGCGTGGGACGATCGGACTTCGTATGACTTGGTGATATAGGTGCAGAAATTTCTTTCGAAATACGCATTGGCGGTGCATCTGGCTTTATTGCTGGTCGCGCCGCTCTTTATGTTCCCTTTTTTCAGCGTCGAACAGACGGCCACGGTTGTTTTGTGGGGTTCGCTCTTCTCCTTTTGCTGGCTTCTGCTTGAACCCTCACGCAGGGTCCATGAATATCTTTTCAACGCCAGAAAAAGGGTGTTCGGCGCGATACTTTCGGATCCGCTCTTCTGGGTCGTCTGCTTCGTTCTGCTTTTGGCGTTCATCGCCTGGTTGAATGCGGGGGTTGAACTCGTATACGGGTTTGTCGACAATGATTGGCGGTGGACGGTAAAAACGCCGCGCCTTTCGTGGCTGCCGGGTTCTGATTCCGTTTCCGGCTACGCGATGTTCTCTCAATACGCGGCGCTGGTCGTCGTGCTTCAGGCGTGCCGCCATGCGCTGGGCAAGTCCGCCCGGACTATGTTTGTGTTTTCGGCGGCGCTGTTTGCCGGCGTCGCCGCGCTCGCGGCGGTGTTTTCCGTCGTGTCAGGGAACGCCGTCGCCTCCGGGATGGCCTTTGCGCACGGTCCTGAATCGTCGTTCGCAGGCAGCTCTTTCGGGCTGTTTTTCCTTGCCGCGGTAACATCGTTCTCAGGAATGTTCGAGCGTGGCTGGAATCGTGCGATGCTCCTTTTCTCGTTCGCGGCCGGCGCCACATTCACGGGGCTGTGGTGTTTTGCCCCCCCGATGGTAACATTCTTCTACGCGGCGATCGGATTGCTGCTTTTGCTCGTTTGCGCCGTTTATGTGGCCGTATGTCACGGCAGTCTTCCGTTTTTCAAGTTTCTGGTGGCGCTGATCTTCGCCGCCGCGATACCGGTGCTCGTCGTAAATCTCGCCGTCCCCGCCGAGCTGGCGGAAGCGAAGTCGGCTCTCTTAAAAATGGAATTGATCCCCGAAGGTTATGCCGGATCGAGAAGCATGTATTCAGCGATCGCATCCGATATTTGGCAGCGCGGCAACGTATGGCTCGGCGCCGGGGCGGGTTCGTTCCCGTTGTGCATCAGATTGGAATTGCCCGAAAGCGGCTGGGTAAATTGGATTCCGAACGGTTGGTGGCAGCTGCTGGCGGAGCGCGGAATTGTCGGACTTACGATGCTCGTGCTGCCGTTCTGCTTTCTCGGATTTACATTTTTAAGCCGGCTTTGCAACGCCGAATTCAGGCGCTCGGCATGGGCTTTCGCCCTTTTTGGCGTTCTGGCTTTTGCTGCGGTCGTGGCGGAAGGTTTTTTCAATGCGTCGTTGTTAAGGCCCGAAGTTCTCGTCTCGGCGGGCGCATTTCTCGCAATCGGTGCCGCTTCGTTCCCTCCAAGGCAGCGTGCGGCGGCGACCGATAAATAAAAAGTAAGGAATTCTGAAATGGCCGACAAACCGATTTACTATGGAAATCCCGGAACTTCCCCCGTATATTACGGAGCGTCGCCGCGCGCGTACGGATCTTCCGGCGCGCCGATGTATTACGGGAAGTCGCGCCAGTATGGCCAGTACGGCTCTTACGGCGCCTACGGCGGAGCGGGCGGTCCGTCGATGGACGGCGACAAATCAATCGTGGGGACGATTACGTTAGGGCGAATGCTCCGCGTGCTGGCCCAGCGCTGGCTTTCCGTCTTTGTCTTTCTGCTTATCGGAATCATCGTCTCGTTTTCGATTTATTCGATCTCGCCGCGCATATATATGGCCGTTAGCGAATTTACGATCGACATGAACCGGAATTCCGGGCGGAATGCGGCCGTGCTCGAGAATGTGATGGTCGACTACGGCAACAACTACGCCGAAATCTTCAATACCCGTCAGAGCCAGTGGCGTTCCGAAAAGGTCGTCAACGAAATCATAAAAAGCTATCAGAAGGAATTCGACAAATCCAACGCGACCCGCCAGGAGATAACCGAAGCGATCGTGAAATCGAAACTTGAACTCGTGCGGAACTCCCGCATCATCACGATTTCCGTCGAGTCCGAAAACCCCGAAATGGCGATGGCTCTGGCGAACTGCTATCTGAAGGTGATTAAATCGGAGAGCGAGAAGGAGAATATCGAAAGGTGCAACGAGGCCGTAAAGCAGATCGCCGATCAGGCGGTAAACTGCCGCAAGGAGTGGAACAAGAAGAATACCGAACTTCTCGAGTACAAGACCAAGGAGAAAATCGACACTCTGAATTCGGAACGCGACACTCTTCAGATCAGTCTTCAGAAGGTGACGACCTCGATCGCCGAACTTGAGGGCAAGGAAACCCTCCTTGACGAGTGGGAGAAGCTTCTGACCGAGGTGAAGAGCGATCCCGACAGCTTCGGACGGCTTTCGACCGGCGTTCCCCGCGCCCAGGAGATCAAAACCGAATACGACGCGTTCCAGAAGGCGTCCGCCGAACACGCCGCGCTGCTGGTTACCTTTACGGAAGAACACATCAACGTGAAGTCCAAGGCCGACGAGGTCGAGAGCGCCAAGCGCCGGTTCCTGGACGCCGTCGAGCGCGCATACGCGGCGGGCAGGACGGAACTGCGCAGCACCCGCAACCAGCTCGCCTCCATCCGCGAGAAACAGCTGAAGATGCGCGCCGAGCTTTCGAAGGTGAGCGAGCGCATCGCGAGCGTCGGATCGACGATCGATTCGCTTGAGCAGGAGAAGGATACCTGCAATGAACTCCTGAAGGAGGCCGAGAAGGCGCTTGTGCGGGCCAAGCAGGAGGCGATGGCCAACAACGAAATCATACGGACGAACAAGGAAGCAACTCTTCCGACCGTTCCCGTTTCGCCCAACACGATAGTGATTTTCGGAGCCGGAATCGTTTTCTCTCTGATGCTCGGCGTCGTGTTCGTTCTGGTGATCGACAATCTCGAGGATACCGTCGTCAATCTCTCGGATATCGAGGGGCGTCTTGCGCTTAAGGTTCTGGCGGTTCTTCCCCACGTCAACCGCAAAAAGCGCGAGCAGGTCGCGAAATATCTCATTGAAGAGAAGTACTCCCACTTTTCGGAGACGGTGGCCGGGCTGCGGAATCTTCTTGATTCTCCGCGTTATGAGGCCGTATCCCGCTGCGTGCTCGTCATTTCGACCCAGCCCGGCGAAGGCAAGACGATAACTTCGACTTCGCTGGCTATCGCGTACGCCCAGACCGGGCGCAGGGTTCTTCATGTCGATTTCGACCTTCGCCGTCCGCGCATCGCGAAGATCTGGGAAGTCGAACTTGCGAAAGAGCGCAGTTTCTCGCATTTCCTCCAGACGTCGGTCGGGAAGACGGCTGATTTTTCGACTCTTGTAAACAAGACCAAAATCGAGGGGCTTGACATTATCTGCTCGCTTCCTCCCGACGGTGTCACGCCTGCGACGATTTTTGGTTCGAGCGTCGTTTCGGAGTTCTTTGCATGGGCCAGGGAGAACTACGACAGAGTTATCGTCGACGCGCCTCCTTTCGGCGTTGTCGGCGATGTGATTTCTCTCGCCGTTCTCGCTGATTCGGCGATCATCATGTGCTGCCCCGACAGGACGCATTTCAGGCCGATTCAATACTGCTCGCGTTCTCTGACCGAGGCGGGCGCCAACATTCTCGGCGTGGTCGTCAACGATGTTGAAATAGCGAACTCCTCCGCCTTCGATCTGGGCACCCACCGCAGATACGGCTACGGCTACGGTTACGGCTACGGCCATACCTCCAAGAACGACGAGGACGTCGGCGACGGCGACAATCCGGACGTCGAACATTCCGCCGACGGCTCCGATTCCGGCCCGGAAGCCGAGAGCCATTCCGCGCATGACGAGTTCGCGGACGAAGATTGATGTAGAAGGAAATCTCAGGGAGTCGCAAATGAAAAAAATCTTCATAGATGGAAGTGCGGGAACAACGGGGTTGAGGATTTTTGAAAGACTTTCCTCTCGCGCCGATCTGGAGCTTGTGATCCTGCCTGATGAAATCAGGAAGGATCCGGCGGCGCGAAAGGACGCGCTCAACTCGTGCGATATCGCTTTTCTCTGTCTTCCCGACGCCGCGGCGATAGAGGCTGTATCGATGGTGGAGAATCCCGAGACCGTCGTCATCGACACCTCGACCGCCCACAGAACGCGCGACGACTGGGCTTACGGATTCGCCGAAATCGGCGAGCGTCGCGCCGAGATCGCCTCGGCAAAGAGGATCGCGAACCCGGGCTGCCACGCGAGCGGCTTTATCGCGCTTGTGGAGCCGCTTGTTTCTTCAGGTATTCTTTCGACGACGGCGCTTTTGTCGTCGTTTTCTCTTACCGGGTATTCGGGCGGGGGCAAGAAGATGATTGCCGACTACGAAACGGCCGGGGCGCCTCTCCATCTCGGCGGTCGCCAGTACGCGCTCGCTCAGAGCCATAAGCATCTGCCCGAGATGACGAAGATCTGCGGACTTGAGAACGCGCCCGTCTTTTCGCCGATCGTCGTCCCCCATCTGAGCGGCATGGAGGTTACGGTCCAGGTTTTCGCCCGCGATCTGAAGGGCGGTCTCGAAGCCGTCAAGGAATGCTACCGCGATTATTATTCGCGCGGCGGGCTCGTTAAATTCGCAGAGGATTCGCTCGAGGGCGGTTTTCTTTCGTCGGCGGCGTATTCGGGGCGCGACGATCTCGAGGTCGCGGCGTACGGCAACGACGAGCGCGTGATTCTCGTCTCGCGCTTCGACAATCTCGGCAAGGGCGCTTCCGGCGCGGCGATCCAGAATATGAACATCGCGCTCGGCTGCGACGAGACGACGGGTCTCGTAGTCGGTTGAGTCAAAACGGTTTTCAAGAAGGGAGTTGCGATATGGCCAATATAACTGAAATTTCCTGGGAGAACTTCGAGGCTCTTTCGCTCGACGAAAAGAAGCCTTATCTTCAGCGCGGCGGCGGAGATACGATGCCGTACCATACTCTCTTCGCCCAGCAGTTCGACCGCGACCTCCTCGAAAGGCTCTGCGCGCTTTCCAACCGCATCCGCTTCATAAACAAGTCGAAAGAGGGCGCTCTTTACCTGAAGAGCGTCTTGGCCCACAAAAGAGCGATGCTCTATTTCTCGCAGCCCTCTTCGCGCACGTTCCTCTCGCACCTTGCGGCGTGCCAGATTCTGGGGATCACGACCGGCTCCGTGCGCGACGCGGCGACCTCGTCGGAGTTCAAGGGCGAGAGCCGCGAAGACTCAATCCGCACCTTTTCGTCGTATTTCGACATGATCATCATGCGCTCGCCGGAACAGGGTCTCGCCGAGAAGATGGCGTGGGAGCTTTCGAACGCGTCGCGCCCCGTGCCGATCCTCAACGCGGGCTCGGGTAAGGATCAGCATCCGACCCAGGCGCTTTTAGATATCTATACGCTCGTAAGATCCTTCGAGGAGAAGGGCGGGCTCGACGGGCGCACGGTAGTATTCTGTGGCGATCTTCTCAGAGGCCGCACGGTCCGCTCGCTCAGTTATCTTTTGACGAATTTTAAGGATGTTAAACAGATTTTCGTAGCTCCTCCCGCGCTTAGAGTCCCCGACGATGTCGTCGCTTCTCTCGCGGCGAAGGGCGTTTCCTACGAAATTACCGAAGACCTGAAGGCGGCCGTAAAGGTTGCAGACGCCGTCTATATGACGCGCATTCAGGACGAGTGGGACGAATCGAAGGGCGAATCCGCGCGCATCGACACGTCCCGCTTCAAGTTCGGGGCCGAGGAGCTCGCGCTTCTGGGGCCTGACGGCGCGATTATGCATCCTCTGCCGCGCCGTGATGAGATCGCGACCTGCTGCGACCGCGATCCGAGAGCGATGTACTGGCGCCAGATGCGTAACGGCATGTGGATACGCGCCGCTCTCATAGCCTCGACCTTCGGGCTCGAAAAAGAAATAATGAACTGCGGATATTAAGAAAATGGTATAATACGCAACTGTTATGAATGAATTAGCTTCAAAATTAAACGAAACACTCGGGTCTGCGGCGGATTTTCTTTCGGCGGCGGGTAAGCGCATGTATTTCCCCTACGGCGGCATCTTAGGTCAGGGCGCCGAGGCCAAGGGATGTGATATCAACGCTACGATCGGCATGGCGTTCGAGGAGGACGGGTCCGCTCTCGTTATGGATTGCTTTAAGAAGGGGATTACCCTCGACAAGAAGGCGTTTCTCTACGCAGGCAGCTTCGGCGTACCCGAGCTTCGCGCGAAGTGGCGCGAGATGCAGATCGAGAAGAATCCTTCCCTTAAGGGCAAGGAGTTTTCGAATCCCGTAGTAACCAACGCGCTTACGCACGGTCTTAGGATTTCGGCCGAGCTTTTCGCGGAGAGCGGCGTTCAGGTAGTCGTTCCCGATCTTTACTGGGATAACTACTCTTTAGTCTTCGAGGAATCCGCCGGAGCCGAGCTTTCGCTTTTCAACACTTTCAAGGACGGCCACTTCGATACCGCCGCGATGAAGAAGGCGCTTTTGGCGGGCGAGGGCAAGAAGATTCTGATTCTCAACTTCCCGAACAATCCGACCGGCTACACGGCGACGAACGACGATGCCGTCGAGATCGTAAAGGCCGTCGCCGAAGTCGCCGCGACGGGTCGCAAGATCGTCGTTGTCCTCGACGACGCCTACTTCGGGCTCGTCTACGAGAACGGCGTCCACGGCGAGTCGCTTTTCGCCGAGTTCTCGGATCTTTCGGAGAACGTTCTCGCCGTCAAGCTCGACGGCACGACGAAAGAGGATTACGTGTGGGGCCTCCGCGTCGGATTTATCACCTTCGCGTTCAAGGGCGCGACGCCGGAACAGCTCAAGGCTCTTGAGGCCAAGGCGGCGGGCAATGTAAGAAGCTGCGTTTCGAACGTTTCGTCCATCGGTCAGCATCTTGCCGTTTCCGCGTTCGCCGATCCCGATTACGCCCAGCAGAAGCGCGACAAGTACGCCGTTCTCATGAAGCGTTATCACGAGATCCGCTCGATCATAAAGCTTCACCCCGAATATGCAGAGCGCTTTGAAGTGATGCCGTTCAATTCCGGATACTTCATGTGCGTAAAGCCGATCGGTGTCGACGCCGAGGCTCTCCGCCGCCATCTTATCGAGAAGTATTCGTGCGGTACGATTGTTCTCTCGGGGCTTTTGCGCCTGGCGTTCTCGACGATTCCGACCGCGAAGCTCGCGGGACTTTTTCAGCACGTCTCCGACGCGATCGACGATTTACGCAGAAAATAAAACCAACAACAACCATTACAGAAAGGACGATAAAAATGAAACGTCTGATTCTTCTCATGTCCGCCGCGCTCGTTTTCGCGGCCGAGGCCAAACTCAAAAAAACAGTCGATTTCACTCTCGCCAATCAGCAGGAGTTGGTTAACGCAGCGACCAAGATCGGCGGCTTTATCAACGAGCCTATGCTTGGTATGATGCCTGCTGGACTTTTCGCCGCGAATCCTCTGGCTATGCAAGGCTTCGGGCCGGCCCGCGGCGACGGTAATTTCTACTTTGCTTTGTATGTCGATGGAAATGCTACCACAGGAGATATTATGCAGTTGGTAGCCGAGAATAAGGTCAAGTTCGCCGTCCTTTATCCCGTCTCGTCCTCCAAGGCCGATTTTCTTGCCGCCAATCCCCAGTCAAAGGAGGCCGACGGCGTCATTCCCTGGAACGGGATGTCGGTCGTCTTTTCTGCGGACGGCAAGTATGTCGCTATAGCGAACGATGCCGCGGTGGCTCGCATGGCGTTGTCTGACGCCGCCAGGATTCCCGCTCTTAAGAAGGATGAGGCGGCCCGTGTACGCGTCTTCAATGCCGGCATGCAGTTAATAACCAAAATTCTCGAATCCGAGAAGGAGATTGCGAAAATGTCTCCTCAGTATATCGAGATTTACAAATCCATAACCAAGATTGAACTCTCGCTTTGCGCTGGTGATTACGGTATAGACATCAGAGGTTCCTTTGATTGCGTCCCCGGTTCGCTGCTCTCGAAGCCGGGCAATAAGCCGCTCTCTTCGCGTACACCGCTCGCGTTTGTCGGCAAGGATGCTCTGATCGCGTGCGCATACGCCGCCGATGCCGCCGGTTCAGACGCTGACGCTCAGTGGAAGAAACTTATGGCTTTCGCGGCGAAGTGGGGTATTAAAACCAATTGGGTGTCTTACGAGAAGAAGGGTGTCGGCTCGAAAATCGTTGTTGATCCCGTTCAGCTCGCAAATTATATAAAGAGCGAGGGTGAGGCGAAGAGTAAAGAACTTGAAAAGAACGCCCAGAAGGTATGTGAAGACGTTATGACGTTATTTAAGCCCACCGTTGAGGTCAAGAGCCCTGAGCAGGCCTGCGCGCTTTACGTGAAGGGCGCAAAGGTTCCCGTCGATGCCCAGGCCCGTTTTGACAAGGTTCTTCCGGGCTTCTCCGGAAAGCCCTGTGCGAGCGTAGGCGTCTTTTCCCTGTATGGAGCCATCAAGTCGGTAGGCGAGGTCGTTTGCCCGCTTATTGACGATAAAGACGCTAAAGAAGCCAAAGCATTCCTCGCTCAGCTTCCGGCCGCCGACGGTTGCGCGATAGCTTATGCCTGGACGAAGAAGGTCCCCTTGACTCATGAGAGTGTGGTTCGCGTCAATCCTGCGGAAATCAGAAATCTTTATGTCGCCATCCAGATGATCCAGGCTGAATGTCAGAGAAAGATTGAAGCGACCGCTGAAGTGATTGAAGATGCGGATTGAGGCATACGCCAAAGTAAACTTCACTTTAGAAGTTTTGGGGAAGCGCGCGGACGGTTACCACGCGCTTCGCTCTTTAGTGGTCCCCGTCACTTTGTCGGATACTCTTACGCTGGTTGATGCGGAAGGCATTTCGTCGGATACGGGGTACGACGACGATTTGTGCGTAAAGGCGGCGAATGTCTTGAAGTCGCATGCTTTAGAACCGAAGTCTCTTAAAGGTGTTTCGATCAGCGTTGAAAAACGCATTCCCGCAGGCGGGGGTTTAGGGGGCGGGAGCGCAGACGCGGCGGCAACGTTAGTCGCCCTCAATGAAATGTGGGGTCTTGGCTTTACGCCGGAGCGTCTGGCCGAAATCGCGGCCGAGGTCGGCTCCGATGTCCCGGCGCTTGTTCTTTCGCGCTTTTCCGGCCCTGTTGTCATGGAGGGGCGCGGCGAATCCGTAAGACCCGCCGGGGGCGTTTTTCCGCGCCTGAATCTTGTGCTGGTGAATCCCGGCGTGTTTTCCTCGACCCCGCAGGTTTTCGCCAAATGCAATTCGCGCGTGACAGACGACCCTGAAATTTTGTATAATATCGTCTCATCGTATCGGGCGCGCGACTTGAGTTCGATGGCGGCCTCGTTCATGAACGACCTTGAAACGGCTGCGATGGAACTTAGGCCCGAAATTAAAACCGCCAAGGAGGCCTTAACCGCCTGCGGAGTTTCCGGCGCGCTGATGAGCGGCAGCGGATCGACCGTGTTCGGTCTTGTCCCTTCGGAAGATGAGGGGCTTGAAATCGCATCTTCCCTTCGCGCCGAAGGCTATTCGGCCTGGTGCGTCGAAACGTACTGTCCCGTGGTGTAGAGGCTGCACAGGAGATTTTGATTCTCTTAGTTCTGGTTCGATTCCAGACGGGACAACCAGACGCTTCGCATAATAAGGTGGTATATTGCCATTGTGTGCTTGTTGTGATATAATTGGGTGAAACTTGGGGCTTTGAATCCATATCAGGTTTCAAGACTGAAGACTTCAAGAACCATAAAGGAGAAACATATGCGGAAAGTTGTTTTGGCTTTTGCCAGCGTTTTGGCGCTCTGCGCTTCGGCCGAGCCGGTAAGGAAGAAAATAATCGCAACGGGCTGGGACACTCTCAGAGTCCAGCCCTCGGAGGTTCTCGCCAATGCCGACAAGTTCGCCAATTCGGGCGTTGACGGAATCAATCTTTCGTTTTCAACCCGCAACAAAGACGGCAAGAAGGTTGATGGCTTGGCGATCTTTTCCGGCTTCGAGATCGAATATGACGATGTGAAGCGTTTTGTGCCGGATTTTCAAAAGATCGCCGCGTCTCCGGGATTGACCGAATCGCTGCTGACGGTGTGGTGGACTCCGCGTCCGGGCGAGCGCCTCTACTGGAACGACAACGAGGGCTGGCGTATTGTCGCCCACAACATGGGTGTCATGGCGAAGCTCGCGAAGGAAGGCGGACTTAAGGGTCTCTTTCTCGACTGGGAGGATTACAGCAACGTCGGGCAGTTCGCGCACAAGGACGGGGACCCGCCGATCGAGGAGACGCTGAAATTCGCCCGGCAGCGCGGCCGCGAAATCGGCAACGCGGTCTTCGGCGAATTTCCCGATCTCGTATTCTTTTCATATTGGTGGCTCTGCACCGCATCCCACGTCGTCGGCCTTCAGAAGGACGAGCGCGAATACGCTTTGAAAACATCGGTATGGGTCGCGTTTATGGACGGCATGTTCGACGTCATGCCCGACGGCGTGACGATGATCGACGGGCGCGAGCATTACCACCTCGAATCCTACCGCCGCGATTTCTACCGGCAAAGTTCCGTGATACACGCCGGCTGCCAGGCGCTGCTTTCGCCCGAGAACCGCGCCAAATACCGCCGCGCGATTTCCGTCTCTTACGGTCACTATCTCGATATGTACACCAACGACGAATCCGTTAAGCGCTGGTATTACGGGCCCGAAGGCGGATCGCGCCTCGAGCATTTCAGGCGTAATCTCGAACAGTCGTTTCTCGCGGCCGACGAGTATGTCTGGATTTACGGCGAGAAGGGGCTTTTTGTTCCGTTTACGGGCTGTTCGAGCGGCTTTATTCGCAGGCAGAAGACATGGGAGGAGCAGCTTCCCGGCTATCTCGATGTCCTCAAGAAAACCAAAGAGGCGTGTTCCTTCGTGAAGACGCCCGCCGCCGACAATGCGGATAAAAAGGATTCGTCGGATAAGAAGAAGGATGCGGCGCAGCCCAAAAAACGTCCTCAGGCGTCATCTTCGCGCTATCGGCAGACGTCCTCCCGTGAGACCGTCTCCGAACCTCGCGGCGAGCTGCCCAAGAAGTTCATCGCCACGGGCGCGTCGATAAGAAACGCCAAACTTAAGGATCTGATGAGTCACGCGGAGAAGTTCAAGGAGACAGGCTTCGACGGAGTGGCGCTCGGCCTGAGCTCGAAAGATTCATGGGGGAACAACATCGGATCCGAGGGAATGTTCTCGCCGGTCCAATATACGGTCGCGAGGCTTAGGCCCTTCCTCAAGGATATGGCTGCGATCGCCGGAACGGACGGCCTGAAGGAGAGTCTCGTCTATATCAGCCTGAGCCCGAGGGTCAAGGAGCGCATCCACTGGAATTCGGAACAGCGCTGGGCGCTTTTCGCCCATAATATCGGCTTGATGGCGAAACTTACAAAGGCTTCCGGCATTAAAGGGTTTTTCCTGGATCTGGAGGATGTCAACGCTTCGGGTCAGTTCACGGTGTCCGAAAAGGAAAAAACCTACTCCTACAATTACCTCGAGCAGACCGCCCGCCGCCGCGGCCGTTCTGTCGGCAAAGCAATTTTCACGGCGTATCCCGATATCGTTCTTTTCGCCTCGTCGTGGTTCTCCGCGCACGCCGATCTGGTAAGCGTCTCGAACGACTCCCTCGTCGACAATCTCAAGAAGCGCGGCACGCTCTGGCCCGCGTTCGTGAACGGCATCCTGGACGTGATGCCTCCGACGGCGCATTTCGTCGACGGCGGCGGCAACGGTGAGCGCGAAGCCAAAAAGCACGATTACCAGAAGGCGATGTCCGATCTGCACTTGATCGGCCGCGCGCTGGTGGATTCGGAGAACTTCGAAAAATATCTGACCGCGCTTTCCCCCGCCGCGGGCGATACCCTCGCCCGCTACACGAGCACGTCTCCCGTGCACGCGTTCTGGCGCAATCTCTCGCAGGCGGCGGCGTCTTCGGTCGAATACGTCTGGATCGACGTCGGAGACTCCCCGATAGTGGGCGAAGGTTCCGAAGCGATCGACGCGCGGATGCCGTGGTGGCGCGACGTCGTCTGTCAGGTCAAGGACGAGCGCGCGTGGATCGAACGGTACCTTAGGGAGAATGCGGGCAATCTCAAGGATATGGTTCCCGATCCTACGACGGCCTGCGGAATCTCCCAGGGGTATTTCGCCTATATCGAAGCCGACAAGCGTGACGTGTCGACGATCGAGTCCGATCAGACCGTCGGCGAAGGGGATAGTGTTTCGTTCAAGATGACGGACTGCAAAATGGACGGCACCCTCATGTTCCGCGTTCAGAACATCAAGCCCGACGAGGTTTACATCGCGCAGTTTTCCACCAAGGGTTTCCCCGTCTCGGCCAAAGTCGCGTGGCGTGAAAATTCGGAGTTCAGGTGGAACGTGCCGAGCGTCGGAATGCCGGTCGTGCCCGAGAATGCCCTCGGCTGGAGAAAGGCCTCCAAGATCATCCGCGCCCCCGATATGGACGGCTACAACGAGATGTATCTCATGATCGACATGCGCAACAGCAGGGAAAAAGACGTGTCCTGGGTTGACAACGTTCACTTCTATAAGATAAAATAAGCGCATACTAAATTGTGTATACACTTTGTTTTCTTGTAGATAGGATGCTGACAGAATGAAAAATCTTCCGTTTAAGCTTGAAAAGAAGAATGGAACGACGCTGATCAGCCAGATCGTCAACGGGTTTCGTCACGCCATTGAAATCGGGTACTATCGTCCCGGCGACAAGCTCCCTCCGTTCCGCGATATAGCGCGCGAATCCGGAGCGTGCATGATAGTCGTGCGCGAAGCGTTCAAACGCCTTTCCGCCGAAGGCCTGGTGAGCCTGCGTCGCGGCGTCGGCACCATCGTTCTCGACGGCGACGTGAAGTTCTGGCGCGGACACATCGTGATCGCTTCGATGGAGGTGCGCGAGAACCATCTTATTTCGGCGATGACGGGCGCTCTTCGCCAGACGCTGATGAAATCCGGTTTTCTCGTTTCGACCGTTCCTTTCGAGGCCACGCCCGGAAATTGCGACTACAGCCACCTCGAAACGATGCTGAACAGCACAGTGACGATGGTCGTGGCCACGAGCGTCACCCCGGAACTCGATTCGCTTCTGACGCACCGCAACGTGCCGTATATCGTTTTCGGGAATTCCCAAAGCGCCAACGGCTGCGTGCAGATCGACTGTTCCCATGCCGTCGGGAAGTTCGTCAAGCATTGCCGCAGGGCGAAGGTCGGAAAGGTTGTCGAAATTACGGTCGGCAGCGCCCTCGCCCAGGTTTCTCAGGCTCTGGGCGAAGCGGGTATCGCCTGCGAAAAATGGCCGATCGTGAGCAAGGGGGGAATCGAGGAGATTTCCGTTGCGACGATGAAGGCATTTTACGACCGCTTCGAGAAGAACGGTCGCCGGTGGCTGCCGGATGTCCTTTATTTCAACGACAATTTCGCCAGCCAGAGCGCTCTTGCCGCGCTTCTCGAGTCGGGGGTGAAAATTCCGGAGGATGTCCGCTTCGTGACCTGGTCGAACGCCGGGGAAGGGCCTTTCTGGAGGAAATCGCTTACGCGCATCGAGATCGATCCGTTCGAGGCGGGCCGCGTTTTCGCCAAATACGTGCTTAATTTTCTCAACGGCAAGAAGATAAAGAAAACCGTCATGATCTCTCCGGTCTACGTCAAGGGCGAAACGTTCTGACGCGCGATGTCCAGGGGTCACAAAATCGCCGTGCTCAAGCCAGGATTATGGTATAATATAAGACGATGAAACCGAAAGATTCAGCACCGCATTTCATTCTGAGTTCGAGTCCGCACGCCCATTCGCGCGCGAGCGTGTCGGGGATTATGCTCGATGTCATAATAGCGCTTCTGCCGACGACAGCGGCAGGCATCTGGTTTTTCGGGATGCCCGCCGTCTGGACGGTCGCCGTATGCGTGTCAACCTGTCTCGCCGTCGAGGCGATGTGCCGGCTCGCCATGAAGCGTGAAGGCACGATAGGCGATTTTTCGGCCGTGCTTACCGGACTTCTTCTGGCGCTCAATCTTCCGGCGGGTCTCCCTCTGTGGATGGCTGCCGCGGGGTCCGTTTTCGCGATCGCCGTGTGCAAGCAGGTCTTCGGAGGGCTCGGTAAAAATCCCTTCAATCCCGCCCTCGCCGCCCGTGCGTTTCTTCTGATATCGTTCACCGGTCCGATGACGACATGGCTTAAGCCTTATTGGTGGAAGACTCCCGACGCGGTGACCACGGCGACGCCTCTGGCGTCGATGAAGCCGATGTTCGCGGCCGCCGCGACGTCATCCGCGACGCCCCAGGCCGGGAGCGGCGGCATACCGGCGCTCTGGGATCTCCTGATCGGCAATATGCCCGGGTGCATCGGCGAGGTCTCCGCGCTCGCGCTCGTTCTCGGAGGCGTCTATCTCCTCTGGCGCAAGGTGATCTCGTGGCACATTCCCGTGTCGTTCGTCGCCACGGTCTGGATCTATTCGCTCGTTTCCGGAGGTGCCCCCGCCCATGTCCAGATATTGACGGGCGGCGTTCTTCTCGGCGCGATTTTCATGGCGACCGACTATGTTACGACGCCCGCCACTTCGAAAGGCAAGGTGATTTTCGGTGTCGGGTGCGGCGCGCTCTGCATGCTTATACGCCAGTTCGGCTCTTATCCCGAGGGGTGCAGCTTTGCGATTCTCATCATGAATGCGTTTACGCCTCTTATCAGCCGCTGGACTCAACCTAAGCCTTTTGGGGGTTAGGGGTTAGTAGTTAGGGGTTAGGAGTTAGGAGTTAAGGATGAAAAAGATTCTTGGACTTATTATGAGCCTGACGATCATCGCCGCAGTCTGCGCGGGCGTCTTGGCCTATGTCAACAGATCGACCGAGGCTCCCATTGCCAGGGCCGCCGCCGAAAAAACCGAACGCGCGGCTAAAGACGTGATGCCCGGAGGGATTGCAAAAGTAGTAAAGTCCGGTCCCGTTTTCGTCGGCATGGACGCCTCTGGCGGAATTCTCGGATATGCCGTCGAAGGGAAGGATTCCGGAGGGTACGGCGGCGACATCGTTCTCATGGTCGGGTTCAAGGCCGACCGCAAAACCGTAGTATGCTATAAAAAGCTTATCGCCGCCGAGACCCCGGGCTTGGGCTCGAAGCTTGATTCGCCCGCGTTTTCATCCCAGTTCGAAAACCGTTCGGCCCGTTCGCTCAAGGTTAAAAAGGACGGCGGCGAGATAGAGGCGATAACGGCGGCGACCATAACTTCGCGTGCAGTCTGCAAGGCGATAGAGAACGCTTGCGAAAAGCTTGCAGAACTTGAATGATATGGCTAAAAAAAGCGCCTTTACCGTAAATTTCGAGTATTGCCTTCTCAGGTTCTTTTGCGGATTCGTGAATCTGATCCCTTATCGCGTCGCGATGGGAATCGCCGCTTTTTTCGCATGGACGGCGGTCAGAGTATTCAAACTCCGAAGCAGGCGCACGATGGCGAGGCTGAAGGGCGTTTTCCCCGACAAGAGCGAGAAGGAGCTTAATCGCATTGCCTTCCGCAGTTTCGCCAACATCCTTCAGTCCGGAGTCGAGATGATCCGCGCTCCGAGGCTTTCGAAGAAATGGATGGACCGGCACGTCGTCGACGGACAGCTCTACAAGGACCGTCTCCAGTCGTATGTCGACGAAGGCAGGGGCGTGGTCATCATGGTTCCTCACTCCGGGAACTGGTATATGGCCGCGTGGTCTATGGCCAAGTACGGACTCCCGCTTTTCGCGATCGCGGCGAAGCAGCGCAATCCCAAGATCGACGCGTGGATGAAGCGCCAGTACGGCGATATAGATGTCGTCGAGCGCGGCAGCGCGCGGACGCTCGTAGAAATCAAGAAAAAGCTCGAGGAGGGCCGGGCGTTCGCGATTCTGCCCGATCTGCGGGTCAAGGAGCCCGACGTCGAGGTCGATTTTCTCGGCGGGAAGGCCAACGTTTCGCGCGGCGGGGCGATGTTCGCGGTTAAATGCGGCTCGCCGATCGTCGTCGCGGTCATGCGCCGTGAAAACGGAAAGCACGTTTTCGATCATCTCGGAACTTTGCGTCCCGATCCTGACGCGGAGGATAAGAAAGCCGAGGCCGCCCGTCTTACGAAGGAGGCAATGGCTCTTATCGACGAGAAAATCCGTCTTCATCCCGAACATTGGTTCTGGTACAACAAGCGTTGGATTTTGGAGCCTGTGCGCAAGAAACAATGATAACGAGGGGACTGTCCCCTACGAGATTATACGAAGGTTATAGGCGTATTTTTAGTGTCTGTTTGGGCTTGATAAGTTGCGTATAAGATGGTACAATGTTGCGTTAAAGGATTTGTTATGGATTACATGTCTGTAGAAGAAGCTGCTCAAAAATGGGGTATTTCTATAAGAAGCGTGCAATTACATTGCCAAAAAGGCAATGTGCAGGGTGTTGTTTTAAGTGGTAAGGCTTGGCGGATTCCCTCATCAGCGTTGCGTCCAATGCGCAAACCTCGTGCTAAGGGGCGGCCTTCAACTATTCTTGCCGCGCTTAAATCTGAGAAGGATAGTCGTATTAAGGGTGCTCTTTAT
>JAZQTB010000019.1:0-1716 GCA_045630425.1 Kiritimatiellia bacterium | reverse complement strand
GTTCCGATATTCAAAGACGAGGTCGAGAACGGCTCGCTGGAGAAGGCTACTAAACTGGCGCGGGCCGTGATGACGACCGTGATGCTTATGCTCGGTGCGATTCTCGTCGTCGCGATAGGCTCGCTGGAATTGGTGGTGAAGTTTCGCAACGAGCTATGTATTGCCGACGCGAAGCGCTTTATGCTTACCATCCGTCTTATAAAGACGCTTTTGCCGTATATGCTGTTCATCTGCGGCGCCGCGTTCGGGATGGGAGTGCTGAACGCATTGGGCCGGTTCAAGGCGTCGAGCGCTATGCCGTGCCTTTTGAACATCTGCTGGATCGCGATGCTCGGATGGATTTCGTTCTTTCCGGAAATGCGGCCGGATCAGCGGATACACCGCATAGCCGTCGCCATTTTGATCGCGGGCGCCCTCCAGATGGGTTTTATGTTGTGGATGATGGCCCGCGCCAGCGTGATGCCGGGTTTGAGCTTCAAGGGGTGGCGCGAGACGAAAGTGTTCAAGGTCTGGCGAAATATCGGCATCGGCGCTCTCGGCGCGGGAGCGATACAGCTCAATTTTCTGCTTGACCAGCTTCTTGCGCAGATCGCCAGTCCCTGGGCGGCCGGCGTTATCGGCTACGCCGAGCGCCTTATGGATCTTCCGCTCGGTGTCGTCGGCGTCGCGTTCGGAACCGTGCTTCTTCCGACTTTCGCGGGGCTTTTCGCGAAGAAGGACGAATCGGGCGCCCGCGAGGCACTGGGTTCTTCGCTGACGTCGCTTTCGTTCGTCATGATTCCCGCCGCGGTGGGGCTTTTCGTTCTTGCTGGCGAGGTGACCGCAGTCATATACGAAGGCGGGGAATTCGACGCGACCGCGACGGTGCGCGTTTCGCGCGCTCTCGCGGTGTATTCCGTCGGGCTCTGTTTCTTTTCGCTCCAGAAGGTTATGGTGCCGTGGTTTCAGGCCCAGGGCGACATGAAAACTCCCCTTAAGGTTTCGCTTTTCACGGTCGCGGTGAACGCCGCGCTGAATATTCTCGCGGTCTGGCTTCTGCCGGTAGAATGGCGCCATGTAGGTCTGTCGGCGTCGACCGTTTTCTGTTCTGCGGCGGGATGTCTGTTGCTTGTCGCGCTCGCCAGGCGCAGAAACGGGAATCTTGGATTTTCGAAGATTGTCGTTCCGATGGTTAAAATATTCTCCGCCTCGGCCGTTATGTGCATCGTGATTTATCTGTCGCGCGCGTTTATCGTTTCGGACGGCGGGTTGTTGCCGGTGAAACTTAACAGCGTTCTTCAGCTTACTGTTCTCATCGCGCTTGGCACGACGGCGTATTTCGCCGCGTCGGTCCTCTTTATGCGCAAAGAGCTGAAGAATTTCAGAATTAGAAGACGCCGGGCGTAGAACATAGGAAAATACTGTTGCACAGAATGAATAAAAGCAAATGGGGACAGGTTCTATTATTGTCAGATAAATAGCGCTTTTCGTTTCGAGTGGGATGTGGTATACTTTTCACGAATTATCTAAACCATTTCATTGTTTGGATAATTTTTAATCAAAGAAAGGACGCTATTATGTCTCAAAAAATCAGACGCTTTACCGGTCGGTTGTGCTTAATCGTCCTTTCTCTTGCATTTGCGGCATTTGCGATTGATTTTATTGCAGTCGATTCTGCCGTTTATCCTCCAGCAGTGTCAGAGACGACAAGCCATGAATTGGAATTTGCAAATGTTT
>JAZQTB010000018.1:0-9866 GCA_045630425.1 Kiritimatiellia bacterium | reverse complement strand
AAGCGAAGCGAGGGGTGCGCCTGACGAAGTATTACGCGGCGGATGGCGCCGTATAACTGCGGGAGCGGTCGCGAGACGAATGGGAGCGAGACCGGACACTCCCGGCAAGCAACGGAGACGCGCTTTCGGAGCCGAGATTACGAAGAATGTAAGTTTGGTATCGTATGCTGTAAACGCGCTTTGTGCGACGCGACGAACTCCCACAGCATGACATGTGCGGCGGAGATTGCTGCCGTCAGCCGAGCGGACCCTTTTTAGATGTGGCGATTTGCGCTGGACTGCGACCCGAAGACGTACTCGTGTACGTCGAGCGGTCGCAAGGACGCGCAAATCGCCCATATCAAAAGGTGAGCACGGTTGCAGCAACATCCGCCGCGATATGAAAAGTCACGACAAGAAATGAATAATAACAAGATTGTGGTTATTACTGTTGCACAGAGCGGATGAAAACAAATGGGGACAGGTATAATTTACCCGTCGCGTCGCGCGGCAAATATGGTAAAATATGAAGCATGAAAGCTTTACTTTTTACTGTCGTCGCGCTCTCCGGGGCGCTTGCTCAGGCCGTGGAACTTTTCAACGGCAAGGATCTTACTGGCTGGACCGCCGTAGCGGACTTCAACGCCACGGGCGGTTACAGCGCCGCCGAACCTGTCTGGCATGTCGCCGACGGCGCCATCCGCACGACGGGAACCCCTTTCGGATATCTGCGCACGAAACGCGACGACTTCAAAAACTACACGCTCGAGCTGGAATACCGCTGGTGGCGCAAAACCGCCAATCCCAACTCCGGAATATTCTTGCGCCTTTCTGATGAAAACGGTTCATTCATCCCCAGATGCTACGAGAATCAGCTCCAGCCCGCCAGCGTCTGTTCCGTATTTGCGATAGGCGGAAGCGTCCTTCAGGGCGTAAAGCCGCGCAACGCCTACAACCCCGCCGACGCGCTTTCCGGCATCGCCGCCGTCCCCGCGCGGGTCCCGTCGGCGGAAAAGCCGTTCGGAGAATGGAACAGGCTTAAAATCACGGTTGAAGACGAAACCGTCACCAGTTACCTGAACGGCGTCCTGATGAACCGCGTAAAAGGCGTAAAGACGCCGGAAGGGGCGATCGGGCTGCAAAGCGAAGGCGGCGCGATCGAATTCAGGGCCATTACCGTCAGGGAATGACGGTTCTTCCGCCGTACGAACACCCGATCAATTGGGCTTATCGCCCGTACGCTGGTATACCCTGAGATTGAACTTCGGAACGGTTACGAAAATTCTGTCGAATATCTCGGTCTGAATCATTTCGTACTCCACCCAGTCGCGCGTTTTGGTGAACGCGTACACCTCGACCGGAACTCCCGTGTCGCCGGTCTCGGTCTGCCTGACCATGCAGGTGAGCTCCTTTGAAATGGCATCGTCCGCCGCAAGCATGCGCCGCAGCCATATCTCGAAGGCGGCCAGATTTGAAATGGGCCGGTCGCCGTCCTGAAGGAGCCCCTGAGCGACGAGATCGGCGCGAGTCTCTTCGCTCAGCTCCCGGACGGAAGTGACGCTGATCCACACCGGGCGCTTGATCCGGCGACCCTTCGATGTCGACATATACCGCCAGTTGATGAACGAATCGCTTATAAGCGCCGACGAAGGGATCATGGTGACGGTGTTGTCGAAATTCTGAACTTTTACGGTTGTAAGCGCGATATCGATAACGTTGCCGTCGGCATTGAACTTCGGCATAGTAATCCAATCGCCGACGCGCACCATGTCGTTCTGCGAAACCTGGACGCCGGCGACAAGCCCCAGAAGCGAATCCCGGAAAATCAGCATGAGAACAGCCGTCATCGCGCCGAGTCCGCTCAGCACGAACACGGGACTTTTACCCATTATGAGCGACGCGACGACGACGGAGGCCGTAAACCACACCAGAATTTTAAGCATCTGCGAAACGGTCTTCGCCGCGAACACTTCACTTTCGAGACGGGCCTTCGCCGCGTACCGCAGACATGTGATGAATCTCGAGACGGCCGACGCGCATACGGCGACGGTGACGATCTTCAGCGTCAGCGACAAGCCTCCCGCGACGGCCGGAAACGGATGGAACGCCGTCGGGACGAAAGCCGTGAGAATCCAGAAAAAGGCGAATCTTCTCGTCATGCGCAGAAAATCGAGCACCTTCTGCCTGTGCGCCGACGTGCCGGTTCCGAGAAACAGGATCCGCCCGAGGAAACGCGACACCGAAAAGGACACGATCCATCCGAGAACGCCCAGACCTGCGGCGCACAAGACCGACGACGCCGCGCCGGACCAGAAAGGACCGGCGCCCACAGAGGACATCCAACCGTTTACAGCGTTCCATACGGCGAGCATATACACTCCTTTCCCCGACAATCAGCGGAGCCTGGCGTCGATGGATTTCTCCGACGCCCAGAGCCCGGGTATTTCCGCCTCGAAGGGCGCCTTTGAAAGTTCATATCTGAAAAATCCCTCGTAGGCTTTATCGCCGTTGAGACCCTTGAGCGAAAACGCGATTTCGCGCGTCCCCTTCGGCACGCGGCCGACGATGTCGACCATCCCGCCGCGATACAGGTTTTTCAGCAGGACCGGAAACGCCTCGGCTTTCGACCCGGCGGCGAAAACGACCCGCAGATCGGTCAGAACCGGGTCGCGGAAACGGTCGCTCAGCTGCTCAAGCTCGCGCCCGGCGTATTTCCGCCATCCTTCATGTATGAAGCTTTCGCCCCTGTTGCCCCGGGTGAGAAGATCGATAAGTTCGCGGTTGGCGTCATCCTTGACGCCGTACATGTAGACTGAAATCAGACCGTCGTTCAGCTTCGTGAACCTCGAAAGTATCTGCGAGGTTTCGCGCACGCCCTTGTTGGCGATGCCGTCAGTCACGATAAGCGCGATGAGAGGACGCTTCGGATCCCGGGGAAGTTTCAGCACCGACGCGGCCGACGCGAAAACATCGGTCCTGCCGTAGGCGGCCTGCGAATTGAGCCAGCGTTCGGCCTTTTCATAACTTTCGGCGCCGCAATCCTGCCACGTCTGGAACGCATAGCGGAAATCGTCTCTGAACGCGACGAGATTGAATCTGTCGTGCGTATTCATGCACGAACGCAGAATCTTCCTGGCGTTCGCCCTGCAGCTTCTCAACCTGTCGTTCGCTATCGATCCCGAAGCGTCCAGCAGAATGACGACGTCTTTGGGCACGACGCCGAGATCCGCGCGCGGCTGGACGCGGATTTTGAAATACGTCCACTCCCCCTGAGACGCCGACGTGGCCGTCATGTTTACGAACGCGGAAAGCTCCTTCGCCTCTCTCACGTCGAGAAGGCTGCGGACGGCGGCCTTCTCGGTCTCGACGATCTTCTCGTCGACCTCGGCCATGACCTCCCTGACGGGCACAAAAGGTTCCGGCCTGTTTTTAGGCTCGTCGAATCCGTCCCCCGCGGCGACCGCTGCCGCATGATCGATTTCGGCCACGGGCGGACCGGCCGGCGCCGGCGGCGCCACATCCGGAACCGCGGCGGCGGTCAGAGGAGAGGAGTCAAGACGGAGCGCGCCCTCGGCCGCGGCGGCCCGCGCAAAACCGGATCCCGCGCCGGGAGCTAAAGGAGAGACCGCCTCGGGCCTCGGCGCCGCGACCGTCTCCGCCGCCGGCGTCGACAGCAGCTCGGAAGGATCGAAACCCATCCGCGGAACAGCCGCGCTCCCGATCTCCCCGGACAGATCGGGCAGTTTCTGACGGTCCGGCGCCGCGTTCAGTGTGGAGTCGGCCGACGGCCGGACATCCCCCGCCGACGCGGCCGGAAAATCGACCTGCGCGGCGACATCCTCCATGACGTCGAAACGGACGGTCTCCGGAGAAACGGGCCTGTCGCGCATCGTCATCGGCGCGCGGGCGCGTGCGCTCGCTCCGGAATAGGAGATGCGCGTCATAACCTGCGGACGCATAAAAAACATCAGTCCCGCATGGAGCGCCACCGAAAGCACCACCGCGAAAAAAATCAGATTTTGACTTTTCTCATCCATCACTTGACCTCGTTAGCCGCGCCGTCCAGTATCTTCTTGGCCTCGGCGATCATCTCGGGATCGCCGAAAAGCGTCGTGACCACGGTCGCGTAGTCTCTGGCTCCCTGCAGATCCTGGGCCGCCATGCAGTTTTTGGCGAGGAAAAGATAAGCCCTGGCCCTGGCCGCGGAATCGTCGGCGTTCAGTTTAACCGCCTCCTTGAGAACGGCGTCGGCCTCCGCCGTCTCACCGGCCTTGCACAGAAGGACGCCGAGGTTCAGCGCGACGGACTTTCTGCGGCGGGTGCGGACGTTTTCGGCGAGAGCCTGGCGATACGATCCGATCGCGGCCGAAAATTCTCCGGCCGCCTCTTCGGCCGCGCCGAGAAGGGCAAAGCCCTCCTGTTTCCATTCCGGCGAGGATCCCGCTACCTTCAAAAGGGCTTCGGCGCATTTTTTCGACTCCCGGCACGCCCTGCGGCCGTCGTCTTCCTCGAGAAGAAACCTGCCGACCGCGCAGAGCTTCGCCGCACCCATGCGCTCGGCCGCACCTTCGTTGATGAGCTTCATATATGCCATGCGGGCCTCCGCGACACGGCCGGACTTGAAATCCTCGTCGGCGATGATCAGGCGCGCCTCGCGGGCCGAATCGAGGGATATCCCGAGTTCAAGAGCCTCCTTCAGATATTGAACGCCCTTCTCCTCGTGGCCCAGACGGACCGCGCATATCCCGCGCCAGTAGAGAGCCTCCGGTCTGCGGGAGGAATCCGCCGGCGCCTTCAGCGCTTCGGCGAGCGCCAGTTCAGCGGGCGACCACCTGCCCGCGCGGATGTCGATCATCGCTTTGCGGAAGAGCGCTTCCGCCGCGTCGCGCGTCCCGGGGAACGACCTCGCGAGCGACTCGTACTCCGCGCGCGCCTCGGCGTCGCGCGAACTCTTCTCGTAGGCCCACGCGAGCCTGAGCCGGTCGTGCGACGCCTTCGAAAGCGCCGCGCCGCGCCGCGCCGCCTCGACCATCTTCGCCGCGTCGCCCTTCTTCTCGGCATCTTCGAAATCCATCCGGGCGAGCGGAAGTTCGACGGAAGAGCGGTATCTGCCATTGGGGAATTTTTCGAGATATCCGGCCATCAGCCCGCGGGACTTTTCGTAATCGCCCATCGCGAAGGCGCAAGCGCCCAGAAGATACGCCGCGTCGTCGGACCTGCCGTCGCCGCAGAGCGACGCGGCGTCGGCGTAGCGCCCGGCCAGATAATCGCTCCACGCGGCATGACGGCGTGCGGCCTCGGACCGGACGTCGTCGGGATGCGCCTTCAGATAACGGCGGAAAAGCATCGACGATTCGAGATAGCGTTTGTCGCTGTAGCTTCGCACGGCCGCGAAATAGAGGGCCTCCCGCGCCAGCTTCGCGTCGTTGGAATGATGGATTTCGAGAAGTTCGCCTATCGCGCCGCGGCGGACGGCGGGATCGGGATCGTCCGCGGTCAGAGAAGCGTGGTGAAACTTCGCGTAAAGGGCGTACGGCCCCTTCGGCTCCAGCTCGACGCATCGCTTAAACGCGTTCCTGTCGTTCGCGGCGATGCCGATGTGATACAGGGCGCACGCTCTGACGGCGGGACGGACCTTGTCGGTGTCGAGCAGCTTGAGTTCGGCCAGACGGTCTCCGCCCTGAAGCGTAAGGGCCCGCATGAGTCGCGACCGGTCGGCATGGCGCGACAGAGGAAATCTTTCCGTCAGTTCCGAATAGCCCGAACGCGCCGCCGCCGTATCGCCCGACAGCCTGGAACATTCCGCCAGACGGTAGAGAATCTCGTCTTCCGCGATGCCCGAGGCCCCTTTGAGCGCGACGTACTCCTTCTGCGCGCCGGCATAGTCGCCCCTGTCGAAAAGCCTGTCGGCCATAGCCATCCTGTCGGACGGCAGAACTGCCGCGGCGGCGATTAAAAGCGGAAGAGTCGTCATTTCTGTGCGTCTTCGTTGGATGTGGCGAGAGAGAAGTTCCACACTCCCGCCTTTCGGCATGTATCGATAACCTTGACGAGATGCTCATATCTGGCCGACTTGTCGGCGCGGATGATGACGGACTGGTCGGGATAGATTTTAGACAGCTTCGAGAGACGGTTTTTCAGATCTCCCAGATCGACGCTCATGCCGTTGAGTCTCACGTTCCCCGAATCGGTGACGTTCACGATGACCTCGCCGGGCAGTCTGTTGGGCTCTTCGGAGGTCTCGGCGGAAGGAAGCTGGATCGAAATCTCGCTCTCCCACTGCGAATAGACGCTCACCGTGACAAAGAAGCACAACAGCAGGAATATGACGTCGAGCATCGACGTCAGGGCCAGCGTCGGCGGCTTCGAATTCCCGTCAACCGAAAATTTCATCGGCCTTCTCCTCGAGCGCAGCTATGATCCGCGCGGCGCGGCGGCGGAAAAACGCGTGGGCGAGCAGCGACGGAATAGCCACGGCAAGTCCGAAAATCGTAGTGACGATGGCCTGCGAAACGCCCTGCGCGAGAACGACCGGCTTAGCCCCCGCGGCAACGTCCGTCGCGATCCCTCCGAAGGCCTGGAACATGCCGAGAACGGTGCCGAGAAGCCCGACGAGCGGAGCGATCGCCGCGATATCGGCGAGCCAGTCCACGCTCGCGTAAACGCGCGAGGCGATCCGGGCGCCCTCGGCTTCGGGATCCTTTGCGGATTTCAGCCGCTCTATCGAATACCTGATGAACGAACCTTTGTTCTGTGCGAAAAAGAGATACAGCGCCATCGACACCGCGACGACCGAAAAGAACGCGAGCACCCACATCAGCGGCCCGCCGTAGTTCCACGCCTCTCCGAATGTAATACCGTTCATGAACTATCCTCCTTAGAAATGTGAGCTTTTATCAGTGGCGGAAGCTGCGCTGGCCCGTAAAGACCATCGCGACGCCGGCGTCGTTGCAGCAGTCGATGACATCCCAGTCGCGGATCGCTCCGCCTGGCTGAACGATCGAGGTGATACCCTCGCGGATACCGACCTCGGCGCCGTCGCGGAACGGGAAGAACGCGTCCGAAACCATCGCGCAGCCGGGAAGGCCGCCCTTTTCGGCCTTTGTCTGCTCCATGATTTCGGCCTGCTTTTTAGCGCCGTCCTCTTCGCCGAAAACAAGACGAAGATCGTTATAGGGCTTCCGATACTTCTCCCACGAGATCCAGTCGGCGTGTTTCGTATAGGCCTTGTCGCGGGCGATTTCGGCGACGCCGACGCGATCCTGCTCGCCGGTACCGATGCCGACGGTCGCGCCGTCTTTCACGTAAAGCACGGAATTGGAGGTCACGCCCGCCTCGACGAGCCAGCCGAAAACGAGATCCTCGTATTCCTTGGCGGTGGGAAGACGGTTTATCTTATGCTCCTCGAAAGTTACTTCGCCCGTTTCCTTGTTCGTCATCTTGCGTTTGCAGTAGGCGGGGATCATGTCCTCGTTCCTGCGGGCGTTGGCCGAGAACGAGGTCTGGGCGACGATGCCGCCGTCGATGAGGGACTTGAAATCGACAACGTGTTTAGCGACGAATTCGGCAAGGCGCTCCATGTTCCTGATGCGGAAGACGCGGAGATTCTTCTTCGTCGCGAACAGATCCATCACGCCGGGCTTGAAATCGGGAGCGACCACGACTTCGGCGTAATTCTCGATGATGAGTTTAGCCGTTTCGACGTCGCATTCGCGGTTGAGCGCGATCGCGCCTCCGAAGGCGGCGAGACGATCGGCCTTGTTGGCGCGGAAATACGCCTCGGCCAAAGTCGAACCGGGGGCTACGCCGCACGGATTATTGTGCTTTACGATGACCGCGCAGGGCTTATCCATCAGATAGCGCAGGATGTTGAGCGCGTTGTCGGTATCGGTGACGTTCGTCTTGCCGGGATGCTTGCCGGACTGGAGAAGCTCGGGGACGGACGCGAGGTAGCGGCCCGCCTGGATCATCTCGACGTCGCCGAGAACGAGATTGCCGTTCACGAGCTTGTAAAGCGCGGCCTCCTGACCGGGATTCTCGCCGTATCTGAGACCCTTCTCCTCGCCGCCGATGTTCCACGTCACCTTCTCGTACGAAAACGTCTGGCGGTTGTCGCCGTCGATGAACGAAATCTCCATTTTGGGCGCGAAATGATCGGCCTCGATCGTCCTGTAAGCTTCTTTTAAATCTTTCATAGTTTTCTTATTATACCAAAAACGGTGGATAAATGCAGAACACAGATCAGCCAAAAATGCGATCTCCTGCATCGGCTTCTCTGCCGACGTTTAACAGTTGCTATTCGCTATGAGGAAAAAATTAACGCACCTTGACCGTCAGCCCGACTTTCGGCCTTTTTAACAGCCAAAAACACCCTGCGGTATTAGCTCCAGTATCGTTTCCGCTTTTATATTCCATACAAAATGCGACTACACCCTTTTGCTTAACTGTGATCCGGCCGGTACTTTCATCGAAATGCGCCATTTGAGGATCTTCTTTCATGCGCCTGAGCATATCGTCTTGTTGACGCTTATGCGTGCTGTCGGCAGCATACTCCCACCAGTTGGTATTATTGAAATCTTTCTTTGGCATTATATGATAAGTCTTATCGATTACATTCGTCCAAGCATCAAAATTCTCTTCCCCGATATAGACTTTTGAAAACGGCCCTTTGTTTCTGCCCAAAGCCGTGGAGGCTAATTCTTTTACCGGTTCAGGGTGCATATAAATCTCTGCGCCCGGTGCAAGATTTAATAAGGCTGCGCCGCGAATTTCAAAAACGTATGATTTAAAGATGAATTTCTGGAGGCTGGTGCAACCAGAAAAAAAGCTTGCCCCGACTACGTTTGTACTCTCCAACTCAAAATTCCATTCCAAAGTTCCATCTAAAGACAAACACTCGGTAAAAACATCCTTCACATCAGTATCGTTTTTGCCGAAATTCTTAATGCCAGGATGAAGTAAAGACCTGATTATGTCACCTGGCAATGAAGCGCATCCATAGAATGCTCCTGTCGAGATTTTATAGAGATCTTTCGACAATTCAACATCCTCGAGATTAGTGCAATTCTTAAAAACACTAGCATTAATCACTTCCAGCTCCGGCATTTTAACCGATTTAAGATTTGTGCATCCGTTAAATACGCCTTCTCCTACATCAGAGCATTTTGGAAAATAAAACTCTCCTGCCAATGAGGAACATCCTGCAAAACTGCCTATAGCGACTTTTGTGGCTTCAGCGAAAGTTCTTGGCGTAAAATCAACGAGAGATGTGCAATTAACGAATGAGCGATCTGCAAAATTTTTAAAATTGTCACTTAGTTTTACTTTAGTAAGATTCTTACAATTATAAAAACAACCGTTTCCGCCTAACGTTATGCAATCGGGCGCGATAAATTGACTTATTTTATCTGTAATAGGAGTAGTGCCGTTACCAGAATTAGTACTGAAGTTCTTAAATTCCTGAACATAATACCTATTATCGCTATCATCGGAGATTGTCGTAAAGTCTATTGGATATGCCTTACCTTCTTCTCCATTAAAAACCCCTACTACTCCTTTTTCTGCATCTACACTAAGTTTTTCTGTCGGTTTCTTGTTAACTACAACTTGTGTTGCTGTAAATTTCCACACCCCGTCCGTCAACGTTTTACTTTCAGGATCATACTTCCATTCTGCAAACGATGCAGAAGTTGACAGCACCGCTGTTAATAGACAAGCGACCATTAAGGCTGAATTTCTTTTCATTGTGTCTCCTTTTATTTAAAAATTAAATCCACTGCAGAGAAAATCTCCGCAATGGGTTTGGAATTAAAATTCTTGAAGACGCCTCTGCGCCAGAATAAGCAAAACTCGCTTTTCTTAAAGCACGGGGGGGGGGGGGGGGGATA
>JAZQTB010000017.1:0-11153 GCA_045630425.1 Kiritimatiellia bacterium | reverse complement strand
CGCGCGCGCTGCTGCTGAAGGAAAAGGCGCAGAAACTGGCGGAGGCGTCCGGTCGGCTCGAGGAGTTCGCGCTGTACGAAGCGGTGGAAACGATGGGGCCGGAAGTGATCCGCACGCTTCATCCCGGTGCGCGGGATGTGTGCGCGAACGTGGATCTGTATTCCGGGTTCGTGTACGACATGCTCGGGATTCCGCACGATCTTTACACGCCGCTTTTTGCGGTTGGTCGTTGCGTGAGCTGGTGCGCCCACCGTATGGAAGAGCTTATCAACAACGGGCCGATTCTGCGTCCGGCGTACAAGCCGCTCTTCCGTCCGAGAACATACATCCCGCTCAAGGACCGTAGATAGTCTTGCCCCCGGCCGACGATATTTTCGCCGGGCAGGCGTTCGCGCGGACGGAACAGGCGCTCGGCAAAAGGGCGGCTGCGGTTCTGGCCGCGTCGCGCGTCGCCGTGGTCGGCGTCGGCGGCGTCGGCGGATGGTGCGCCGAGGCTCTGGTCCGCACGGGCGTCGGGACGCTCGTCATCGTCGATCCCGACCGCGTCGCGCCGTCGAACGTAAACCGCCAGATCATGGCGACGTCGAAAAGCGTGGGAGAGCTTAAGGTCGCCGCTTTAGAGAAGAGGCTTCTCGAGATAAATCCGGGACTGAGGCTCGAGGTTTTTCCGGAGCGCTATTCGAAGGATACCGCAGCCTCGTTCGGCCTTGAGAGGTGCGGTTGCGTCGTGGACGCGATCGATTCGGTGGACGACAAGGCCGATCTCATCGCGCATGTCACGAGGCTCGAGCGCGTCGATCTGTTTTCTTCGATGGGGGCCGCGCTGCGCAAAGATCCTTTCGCGGTCGCGAAAGATGAATTCTGGAATATAAAGGGTGACGCGCTGGCGCGTTCGCTGAGATCGCGGTTCAGGAAATCGGGAGTCTTCCCGGGGCGCGGGTTCATGTGCGTTTATTCCTCGGAGAGGCCTTTTGCCGCGAAAGACGCCCCCGCGACGGCCGAAAGGCGCGCGTACGGAAGTCTTGTTCACGTCAGCGCCGTTTTCGGATTCGCCCTGGCGGGCATGGTGATCGATAAACTTGCCGGAAAGGGGGTCGGAGAATGAAACGCCATCTTATAGGGATCGGTGGAGTGGGAATGAGCGCGCTGGCGACCGCGCTCGTCAGGCTTGGCGACGAAGTGACCGGCGCCGACAGGACGCTCGGAACGCCCAACATCCGCCATCTCGAATCGCTCGGGGTCAGGTGTTTTCCGGACGACGGCACCGGCGTCGACGGGACGACGGACGAGGTCATAGTCTCGACCGCGATCGAAGACGGCAATCCGGGGCTTGAAAAGGCCCGCGAGCTCGGCATCCCGGTCACCCACCGCGCAGCCGCTCTCGCGAGAACCCTTTCGCCGTACAAACTCGTCGCCGTCGTCGGCACCTGCGGGAAGTCGACGGTGACGGCGATGCTGGGTCATATTCTTGCCGAATGCGGCTTCGATCCGATGTGCGTGAACGGCGCGAACGTTCCCGGCTGGGAAGGCGCCGTCCGGTTCGGGCGCGGGGAGTACGCCGTCGCCGAAGTCGACGAGAGCGACAAATCTCTCGTCGCGTTCAAGCCGTATGCGGCGGTCGTCACGAACGCTTCGGCCGATCATTATTCCAAAGAGGAGATGGACGAGGTTTTCGACGCGTTTGTCGAAGGGATGCCGGGTCCGCTCGTCGAAGGGCGAAAGGTTTACGGCGAGGCGGATGTTTCCGTTCCCGGAAGGCACAACCGCAACAACGCCTTTCTCGCCCTCGAAATGGCCAAGGCGCTCGGGTGCGGCGAGGCGGAGGCGAAGGCGGCGCTTCTGAAGTTCGGCGGTGTAGAAAGGCGTCTTCAGAAAATCGGCGAAGGCGTCTATGACGATTACGCCCACAACCCCGAGAAGATCAGGGCGATGTGGACGACTCTCGCCGAGGCGCATCCCGAGGGCGTCTGCGTGGTGTGGCGGCCCCACGGGTATGCGCCGCTGAGAAAAATGCTCGACGCGCTCGCGGAGATGTTCAACGAAACCGTCCGCCCGTGCGATAAACTTCTTCTTCCGCCGGTTTACGACGCCGGCGGCACGGCCGACCGTTCGATAAATTCGGACGCGCTTTCCGCGAAGATCGATCCGGGGAAGGTTGCGGTAGTGAGGGATCTCGACGAGGCGTATGAATGGATCTGCGCCAACCGTTCCAGGTTCGCGGCGTTCGCGACATGCGGCGCGCGCGATCCGGAGTTGCCGATATTGGCGCGGCGGATTGCCGGTGGATAGTGTAAAACAGAAGGAGGTTTTTGTGCGGCATAATCTTTTCTCAGCGCTCGCTGTTGCAGTAGGCGTTTTTGCGTCCGTTCAAGTTTTTGCAATTGATATAAAAGACGCTGCTTTGCTTATGGAAAAGGGTCACTATGCCGAGGCGTATGTGGCCTACACGAACATCGTATTCGCGCCTGATGGCGCGGATGTGACCGACGGGAATCGCGCGCAGTCTCTCCTTGATGCGCCGAGGTGCTTAGCGAAACTTAAGCGCTTTGATGAGGCAGAGCCGTTGCTCGATAAAGCGATTTTGGAGCGCAAGGAGTTTGCCGTTCATGTCGCTTATTCGCAGGCGCTTGGGGAATTGCCGCGTTACGGTAAAACAGTAAAGGGCGTATTTTCCAGATTAAACGAGTGGAGAGATGAATATTCCTCTGTAGAGCATGATCGAGTTAAGCGCTTAAAGTGCTTAAAGGCGATTATGCCGGATTTGGCTAAACAGACTAAACTTCGGCAGCGTTGGTTTTGGAATGAAGTCGTCAACGCCCTCGAAATGAACGGTCGAAACAGGGGCGCTGCGTGGAAGCTTCAGGAATTGACTTCCTTGACGGAAATTCCGCAGATTGAAGAGAAGAGAAATTGGGGCGGCAGCGATTTTGAAGAAGGCCCCGCGCCCGTAGATGAGAGCGGCGAACCGATCTTTTACGGCCTTGTCAAAAATTGGGAAGACGCCAAGAACGACGGCGAGAGATGGATGTTCGCAAATACCGCGCGAGCGGCGGTTGACGATTTCGGGCGGCGCAATTCGGCGCGGACGTTGGGAGAATTCGCAAAAAACCAATTCGGGGTTTATCATTTGAGAGGCAAGGACAATCTTACAAAACTTATCGGGGATTTAAGGTCTCTGGATGATGACGAGACTATTACCAGACTTGCCAACGGAATTAAACGCTTTAAGCTCCCCGTTGAATATAATTACTTAAGAATGTGGCGTGAGCTTGGCGATTACGCAAGCATAGCTCAAGAATATGAACTGCGCTATCAATTTGTCAAAGCGTGCGAAATGTGGATAAAGGCGGGCGAAGGCTACAGCCATTTTGTTGAGAGGATTTCATCTCCGAATGTCTCGCTTTCCGGAAATGTGCCGGTCGTAAGCTATAAAAAGCGTGCCAGATTTGAGGTTAATTTCAGGAACGCCGATGAATTGGAGTTTTCGCTCTCAAAGGTAAATGTCGCTAAGTTCCTTGAAGAACTAAAAAGCGATATTAAGAATAATCGTAAAAGAGATAATTATTATAATCCGTGGGATACTTATTCGTTTTTGCGCGGTTGCCTTGATTTGAAAAAAGTTGATGAATACTTAACTGATAAAAAGTATTCATGGAGCCAAAAAGTTTCGTCGCCCGAAGATCATTTTGACGCGAAAAAAGAAATAGAAGTTCCTTATGATTTGCCGGCCGGCGATTATCTTTTAATGATTGCGGTTAAGGGCGGCAATAGAATTCATTCGCTTTTGCGCGTGCAGCGTCTTGCGGTAGTTAAGGAATCTTTTGCGGCAAAAGACGGGGGTGAACTTTATGTTGTAGATGCCGAGTCTGGAGCTCCTGTAAAAAACGCAAAAATCGAGGCTTTCGTTTTTGATGCAGTTTCAAATAAAGATCGAAAGTTTGAATACAAAGAGATAGGACCTCAATTTACCGATGAAAACGGATATGCGAAAATCCCCGAAATCGGCGGCAACGGTTATTATGGATATATTACGATAACTTCTCCCGATGGAGCATTGGAGGTTATTCATTCATATTGGAATAATCATTACGGGGCCTATAGTTCTCAAGACCGTCGTCGAGGTGTAATAATAACCGACCGTCCCGCCTATCGTCCGGGCGATACGGTAAAATATAAGCTTTGGATGCGCAATGGCGGATATGAGAATCTAAAATCCTTGGAAGGCGTGAAGATTCCGCTAAGAATATCTGATCCTATGGGGAATAAATCGAGTGAGAAAAATTTCACTCTTGATAAATTCGGCGGCTTGGTGGGCGAATTTAAAATACCGGCTGACGCGAAGCTTGGGGAGTATGCGATATCGACATACGAAGAAGGACGTTATGATGCGATTCAATCAACTTTCAGAGTCGAGGAGTATCGTAAGCCGGAGTTCGAGGTGTCAGTCGATACGCCAAAGAACGCTCTCATGCTGGGCGAAAAGGTTTCGGCTACGGTAAGAGCGAAATATCTTTGGGGTGATAGCGTTAAAAAAGGCGTTGCGGATGTGACCGTCCGGCGTACTCCGCGCAGAATAATGTGGTATCCTTTTTTTGAGTGGTTCTGGCTTTACGAATACGGATCTAACTGGTATTTTTACGATGCCGACTGGTATTGCGGGTTAGGGAATCTTTGGATCTGCAGGCGCAACTGTCATCGTTGGTATGGATCTTCGCCGGCGCCCGAAACTGTGGTCACGATGAAGAATGTTCCTCTTGATGAAAAAGGAGAAGTAAAGGTTGTCTGGGATACGTCATTGGTGCGTAAACTCTATGGTGATGATGATCAGGAATATTCCATTTCGGTTTCAGTTACCGATAATTCGCACCGTACGATTGACGCGACGGGTTCGGTAATTGTTCGTGCTGAACCGTTCCGCGTTTTTACGTGGACTGATAAGCCGCATTACCGTGTCGGCGATAAGGTTAGTGTTTTTCATCATTTTGATGGGCTTCGCGAGGATGATGTTAAGGAGGTTCGGTATTGGATAAGTGATTTGAGGGAAGAGGGAGAAGGGAAAAGGGAAGAGGTGGGGAAGGTGTTTTCGGCATCTAAGCCCGGGCAGTATAGAGTTTCAGTTGAAGTTACGGACTTAAAAGGTAGAGTGCGCGAGGGCTCGCGCATAATTGTTGTCAGAGGAGAGGGTGACGATGGGCGAAACTATAAGTATTCGTCGCTGGAGCTTATTCCCGATAAAGAAACTTATTCGCCTGGCGATACGGTAAAGCTTACGGTCAATGCGGACTATCCCGATTCAACTGTTTTTTACAAAGTTCGCAACGGTAAGACTCAACTTCTTCGTCTTAAAGGCAAGACGGGCGAAATATCCATTCCCGTAGTCGAAAGCGATAAACCGAATTTCTTTGTCGAGGCGTGGACTATTTCCGCGGTGAAGTATCATCACGAAGTTCGCGAAATTATGGTGCCGCCGGTTGATAAAATCGGTAAGGCTACTGTCGAGATAGATGGCGGCCTCGAAGTCGTAAAGCCCGGCGAAACTGTTTCGGCTACAGTTAAGATTTTTGATGAGAAGGGCAAGCCGACAGACGCATCTGCCGTTATGTCCGTATATGACAAGGCGATTGATCTGATTGCAGGCGGTAGTAATGTAAAAAGTCTTAAAGAAGCGTTTTGGCTCGATCCCCTTGTCTCGCCGTATTCATTTCTGAATTATTTATTTCGGAATACGGGAGCAATCGGCTTTTATCCTCTGTCGCTTTCCGGCGATAAATATTTTGGACCGCTTGGCCTTTGGGGTGAATATGGCATTGGATTTGCCAAAGTGAGAACGCGCGGCGGGAAAAGAGTGGAGATGAAATTGTCAAAAATGAAGGCGCCTCAGGCTCAATCCGCGATGGTGTGTGACGCTTCTGTGGCGTGTGAACCTATGGCTTGTTATTCTCCTTTGAGTTTGGAAAATGGAGATGCGAAATCTGATGGTGTCAGGAAGGATTTCGCCGATACGGCATACTGGAACGCCGCGCTTGAAGCGACGGGTACACAGGGCGTTTATCGCGTTAAATTTAAGATGCCTGAAGATATTACGACATGGAATATAAAGGTGTGGTCGATTGGAATCGACGGGCGCGTTGCGGAGGTCGCGACTGAGCTCATCACGAAAAAAGATCTGATGCTCCGCATGATAACGCCGCGCTTCTTTACTGAGAAGGATGAGGTTGTTATTTCGGCGAATCTTCATAATTACGGCAGTAAGGTGCGCGAAGTAACAGCGTCAATTAATCTTGATGGTGTTGAAATAAAAGGCGACTTAAGCTCTAAAAAAGTTTCGCTTGCTTCTCAAGGTGAGGTGCGAGTAGATTGGCGTGTTAAGGTTCTTTCTTCCGGTAAACTCACTGCGCGCATGCGCGTCGAGGACGGAGAACTTTCAGATGGCGTAGAGAAGAGTTTTGATGTTGTTTCACACGCTATTGAAAAGACTCAAAGCTTCTTTAAGAAAGTATCTCTTGACGAGAAGATAGATTGTAAGGTTTATGAGGGCGAAGAGGCGCTTAAGATATATAAGAAGCTCGGCTTTAAACTTCCTAAAGATGGCGAGGCTGAAAATCTGCGCGCTGTGGTAGAAGTTTCCGATACGCTCGCCGGAGCGATAGATAAGTCGCTCGATTATCTGAAGTACTACGAATACGAATGTAACGAGCAGACGATGAACCGTTTTGTTCCGGCTGCGGTTGCGAGGGACGTTCTCGTTGCGAGGGGTTTTGGCGACAGGCTTAAGGATGTGGATGAGTTGATTGAAAAGAGTCTTAAGAAGCTTTCCGAGCGCCAGAATTCCGACGGCGGTTGGGGCTGGTTCTGGGGCTCTTACGAGCGATCTTACGAGCACATGACCGCGACAATCGTACGAGGACTCGCGGAAGCTGAGCGTCACGGCGTTAAGGTTCCCGACGAAGTCATCAATGGAGGCGTAAGGTGGCTTAAGACGCGGCAGAAGGAGTCGTTGAAAGTTACGGATCGCCCTTGGGTGAATGATGTTCTTACCGCGTATGCGATATTGCTCGCGACCGACGGTAAGGCGGACGGAACGATGAAGGAGATGTTGCGCCGCGCATACGATGCGAGGCTCGATCTCCCGATTTATGCCCAGGCGATTTTAGGTCTCGCATTTGATTTAACCAATGAAGTCGAAAAACGCGATACGATAGTGCGGAATTTGAAGCAGTATCTCAAAATTGATTCCGAGAACGCTACCGCGTATCTGGAGCTTGGCAATCACGGTTATTGGTGGTGCTGGTACGGCAGTGATTTCGAAGCTCAGGCGACGGCGCTTAAACTTTTTCTTAAGGTTGAGCCGACGAGCGACGCGACGCGCGGCCTCGCGCTTTACCTTTACAACAACCGCATTTCGCGCACGCATTGGACTTCTACGCGCGATACGGGGCTTGCGATTGAGGCGCTCGCCGAATATTGCCGCAAGGTAGAGAAGAAGAAGGATAAGTATGTCAGCGCGTATTTGACTTACCTTACATACGAGGAGCCTATCAAAGCGGCCGGGCTTGAGCTTAAGGTAAATCGTACGATTTCGCGCGTAAGCGAGGTTGTTGAGGATTCGACAGGGCGCGGCGCTTCAGGCCAGTCGCTCGCTCAAAAGCGCACGAAAGAAGTCTTAACCGCGCTCAAGGACGGCGACGCGGTCAAGGCGGGCGAAACGCTTGAGATTCGGGTCGATTTAGATTCGAAGAACGACTACGAGTATATTCTTATTGAAGACAAGAAGGGTGCGGGCTTCGAGCCTTTGGACGGCTTAAGCGGTTGGAAAAATCTCGGCGGCGGCTGGGCGTATGTCGAAAACCGCGAGAAGAAGACCGCGGTCTTCCTTAGAGAAATTTCACGCGGCGCCCATTCGTTCACCTATCGTGTAAGAGTCGAAACACCTGGCGTTATACACGTTTTGCCCGCGAAAGTCGAAGCTATGTACGCGCCTCGTCTTCGCGGTAACTCCGACGAAATCCGCTTAAGATCAATGATGCCCCTTGACAAAGCGGATGCGTCGGGGTGCAACGAGATTTTTATGCAGAATCAAACGCCTTTATATAGTCTTTAGTGTTAGTTTTCTTGGATGCCCGTAGCGAAAATACATATATGAAAGTATATGCATAATGCTCGAATATAAGAAATTCCCCATATCCTTGCATAAATCGCTCGGTGCACCCAAGTTGCGATGATATAAAAATCTCGCAACAACGTATGACGGAGATTTGATATAATGTCGACGTTCAATGATTGATTTATGTCGTCTGAAAAAAGAAATATGATTGATTACATGGTAGTTTGCGTGAATGATTACGCAGACATGCATGGCCTTTCTTTCAAAGATTCATTTGACTACCTTGCAAAATACAAGGGCCTTGATTTTCTGGAGGAATGCTATGATACGGAGCATACTCTGTCGCTTGATACTGCATTGGACGATCTTGCCGCCATTTGCAAACGCAACAGTGAGGGGATGTCATGAAACTTTATCATGGTTCAAATATGCCGATAGATGCGATTGATCTTTCGCGTTGTCGCCCCAACAAGGATTTCGGTCAGGGGTTTTATCTCTCTCCGGATAAATTGGCGGCGGAAAAGATGGCGTGTCGTACGGTCAGACGATTCGGCGGTGTTCCGCATGTGATGGCGTATGAGTTTGTCGAAGATGGGCTTGTCGAAGTTGCCGTAAAACGATTTGAAAAACCCTCTGTCGAGTGGGCGATGTTTGTGATGGCGAACCGAAAGCCGAATGGCGAGGAGGTCGATCACAATCGGGACAACAGGTACGGGATGGTTTCGGGACCTATCGCCAATGACGATTTGGCATTGCTGTTCCGCCAGTTTTCGCGGGGACTCCTGTCGGTCGAAATGTTGATGCGCGAAATGCAATTCAAAGTGCTGACCGTTCAGTATTCGTTTCATACTCCGGAAGCCGTCACCGCTCTCAAACTTGTGGAGGTGGAGCGTGTCGGTTAAGCAGAAACAGCTGATCGAATACGCGATGCAGGATTTGGTCGCGTTGCTGGTCGAGCGCAAAGGCTTGGCCATACAGGATGCGATGAAGATTTTGTACCACTCCGACTTCCATAGCAAGCTGCAGGATGTCGAGACTGGATTGTATTTGGAGGGTGCCGAATATCTCTATGTGATTTTAATCGAGGAACTTGAAGGTAAAGGGATGACGCAGTCATAAATTGAAGTGCCTGATATTTGTCTTTGGGAAAAAGAAAGAGTATAATATCGGGCGTTGAATTTAAGCCGTATGGCAGGCAAGTGTCGGCGGCTATATCGCTTTGGGCGACGAATGATCTTTTATAGAGGCGGGTTTGCTTGCATGGAACCTGCTACCAGCCTGAAGAGAGGGTGAGTTGGGAGTGAGGGAGTGGGTAATTCTAACAGCTAACGACTAACCACTAACAAGGCAAAAGAAGTTGCGATAATCTAAGGATTTTTGCAATAACGTACGCAACAGCGTATGACGCTTTGAATAGAAATCGCCAATTTCAAGAGATAAAGCGGAATACGAAGGTTGCGCTACGTGGTGTATTCCACGTGGCGTGTCTTCTCATCATGTTTTATCTCGGGCGTTTGGCGATGCCTTATTCAAGACGTGAGGATGTAAGGCACGCCACGTTCTTTTTCGCGCCGACGGGGTGGTGTTTGATATGAAGAGCGCAAAAACCAAAATCGAGAAAGGATGTGAGAAATGGATCTATTAGGGACAGTAGATGTGAGTTGTCCTCATTGTGGGGTAAAGTTCAGTGTCGAGCGAAAGTATTTATTTCGATACGCCAGGTGCGAAGCGTGCGGGAAGAATTTTATTATAGGAGCGAAGACTACGCACAAATGGTCTAAGGGAGCTTGCAATAATTCACAAGAAGTGTCTGTACCATGGTATAAAGTATTCTATTCGTGCTTTTGGACGGCAGCAGGAGAGCCAGGATTTAAGTTTATAACGTTAAGTGTTGCGAAGCGCTTGGCGAGAATAGGATATTTTATTGCGGGAGTGCATTGCCTGTTTATGGGATTGTCGCCTTTTTTCAGTCGAAATGTGAATTGCATACAGTGTTTAATATTTTTTATTGGCAGCATTTTATGCTGGTTTTCAGCAATCATTTTGATTCGAATTTCATATGAACTAATAGTGGTAATCTTTCGTATCTCTGATGATTTGCATGCGATTCGTGGTTGTCAGGAGGAAAAAAGGGACAGCGTTCTGTGAATAGCTTGGGGGACTGTCCCCATTGGCGATAAGTGATAGAAAATTGTAATAGCGAGGGGGACTGTTGGTATTATATTGCGTGTTCCCCCCAAAAGGGAATAGTATTCGGGGTTGAAAGACTGCCGTGTATTAGAGTATGATACGGAACAGCAGGTGTATGGTTAACACTTGCTGTACGCATGGGAGACGCTCGTCGGGGACATGAGCTAGGCCGCTTACACGGCTCACGCTCGGAATAGCGAGGGGGACTGTCCCCATTGGAGAAAAGTGGCATAAAGTAGCGGTTAATGCGGTGTTTTTGATGATGTTTTATAAAATGAGGTAACCCCAAGGCGGGCGAGTATGGAATAGGAAAGCTTGGAAAATTAAACGCGAAATGAAAACGAAATGATCGGGGGATTGTCGGGGATAAGGTTTGCGGCTCCAAGGACGAAGCAACGAAGAAGGTGCTTGAGATGTCGGAGAGATTGAAGAATCAATACCGAAATCGCCTCAAAGACTGCGGAGCTAAGAAAAGCGAACTTTCCCTTGAAATCTGGATCGAAAACGATACCTCCGTCTTCTATTCCCTAAAGTCGGATATTCCTTAGGTTATGCGGCGGTTGGTTTGGGCGATAGTTTTTGCGCTGAATTTTCATTCCTTCGTGAGCAAAGCGAACGAACGGAATGCTATTTATGGTAAAATATACGTATGATAGATTTTCTTTTCAGCGAGGCTGTGATGGCTAAGATTGGCGCGGCTTTGGTTGCCGCGTTAGTTGCAATCGCATTCGGGAAAATCTTGCTTTCGATGTCAGGGCGGTTTTTAAGGTTTTGGGTTAAGTTGCCGATATTGGCTAAAGTAATTCTTCCTGCTGTTTTGATGGTATTTTACCTGCACGGCAGCATTAAAAATAGAGGG
>JAZQTB010000016.1:0-14142 GCA_045630425.1 Kiritimatiellia bacterium | reverse complement strand
TTTTTAGATGAGTCGATTTATGCAGGACTCGACCCCGAGCCAAATCTAAAGATTGGCGAGCGGGTCCAGAGGACGCAGAAATCGACCATATCAAAAGTGGAGCACGGTTGCCCAAATCCGTGGCCGCATTTATACATAGCAAGCAGCAAGCATGCAAAAGCAAAGCGCGAAGCCGTTAACAGCTAAACAATAATTACTCTGTTGCACAGAGCGGATGAAAGATAATGGCGAACGTTGTCGATCACACTAAACGGTATTGACTCCGGGGGTTCGCCTTAAGGCCTTGACTTCCCTATAGCGTATAGCGAAGGTTATCATCGGACGATAACCCGGAATCCCGACTTCGGATCCCTTAAAACCCAGCAGCCATAGCACTCTGCATCGTTATTGTTCTTTTCTGCAAAAACAAATCCGATGACTCTATTGTCTTTAAGGATCAATTTTTTGCTTTCGGTATCATACGTGCACATATCCGCATCCAGTTTCATTATTGCGAGCGCCGCAGCCCAACTTACGACCCCATAGTATCGGTGATTCGTCCCGTATGCTTTTGCATCACTCACATTGAACTGCTCTTTTTTAAAATAGCAGCATGTTTGCCCCATCGCTTTCAACCATTGGTCTTTCGTTTCATCTGGAACAAAAGCCTTAGGCCAGGCGACCGGGTTATCCTTATTGGCTTTCATTATTCCAATCGCCCATTCGCCAAACTTCTGCGGAACTTCCTTCGGCAGATAAATCTCCGCGCCTTCCCCGATGTTTTTCAAAGCTCCGGTTTTTATTTCATCAACCGGCGTCTTAAATACAACCTTGCCTAATGACGAGCAACCTAAGAATTGGGATTCTCTGACAATTTTACTTTCTAAATTCGGGAAATTCCAAATAAGTGAAGTCAAAGAAGTGCATCCATTAAAGACTTCTTTCGCTCCAAAACTCTTCAGCCCCTTTCCGGCGATCAAATTGACGAAATCGGGCGGCAAGGACGTGCAATTTTTGAATGCAGAAGACAATATCTCTTCAAGATTGGGAGAAACCGTGAGCTCTGAGAGCTTTTCGCAGCCTACAAACGCGCTCTCTCCGATCGATGTAGCAGAAGGCATATCCACCTTCTTTAATGATTTGCAAGCATTAAACATGTAGCTGGATATCCCCACGGCAGCAGGCATGGAAACCTCTTCAAGAGCCTCGCACCCATTAAATACAGAACCTTCAACTGTCGTGCAGGCGTCAAAAACGAACTTACCAGCAAGTTTTTTACATCCCGAAAATGCGCTACCTTTTATTGTGCTACATACCTTAAATGAACGCGGAGAGAAGTTGACCAATTCCGAGCAGCCCGCAAAAGCTGATGTAGGAATATTTTTCAGGTTCTCATTTAAGACTACATTCGTCAATGAAGTACATTGATAAAAATTGTACCCGCTCATGGCATCGGCTCCTCTGATAAAAGTGCAGTCGGGCGCAATAAATTCCGACAGTCTATCCTTATGTTCCTGCAAATACTTTCCTTTACTATTAGAGGAAAAATAATCAAAACTCGTTACTATAAATGTTTTAGATTCATCCTCATTGTAAATCTTGCGGGAGAAATCTATCGGATATACTTTTTCGTCATCTCTCAAAAACTCTGCCGTAAATGTCATGTGCTTAGAGGGAGTTTGTACGCTGGTAGAAACAGCAAGTGCATTCGAACCTTCTTTTCCTGTCGCAGCTAACTTCCAAATGTTGTGATTGTCGGTTATATAACCATAGGTTTTCCCATCAGTATGCGTATAATCGACTTTATACGTCCAATATGTCTCTTCGGCCTCTTCGGCGAAGAGCGTCTGCGCCGATACAACAAAGCAAGAAAGCATAAATAGAAGAATACGTTTCATTGTCATTTACTCCTTGTTTAGTAAAAATAAAAAATCACCGCAGAGATAATCTCCGCAATAAAAATTTTTGGCGCAAGACGGCGCTAAAGGCGACGCTGCAAATTTCAGTAAAGGAATGGGGGGGGGTACAAGAAACGATGTCTGCGCCGACAGACGCAGATAACGCAAGTTTCACATTATCGAGAAAAATCCCGCTCATAAATCCTAAGCTTATTATATCACTTTTCAGATTACAGACGCAAGTAGTCGGAGTATTTATTAGCACAATTTACACCATATTTGATATAATGTGCGACTGTATCTTCAGGAGGAAAAAATATGCATCCCTATCGCACCAATACTTGCAACGAACTTCGCGCCGCAGACGCGGGCAAAACCGTTAAACTTTCAGGCTGGATTTTCCGCCTTCGCGACCACGGCGGAATTCTCTTCGTCGACCTCCGCGACCATTACGGTCTTACCCAGATCGTCATCCATCCTTCGCGTCCTTTCTTCGCTCTCGTCGAGAAGGCTCACCTCGAGTCCGTCATCACCGTAACGGGCGAGGTCAAGCTCCGCACCCCCGAGACGATCAACGCCGATCTTCCTACCGGCGAGATCGAAATCGAGGCCAACGAACTCATCATGGAGTCCCCCTCCCAGGTAACTCCTTTATATATACCCGACGAAAAGGCCGACGAATCCGAGGAAATGCGCCTTCAGTACCGCTTCCTCGACCTCCGCCGCGAAAAGCTCCACAAAAACATCATTCTCCGCTCCGAGATCATCAAGTACCTCCGCGAGCAGATGTGGGCGAAGGGCTTCAACGAGTTCCAGACGCCGATTCTTACCGCTTCATCGCCCGAAGGCGCGCGCGACTACCTCGTTCCGAGCCGCATCCACCGCGGAATGTTCTACGCCCTTCCCCAGGCTCCCCAGATGTTCAAGCAGCTTCTCATGGTCTCCGGGTTCGACAAGTACTTCCAGATCGCGCCCTGCTTCCGCGACGAGGCCGCCCGCGCCGACCGCAGCCCCGGCGAGTTCTACCAGATGGACATCGAAATGTCCTACGCGACCCAGGACGAGATTTTCGCGGTCGTCGAGGATGTCGTCGGAAAGACCTTCAAGAAGTTCTCTACGTGGGACTGCGGCGAGGCTCCGTGGCCGCGCATCAAGTACCGCGACGCGATGATGACCTACGGCTCCGACAAGGCCGACCTCCGCAATCCGGTCAAGTGGATCAACATGTCCGACTTCTTCGCGAAAGCCGATTTCAAGGCGTTCGCCGCGTGCGTCCAGAACGGCGGTCTCGTCAAGGGTCTTCTCGTAAAGGGTATCGTCGGCGTCGAGACGCGCACATGGTTCGATAAGCGCGAGGCGTTCGTCAAGGAGAACGGCGGCAAGGGTCTCGGCTACATCTCCTGGACCAAGGAAGGCGAACTTAAGGGCCCGATCGCGAAGTTCCTCTCGGCCGAACAGCTCGAGGAGATGAAATCTCTCGTCAAGATGGAGCCGGGCGACGCGCTCTTCTTCATGGCTGCCGACGTCGACGAGTGCAACCGCCTCTCAGGTCT
Source organism: Kiritimatiellia bacterium (assembly GCA_045630425.1). Lineage (GTDB taxonomy): Bacteria > Verrucomicrobiota > Kiritimatiellia > RFP12 > UBA1067 > UBA1067. The sequence continues at coordinate 10,712 of JAZQTB010000016.1, read as the reverse complement.
CGTCCGCAACGATATCGCCGATCACATGACGAACGACATCCGCGAGAAGAACTGCTACCGCTTCTGCTGGATCGTCGACTTCCCGTTCTTCGAGAAGGATCCCGAGACCGGCAAGATCATCTTCTCGCACAACCCCTTCTCCATGCCTCAGGGCGGGCTCGAGGCGCTTGAGACCAAGAACCCGCTCGAGATCGAGGCCTATCAGTACGACGTCGTCTGCAACGGCATCGAGCTCTCCTCGGGCGCGATCCGCAACCACCGCATCGACATCATGTACAAGGCGTTCGAGATGGCGGGCTACACCCAGGATGATGTGATCAAGAAATTTGGCGCACTCCATCGCGCGTTCCAGTTCGGCGCCCCGCCCCACGGCGGTATCGCCCCCGGCGTCGACCGCATGGTCATGCTTCTTACCGATACGCCCAACATCCGCGAGGTAATCGCCTTCCCGATGAACCAGAAGGCCCAGGACCTTCTCATGGGAGCGCCCAACTACGTGACCGAGCAGCAGCTGCGCGAACTTCACATCAAGATCCGCGGCACCGGCAGCGAAGTCCAGGAAAAGCCCGAGGCGTAAGGCAAAGTGTCCAGATTAAAGACAACGCTTCTCGCCTGGCCCGCGATAACCGTAGCGGCGATGCTCATTTCGTTTTTAACGCAGGAGCTCGCCGCCGAGTTTTTCGGCATATCGCTACAAAGCCAGAACTCCGTTTTTCTTTTGAAGAGAATAGTGGGATGGAACGCGCTATTCCTCAAGTTCGTCGCGATGGTGGTCGTGGCCGCGCCCCTCGCCGAAGAATTGATCTTCAGATACCTGTTCTGGCGCCTCCCCTCTCCCGCGAAGCCCTATCTCGCGGCGGTTCCCGTAAGCATACTGTTCACCGCGGCGCACTACTACCAGAACGCCTGGCCCGACAACGCTTTTCTCGCGCTGTTTTTCTTCGGCATGGCCCAGTGCTGGCTTTATAGGCGCACCGGCAGCCTTTGGTGCCCGATCCTAAACCACATGCTGTTCAACCTGACGAATCTGGCGTTCCTGCTCTGCATCCCCGAAAAGTACCTCGCGATATGAAGGTCTGTTTCGAGACTTTCGGCTGCCGCCTTAACAGAGCGGAAACTCTGAACATGGAGGCGCTGTTTCTCGCGAACGGATGGACGAAAACGACGGGACATTCCGACGCCGATCTTATCATCGTGCGCGGCTGCAGCGTTACCCGCCGCGCCCAGCGCGGCACCGAAAAATTCATCGCGGGGCTCCGTGCGAAATATCCGGCCAAAAGAATTTTCACGGTCGGCTGCATAACCGACAGAACACCCGAGGCGATGATCGAGAATGCGATGCGCGCGGCTTGCCGCGACGGTACGTTCGTCGACGGCGCCGTCCCGACTTCGACGGCGCGCGCGTACCTCAAGGTCCAGGACGGCTGCAGCGGAAAATGCAGCTACTGCATCGTTCCTAAATTCCGCGGCTCGAGCGTGTCGGAAGACTTCGACCGCGTTATGGACAGGGCACGTCGCTTCCTCGACTGCGGCTATACCGAAATCGTCCTTACCGGCTGCAACCTTTCGCTCTATCTTTCAAAGGGCAGACGTCTCGCCGATCTCCTCTCGGCGCTCGCGGGCATCGGCGGCGCCGGACACAGGATCCGCCTCGGCTCCCTCGAACCTGGGCCGGCCGCCGCCGAAGCGATCGATGCGATCGCCCAGAACGGAAACATATGCCGGTTTCTCCACATACCGATCCAGTCCGCCTCCAACAGGATTCTCGCGGAAATGCGCCGGGATTACGGCATCTCCGATCTGGAACGCCTCGTCAGCCTCGCGTCGGCCAAGATACCGGATCTCGGCCTCGGATGCGACGTGATTGCGGGTTTCCCGACCGAAAGCGAATATGATTTCGCGGCGACCTTTGATTTCGTCAAGAGACACCCTTTTACGAACATTCACGCTTTCCCGTATTCGGAGCGTCCGGGCACTCTGGCCGCCAAGCTCGCCAACGCCGTCCCCAAACCGCTAAGGTCGGAACGCGCCAGAGCCTTGACGGCCCTCGTGAAGGACAAGCGCAAAGCCTTCGCGCGGAAATTCAAAGGACGCAAGGTGGAAGTCGTCATCGAAGACGCCTCGACGCTTTCGGGATGGACGTCGGAATATCTATGGTGCACAGCCGGTATGGCGAACGGCCTTAAAACCCCGCCGCGCGTCGTCCGGCCGGGCCAGAGTCTCGCGCGCAGATCCCGAACGGAAATGCTCGTAAAAGAATGCAACGGCGACATTCTTCTCGCCGACCCAGTCTGATGGCCGGCGAAACCGCGAAAACAAGAGGCGTATGCCTCGCCGTCAGGCCGTGGTCGAGAACGAGTCATATCGTCTCGTGGCTTACTCCGGAAGGGAAAATCACTACGTCGGTAAAAGGCGCGGTCCGGCCGAAGAGCTCTTTTTTAGGGCAGTACGACCTCAATTACGAATGCGAAATCGTATACTATCTGAACGCCCGCGGCGGAATCCACGCGCTGAGAGAATGTACGCCGGCCGCTTTGAGAGAGGAACTTCGCGGCGACTACAGAAAACTTCTTCTCGCGGAGCACTTCCGCGCCGTCGCCGATTCGCTCGCGCCGTCCGGTCCGGAGGCGAACGACTGGTTCCGACTCCTGTCCGATTCCATCGACAGGCTCTGCAGGGACGGCAACCTCCTCGCCCAGATGCTGATTTTTGAAACCGCCGCGCTGAGACTCACGGGCCTTTCGCCGGAAATAGAGGCGGCCTCGGGATATTTCGCGCTCAGGGGAGAGCGGCGCATTCCCGTATCGGCGGAAGTGGCCGCATGCATAAAAAACCCCGGCAGGGAAAAAAAGTTTGAAATTCTACTGGACGCGAGCAGGGTAATTGGTGTATTCTATATGTTCCACTTGGATGAGGTTCCGCGCACAAGGCGGTTTCTCCTCCGGGAGATTCAACAAAAAGAAAGAGAAAACAGGTGACACATGGCTAAGATCAACATCGCTTGCGCGGCTATTGCGGCCGCTACATTAATGACCGCTTGCTGTGACGGCAAGAAGTGCGACGAAAAGTGCTGCTCCGAAACGTCCTCCGCAGACACCAACAACGTTACGGAAGCGTGCTGCGGGCAAGAAACGGAAGCTCCGGCGCCTGCCGAGATCAAACTCCCCGTCGAAGAGCCTAAAGACCCCGCTGAAGTGCTTGTCTCGGTCAACGGCAAAAAGCTCACGCGCGGTGATGTCGACTCCATGCTCGACAAGATGATCGCCGCCCAGACGGCCAATATGCCCGCCGAACAGGCCGCCCAGATGAAAAATTACATGAAGCTTCAGGGCGTCAGGCAGGTTGTTCAGCAGTTCATGGTTGAAACCTCGCTCTCCGCGGCGGCGAAGGCTCTCGGCTACAAGCTCGACGACGCCGAATTCGAAGCGCGCAAGGCCGAGATCATGAAGGAGTTCGCGGGAATGCCCGATGCTCCCAAGAGCTTCGATGAACTTCTCGAGAAGTCCCCTCTCGGCAAAGAGAAGACGCTTGAACAGATCAAGACCAGCATGGTAATCGAGAAGATGATCAAGGCCCAGGTCTTCGATAAGGACAAAAAGGACTATACGCCCGAAGCCAAGGCTCTTATCGAGAACATGAAGGCCGAAAACGCGAAATGCCTGACCGAAGAGGCCGCGAAGGCCAAGGCCGAAGAGCTTAAAAAGCAGCTCGACGCGGCCGCCGCCGACAAGAAGTCCGCCCTCTTCGCCGATCTCGCCAAGGCGAACTCCGCATGTCCGTCCGGCGCCAGAGGCGGCGATCTCGGCGAGTTCGGCCACGGCCAGATGGTTCAGGAGTTCGATGAGGCGGCTTTCGCCCTCAAGGTCGGCGAAATTTCCGCTCCCGTCAAGACGAAGTACGGCTACCACCTCATCATGACGACGAAAAAGACACCCGCCGCGGGCGATACGAAAGAAACCGTCCAGGCCAGCCACATCCTCCTCAAGATTTCGGAGCCGCGCGAACTTCCCAAGATTGAAGAGGTCGTCGAGTCTCTCAAGAGCCGCGCCAACCGCAAGAACGTCGGCGACTACCTTGAAAAGCTGATCCGCAAGTCGAAAATCGAAGTCGCGGACGAATTCAAGGATCTTCTCCCCGAAGAGAAGCCCGCTCCCAAGAAGACGGAAGACGCTCCTGAAAAGGCGGAATCTGCAGAAGTTAAAAAGTGAGCTTTTCGCGGTTGCTTATGCGATAAAAAAATGATATACTACTTCCTCGTTGAAAGGAATTTAGAAAATGAGCCAGCACGCATCTCTTAAAGGGTCCGGTAAAATCACCTCCAGGCGCAACGTCCTGAAGCGCTTCGAGCGCGTCAACCTTCTCCAGAAGCGCGGAGAGTGGAAGGAAGGCGACCGCGGCCTCGGTCTCAAGAAGACCAAGCCCGAGTTCTGATAACCGGTCGGTTTTAGAGCTAAAAAGAAAGCGTCCTTTTTCAAGGGCGCTTTCTTTTTTTGTTTTTAAACCTCAGGGGGACTGTCCCCCTGAAGCGAAATCGCGCCTTTCAGGCAAGCGACTTATAGAGTTTCTCGATATCCTTTACAGAGCAGTCGCGCGGGTTGCCGGGACGGCACGCGTCGGCATACGCGGACTCGGCGAGGAACTTTACGTCCTCCTTCTTGAGAACGCCCTTCAGATCGGCGGGAATTCCGACATCCTTGGCGAGCTTCTCGACGGCTTCGACAGCGGCCTTGCGGTACTGGGGCATCGTCATCTTATCAACGTTCTTAACCCCCATCGCACGGGCGATTTCGCGGTACTTCGTTCCCGTCTTCGCCGCGTTGAACTTCATCGCGGTGGGGAGAAGGATCGCGCACGCCTTGCCGTGAGGCATATCGTAGAGAGCCGAAAGTCCGTGAGCCATCGCATGATCGACGCCTAAGCCGACATTTGAAAAGCCCATACCGGCGATATACTGGCCGAGAGCCATTCCCGCGCGGCCCGAAGGCTTATTGGCGACGGCGTCGCGCAGAGACGACGAAATGAGGCGGATCGCCTCGAGATGGAGCATATCGGTGATCGCGCACGCGCCCTTGGTGATATAGCCCTCGATCGCGTGGGTGAGAGCGTCCATACCCGTGAAAGCCGTAAGGCCCTTGGGCATAGAAGACATCATCTCGGGATCTACGAAAGCGACGACGGGAATATCGTGAGGATCGACGCAGACGAACTTGCGCTTCTTCTCGACGTCGGTGATGACGTAGTTTATCGTAACTTCGGCGGCGGTGCCGGCCGTCGTGGGAACGGCGAGAATCGGCTTCGAAGGATTCTTCGTGGGAGCGACACCCTCTAAAGAACGGACATCGGCGAACTTCGGATTTGCTATGATGATGCCGACGGCCTTGGCGGTATCCATCGCGGATCCTCCGCCGATGGCGATGATCGAATCGGCCTTTGCGGCCTTGAACGCCTTGACGCCGTCCTTGACGTTCTTGATTGTGGGATTGGCCTTGATGTCCGAATAAACGGCGTACTTGACCTTAGCCTTATCAAGAATATCGGTTACCTTCTTGGATACGCCGAACCTGATGAGATCGGGATCGGTAAAGACGATGGGCTTTTTAAGGCCCCGCTGCGCGAGTTCCGCCGTGATCGACGCGACCGCGCCGGCGCCGTGATACGAAGTTTCGTTGAGTATGATTCTGTTGACCATAACTTGTTCCTTTGTTTATCCTGCTGGATTATACCATAACGCAACGCCGTTTACCAGCGATGTCGTATTATGTCGCGGAATCTGTCAAGCGTATGAGAGAAAAACATTTTCCAGCCGGCGCAAAGCGAACTGCGCGCTCCGGACACCGCCGCGCCCGTGCGGTTGCGGGGACAGTCCCCGTTGCAGAAGCGGAGATATCCGCAGCTGAGGCACTCATCGCCCAGCGTCGAACGTTTCGCCGCCGCGAAATTCCCGAAAGTCGCGCTCTCCAGCATTTCCTCCCACGTATGCGTCATCACGTTTCCGAGCTTGAGATCTTCGCGGACATGAAAATCGCACGGATATACGGATCCGTCATGCTCAACGACAAGATACGCGTTGCAGCTTTCCGAAAATGAACATTGCGTGTGGAATCCCCTCGCCAACATGGAAACCACGGAATCGAAAAGTCTTATCGATACCGTATAAACGTCATTTTTGATCCACTCGTCGAAAAGACCGCATAAAAAACGTCCCCACCCGTCGGCCGTGACCGCGTCGCGCGGTCCCGTGCATTCGATATACTGGTGGTACCGCGTCGAGAAATTATCTCTCAGGTAGCGGTAGATTTCCGGAGCGTGCGCGACGTTGGCACTCGAAACCACCGTCAGCAGATTGTAATCGACGCCAGACTTTTCGAGGTTGCGAATCCCCGACACCGCTTCATCGAACGCCTTGTCGGAACTTCCCGCCGAGACGCGGAGCGTATTGAATCCCCTCGGACCATCGAGCGAGGCGCCTACGAGCCAACCTCCGGTTTTGAGTCTCCCGGCGACATCGGGCGTCACGAGCGAAGCGTTCGTCTGCAAAGAGCGCATCAGCGGCGCCGCTTCAAGCGCGTCGAAAATATAACCCGGAGCCAGAAGCGGCTCGCCGCCCTGAAGCGCGACCGACTTGCCGGCGAACGGAAGATCGCAATACGACTCGAGCATCGAACAGAACATCGCCTCGCTCATTACTCCGGCCGGATGATCCTTGTAAAAGCAGTACGAGCAGTCGTAATTGCACGCCGCTCCGACAGGCTTGATCAAAAGCGAAAAAGGCCGCACCCTTTTATTCTCCGCGTCTGAAATTTCTAACGGCCTCGCGGTCGTCGAAGGGATATTTGACGCCCTTGATCTCCTGGGTCGTTTCGTGGCCTTTGCCGCAAATGATGACGACGTCGCCCTCGCGGGCTTCTCTGAGAGCCAGTTCTATCGCCTTGGCGCGGTCGGGCTCGATATGAACTTCGCCGCCCGGAGCGACGCCCTTCATTATATCGCCGATGATCGCGGAGGGCTCTTCGCTTCTCGGATTGTCACTCGTGACGACGGCGACATCGGCGAGGCGGCTGACGACCTCGCCCATGAGCGGACGCTTCGCGGGGTCTCTGTCGCCGCCCGCGCCGAAAACGGCCCAAAGCCGCCCTCCGGTAAATCCCCTCGCCGCCTCGAGAACTTTCACAAGACCGTCGGGAGTGTGGGCGAAGTCGACATAGACTTTGGCGGCGGACGCGCACCCGACGTACTCTAAGCGTCCCCAGCGCGGCGTAAGAAGCGGAATCTTCCTCTGGATTTCATCGCGGTCGACGCCGGCCGCCTCCGCGAGCGCGGCGGCGACAAGCACGTTGGATCTGTTGTAGTCGCCCGCGAGCTGAAGGCCCGAAAGATCGTAGCGCGGCCGTTTGACCGTAACGGGAATCACGTTGAGCGGCAGTTTCCCGACGGCCTCGAGCATACGCCCGCCGTTCTCGCCGTCGAGACAGACGACGTAAGGCGGCATGTCGCGCCGCCCGTCGGTCGGCTTCGGCGAACAGGTCGCGGCGATCTTCTCGGCGAACGAGAGCTTTACGCGGAAATACTCGTCCATGGTTTTGTGGTAGTCGAGATGATCCTGCGAAAGGTTCGTGAACGCGCCGCCGGCGAACACGGTATCACCCGTCCTGTTCTGATGAATCGCGTGCGAAGAGACCTCCATCACACAATCCTTCGCGCCGGCCTCCTCCATTTCCGCGAAGATGGATTTGAGAACCGGCAGAGGCGGAGTCGTGTAACCGGTGGAAAATTTTCTCTTGAGCGTGTTCACCTCGACCGTCGTCACATACGCCGACTTCAAAAACTCCGAAAGAATCCACGTCGTCGTGGTTTTTCCGTTCGTTCCGGTAATCCCCCAGACTCTCATTTCGACATTCCCTTTCAGACGTTTGGAAATTCTGTTGCGACGAAATCGGCGAGCGCCGAACGCCAGTCAGGCATCTCGTAACCCAAAAGCCTGAGCACCTTTTTCTCGAGCGCCGAATTCTTAGGGCGCGGAGCCGGGCGCGGAAACTCGGCGGTGGTGCACGGAATCAGGCCGCGCTTCAGGGACGGCATAAGTTTCTTGAGTTCCGCCGCGAGATCGTACCAGCTCGCCGTACCCTCGCACGTCGCGTGGACCGTCCCTTCGACAGACGGCTTTGAAATGATGAACCTTATCGCGTCGGCGACGACCTTGGCGCTCGTGGGATTCCCGAACTGGTCGTTGACGACCTTTACGGGGTCGCCGGCGGCGGAAAGAAGCTTTACCATCGTATGGACGAAACTCGGGCCGAGCGCGCCGTAAAGCCAAGCGATCCTCAAAACGACGGCCTCGGGGTAAAGCGAGCGGATCATCTCTTCGCCGGCGAATTTGGACGCGCCGTAAACCGTGCGCGGACGGGGAGTGTCCTCTTCGCTCCACGCCTCACGCCCTTCTTCAGGTTCGCCCGAAAAGACATAGTCTGTCGAAATCGCGATAAGACGGGCGTTCATCGCGGCGGAAACGATCGCCACGTTGCGCGTTCCCTCCTCGTTGATTCTGTAGGCGAGCGCGCAGTTCGATTCGCACCCGTCGACATCCGTCATCGCCGCGGCGTGGATCACGACATCGGGTTCGGCCTCCGCGAAAAACGCCGCGATGCTCGAGCGGTCGGTTATATCGCATTCGGGAAGATCGGCGACGACGATCTCTTCGTCACTGAACGCTTCGCAAAGCGTCCGCCCCAGCATCCCCTTCCCCCCGGTAATCAAGATTTTCACTCTGCCGCACCTTTCTCGTCAACCATGCCGTTTTTCTTCTTATCCATAGCTTAACCGAGATTCTTTAAATCAAGCGCGAGCAAAAATTCGGGATTCGACTGGGTTTTCTTGAGCGAATTGAGAACGCTCTTCATCGCCGACTCGGAGCCGGCGGGCGAGAGAATGCGGCGCATACCCCACGTCTTTTCCAATTCGACGGGATCCAGAAGGAGATCCTCCTTGCGCGTTCCCGACTTCTCGATGTCGATCGCGGGGAAGATGCGCTTATCGGCGAGAGAGCGGTCGAGAACGATTTCCATGTTGCCCGTACCCTTGAACTCCTCGAAGATGACCTCGTCCATCCGCGAGCCCGTGTCGACGAGGCCCGTCGCGATGATCGTAAGCGACCCCGCTCCCTCGATGTTGCGCGCCGCGCCAAAGAAGCGCTTCGGACGATGCATCGCGAGAGCGTCGACGCCGCCCGTCAGAATCTTGCCCGAGTGGGGCTGGACCGTGTTGTACGCGCGCGCCATCCGCGTGATGGAGTCCATAAGGATGATCACGTCGCGCCCGTTCTCGACCTGACGCTTCGACATCTCAAGAACCATCTCGGTGACGTTCACGTGATGCTGTGGCTCTTCATCGAACGTCGACGAAAGAACCATCGCCTTCGTGTTGCGCTGCATGTCGGTGACTTCCTCGGGGCGCTCGTCGATGAGAAGAATGATAAGCATCGCCTCGGGGTGATTGGCCGAAATGGCGTTCGCCATCTTCTGGAGAAGAACCGTCTTGCCCACGCGCGGAGGCGCGATGATAAGACCGCGCTGACCGAAGCCGATCGGCGTGAAAAGATCGATGACGCGCGTCGAGTATTCCTTCGGGTCTGTTTCAAGAATTATGCGCCTCGTGGGGAACGTGGCCGTGAGGTTTTCGAAATGCACCACGCGCGCGGCCACGGACGGCTCCTTGCCGTTTACGGTATTGACGTTTCCGAGACAGAAAAAACGGTCGCGGTCGCGCGGATCGCGGATCGGCCCTTCGATGATGTCGCCAGTTCTCAAGGCGTGACGGCGGATCTGCTGCTGGGTGACGAAGACGTCTTCCGGGCAAGCGAGGAAGTTGTTTTTGGCGGAGCGGAGAAATCCGTGGCCCTCGCGCATGATTTCCAGACACCCGCTCGCGAGAACGGCTCCTCCCTTCGCGAGATAAGAGCGGATGGCGGCAAATATAAGCTCGTGCTTTCTGTATGTGCCGAGCTCCTCCGGATCGGCTCCGGGCATCATGCAGTCGACGATCTGCTGAGCGGGCCATATCTGAATGTCGGCAAGACGGTATTCGGGCAGATCGGGATTGCGGTTGGGATTGGACGCTGCCTCCTGCGGTTGAGCGCGCTGCTCCTGCGGAAGGGGCGCGTTAAGGAGAGGATTCACCGACTCGGAGCCGTTCGACCCGCGTATCGGAGAATTGTTCTGCTTCTCTCTGCGCTGGAACTGCTGATGGTGTGGTTTGTGAAATTGCTTTTTGGGGCCCTGACTCTGTTGGGGGGCGGGCACCTGTTTGGGTGGCTGCGGCTGTTTCGCCGGTTTCGCGCTCATGGCGAACACGTCTAATTCTTCAGACATAATTATACCTTATTTTAAGCCTGAGACTTTGAAACGAGATAGTCGACCAACTTTCGGGCTTCGGCCTTTAAGTCTTCGTCGGTGGAATCGTTCAAAATCACATAATCGGATCTTGCGGCCTTTATCGCCGGATCCATCTGGGCGGCGAGTCGGGCCTCGGCTTCTTCGCGCGTATATCCGCGCGAAGACATCATCCTCTCAATCTGTTTTTCTCGAGAAGAGAGGATGCAGATTATTATATCATAATCTTTCTCCCATTGCACCTCGAAAAGAAGCGGAATGACCGCAATAGGGGGAAGGGAGGGGTTAGGGGTGTGGTTAGGGGGACAGTCCCCTTTAACCTCCTGT
>JAZQTB010000015.1:0-8604 GCA_045630425.1 Kiritimatiellia bacterium | reverse complement strand
CTGCGACCGGTCATACGATCAGTCACGACACGAACGGCGGTAACTTCGCCGAATGCTGCGAACGCCGCTTTGAGACCATCGTCGGTCGTCGCATAAGCGAGGTTACCAACATAGATTTCCATCTTTATTTTCCTTCAGTGTATCTTAACGCTCCGTCTCGAAAGCACCCGCCCTCACAGATGAAGCCTTTAAATTTTATCAATTTTCTCAGTTGCGCGTCAATCTCAAATGTCAGTGGTCGCCTTCGTGAAAGGTCCCGTCGGCGTGGAAGTGGCCCGCCGCGCTTTTTCCCGAAGATGAGGACGCGAGTTTCAGCTGGTACGCGCCTTTGGAGACGACTTCGATATGTCCTTCGGGGAGTCCCGTAACATTCGTCCAGCCGCCCGATTTTTCGCCCGTCGTTACGCTAAGGGCGATAAAACGGTTCTTGTTGTGGTTATCGCGTACGAAGACGTGCTTAACGAGATTGATTTCAACAATTGCCGAGTCGGGTACTGCCGTTTCAATTTTGCCGTTCCCTCCCATAATCACGGTTGCAGTATCGCGAGCGCCGATAATCGCGTCAGGGGCATTTTCGAAAACAATATAAGCGGGCACGAGTCCGTTTTCGCCGCCAATGCCAAGGCGAACAGAGCCGTTCATCCCTTTAACGTTAGCAGGCATCAAATCTTTTAATCGGGCTGCTTCATCTGCTGGAATGAGGCCCTTAAATCTGATGTTGCGCGCGTCGGTTAATTTCAATACTGCGCTTCCCGTTTCAAGCCATGTTCCATTAAGTTCCAGGAGCTCTTCAACAAGACCTGACTTCGGCGCCTTTACTTCGATTGTTCCGTTATTCGCGGTATATCCCATAAGAAGGGCGTTCAGTTCGGACTTTTTAAGTGAAAGATTGTTTTCGAGTTCGGCATTAGGCGTTTTTATATCACGAAATACCTGAAGGCGTTTTTCGAGTATTTCAATCTCTTTAGTCCTCGAAACAATTTCGGGGGAAGTAACGGTAAAAAGAGTATCTCCTTTTTTTACATGCATAAGGCTCTTAACTTTAAGTTCCATTTTCCCTGCTACTGGAGAGGCGATGATTTCTCTGGCCTCAGGCACGAGTTCGAATCTTCCCTTAAACGAATATTCAGATCCTGATGCGCGTTTTCTCGGGTGAACGGTTTCGATGCCTGCGTTCTTTGCTGAAGCTTCGTTTATTTCGACAGTAAGCGCCCCTGAATGATCGTCGTGACTGTTCGCGTGTTCATTATGATTGTGATTATGCTTTCCATTGCAGGTATTATGTTCGTCGTGATGATGCTTCTCTTCGTGCTGCGAGTGATCGTGGTTATGCTCGCCCTTGCAATTTGTATGATCGTGATGATGATTGTGTTCCGCTGAGAAAGTTGATGCGGCAATAATAGCGATAAAAGTTGCAAGTAATGTTTTCATGTTGTTGTCCTTATCTTAAAGAGTTTCGGTTGTATATTTGCTCAATTCCGTTATGCTGGTTGCGATCGAAGCGCGCCAGGAAATTTCCTCGAGACTTTGTTTAAGAATCTCGTCTCTGGTTGATAAATAATCTATCGGCGTCATCTCGCCCGCTTCAAGAAGTTTGTCGGCGTACTTCGATTCTCCAACGGGAGCTGGAGGATGATTTAAAAGTTTTTCAGTTTTTACAAATGCGGCATTTGATTCAAGAGCCAGGCTTTTCCAGATGTTGATTGCGCTTAACCGCGCCTCGTTTCTATTGGCTTCGGCTTCAGCAATTCCTTTGCGGTTGCGATTCCATAAAGGTAGCGTAATTCCTGCAACGACGCCAATTCTGTCCTTGCCTTCTTCATTGCCGGCGAGAGGGCCGATTTTAAGCTCGGGGTATTGTTTAAGGATTTCCGTTTTTAGCTCTAATTCAGTATGCTCTAATTTTGCAAGAGCCGTTTTAACGGCTGGGTGCGAGGTAAGAGAAAGGATCTCTATCTCTTTTACCTTTATATCCTTATCGTGCGGCAAGGAGAATGAAAGCTTAATATGAGTTTTCGGGTGGAGCCCCGCGAGTGAGCGGAATTTATTTTCGAGCTCGGTTTTTTCATCCTCCAGTTCCATTCTTTCGTGTTCGCGCGCATGTTCTTGGCGTTTAACGCTGTTAAGATTTATAAGCGTATATTCACCAGCCTTATAAAGTCTTTCAGCGCTTTTAGTCGCACGGATAATGCCGGCGTCTTTTTCATACGATTCAAGAGCTTTGATTTTCATTTGATTATAATATATCGCGATTATGGTCTTTTTAGCTTCTATCGCGACATCCAACTCTTGAGCTTTGATTTTTTGAAGCTCTACCTCATGATATGCTTCGGCCGCCTTTTTGGACGCTTTATTTACTCCCGAAAGAGGAATAGTAAATTTTAGATTAGCTCCTCCTAAAAAGGGATGATCCGCTGACTCGATTATTCTTAAAATGTCAAAGTCCAATTCTGGATCTTCCCACCATCCCGTCTCCTTGGCGATGTTCGCCGCGCTCGCAGCTTTTAGGCGCAGTTCGTTAAGCTCTAAGTTACCGACTAAAGCCAGTTTCGCCGCGTCATCTGGTGAAGTTAAAACTACACTTGGGTTTTTAACCTCTGATAGTTCAGCCCAGTTGATATCTTCTGCCTTTTCGTATGACTTACAACCGGATATCGCGATCGAAAGAAAAGCGAAGAAAACGTATTTATAAAACTCGTTGTTCATTAGAGAGCCTCCTTTTTACCGATTCCAAAAGTCTTAACGGCAGAGGGCAAGACGATAAGATTAAGAAAAGTAGCTCCTACGAGTCCGCCGAATTGGACGATCGCTAAGGGCGCTAAAAGTTCTCCCCCTGGCTTGGCGCCGGAGAGTATAATCGGGATTAACCCAATCACTGTTGTAGCGGATGTTAGAATAATCGGTACCATACGTTCTAACGAGCCGATGCGAATTGCATTTTCAAGCGTTTCGCCGGCTCTTATTTTTTCTTGGTAGACGTTAAGTAAAAGAATTCCGTTTCGAACTAAAAATCCGACTACTGTCATAAGTCCGACTAAAGACGAAACCGAAAGTACGCTCCCCGAAACCTTTACGGCGACAACAGCTCCGATAAGTCCAAGGGGAATGTTAATTAGCGCGAGCGCGGCAGATTTCGCCGAGCCAAGCGCGAAAACGAGCATAATAAAGAGAAATGCGGCGATTCCGATTCCCGTGTAGGCGAGAGTTTTAGTCGCGCTTTCTTTAGCTAAGTAACTGCCGCCGAATTCAATCGTCGCGCCGTCTTCAATAGCGATAGGTTTAAGTTCAGAATCGAGCTTTTTAACAATATCGCCGATATTCGCGCCAGGAGCGGGATTGGCGGTAATAAGAATCTTCTGACGCGAGCCTTCCCTTAAAAGAAGGTTCGAAGCTTCGATTGGGACAATCTCGGCGATTTGAGATAGTCTTACGCGCTTACCGTTCTTAGCGCTGATGATTAAAGAGCGGACAGTATCCTCGTCGTATTTAGATTCGTCACCCGCAAGTCTAACCGTAACCGAGCGCCGTTTAATTCCGTTTCTTACTTCGCCCGCTTTAGCTCCGTTAAGCGCGGCGGAAACTTGCTCGCCCGCTTCTTTAAGAGTAATGCCTGTTTCAGCGAGCGCATCGAGATCATAATTGATTTTAAGAGTTCTAACGGTAATTTCACGATTGGCTCTTACGTCGGTTACTTCGCTAATCGTGTCGAGTTTCTGTTTTATCTTTTCTGCGGTCTTCCTGAGCTTTGGGAGATTTTCGCCGTAGATGTTTATCGCGAGCTCCGCTTCTGACCCCGAAAGAACCGCGCTTATGCGATGGGCTATCGGATAGCCTACGACAAGCGACGCGCCGGGGATTGAGCCGAGCTCCTCGCGTATGCGACGCTTGATTTCTTCGGTGTCTTTATCGAGATCGACGCGAACGACGAATTCAGAACTTGATACGGGCTCCGCATGCTGATCGCGCTCGGCGCGCCCTGTGCGCCGCGTTACCGACAGTACGCCCGGTATCGCTCTTAGCGCGGGTACGCACGCTTCGCTGACGCGTTCAGTTTCTTCAAGCGATGCGCCCGGCGGCAACGAGAGCATTACATTGTAAGAGTCTTCCTTAAAGGGCGGTAAAAAGCTCGAGCCGAAAGATGTCGCCAAATATCCCGCTAATATAACAGCGCATAGCGAAAGAAGTAAAATTGTTTTTGGGAACTTTATCGCGAAATTAAGAAGGGGTCTATAAATCGCCACCATAACTCGCACGCCAAGAGGAGTTGTAGATTTTTTAGCGGCTGATTTTTTATTTCCTTTAGAGCATCCTGGGCGAAATACAATGGCCAGCGCGGGAACGAGCATAAGAGCTACGACAAGTGACGCGGCAAATACGCTTACATACGATAAAGCGAGGGGCTTAAAGAATTTGCCCTCAAGTCCAGAGAGTAACAGTAGAGGGATAAAGACCACAACTACCGTTAGAGCCGAGAACAGAACTGAAGGCGCGACAGTGTGCGCGGCATCGACAATAACAGAGGTAAGAGTCTTTCTTTGCGCCGGGTCCAAAGAATCGTTTTCAGCGAGCTTTCGGCGAATGACCTCAGTAAAGATAATCGCCGCGTCAACAATGTCGCCTATCGCCACCGCGAATCCGCCAAGCGTCATCACATTAACGCCGAGACCTAAGGACGGGAAAATCAGTAATCCCATAAGAACTGAGATCGGCATGGTAGATAGAACTATGATAATCGTTCTAAGCTCTAATATTGTCACGAGAAGAACGATAATAACGATAATCGCCGCGTCACGCGCAACGTCCTTGCCGCCGTCAATGGATTTGGCGATAAAATCGGCCTGGCGATACGCGTCAGTTGTAATTTCGATACCTTTAGCGTCGGCGGAATTTGAGAAGTCCTCAAGAACTTTATTAAGCGCTTTAGTAAGTTCAGGCGTATTCCCGCCAGGAGATTTTTGAACCGAAAGAACAACCGCGCTTTTACCGTTGAATGACGCGCTGCCGCGCCTTGGTTCGCCTTGAACCGAAACTTCGGCTACGTCGCCCAATCTGATTGATCCTCCTTCAGGTAAAGGAATCGGCGCTTTCTTTAGAGCGTCGAGGGTGTCGGCTCTCGCGATCTGGTTAACAGGTACTTCTTCGGATGCTGAATTTTGGAGATAGCCCGCGCTTGAATATGTGCGCGTTGATTGAGCGGCCTCGATGATTTCAGGAAGCGAGAGATTTCGCTCTGCCGCCTTCATCGGATCGACAGCAACGCGAAACTCGGGTAATTTTGCTCCCATAACCGCAACTTCGCCAATCCCGGGCACTCCGAGGAGACGCGTTCTAAGATCATATTCGGCGATTTCTCGAATTTCAAGATCCGAAACAGAATCATCCTTTGCTGTCAGCGCGATCAGCATAATTTCGCCCGTAACTGAAACGAGAGGCGAAATTTCTGCGTGCGCTTCGTCGGGGAGCGCGTCTTTAATGCGGGAGAGACGCTCGAATACATCGAATCTCGCGCGCGTAAGGTCGGCGTTCCAGTCGAAGTCTACCCAAACGAACGATAATCCGCCGCTGGAACTGGAGCGCACTTTAGTAACGCCGGGTATGCCGTTAACAGCCGATTCGATAGGTATGGTGACGAGTTCAGTAACTTCGTCAGCCGTAAGTCCGCCCGCCTCGGTCTGGATGGTAACTCTTGGAACCGAAATGTCGGGAAAGACATCGACGCTTAAAGTCTGGAAAATCCTGAATCCCGCGAAAGCCGCTAAAAGGAACGCGGCTATAATGGTTTTAGGGTTATGTACTGCAAAATTGAATATTCGCTTCATATCGTATTTTATTGCGCTTGATAAGGTAAACTTTTGATGTTAGCCTATTGATAGGCGAAGTTTATCGATAAGCGAGATAAATTATCTCACTTATTTAGGCGCAAAAATTACGAAAGGGGATTTAAGCGTTTAGAATACGAAGTATAAGCCCAACTTCGAAAAGGCGGCGAAGTAGCGCTCGGGCGCGAAATCTGCCGCGCCATAAGTCTATGTGTAGAATAAAAATCTGTTACTACATCAGGCTGGTAGTCTACATTGATGATATTGTCATCATTATGCGAGAGGGTAAAATCATCAACGTCAATTGTCGCATGTTCGCAATCTTCATCGGTAGGCTCAGAACAGTCATGGCACGCCTCGCCGCAATTATCGGGATCCTCGTCGCAAAGGCAAAAACTGACGGGCCCCGCCAAAAATAAGGCAGCGAGCAGTACCGCCATAAAATTAGCGGCACAACTTGTAACGCGTCGAATAGCTTTTACGATTTTCATTCGATAAAATTATATCATAATCATTGTCAGCAGTGGCAGTTTTTTCACCCTTATCCCACTTTTTTGGGTGCGATTTTATTTCATTGAGTCATTTTTAAATATGGTGTCGCTTCAGGAGGTGTCCGGCGCTCCTCCTCGGTCTCGACTCGCTACGGAGTTGTAACGCCTTTCGCGCTTAGACAACAAATCGTTTTCAGCCTGCCATGCCTCGATAAAGCCACTGGTTGCGTACAAAAACCTCTCTTACGGCTACAATCCTTCGCGAGTCTCACTCGGAGGCCTCCGCTACACCTCCTTTGCGACAGACCCGGTGATTTTGCCTCTTGCGTCTGTAATATGAAAAGTGATATAATAAGCGCAGAATTTATGAGCGGGGTTTTTCTTTTTTCTTGACAATGTGAAACTTGCGTTATCTGCGTCTGTCGGCGCAGACACTGTTTCTCATACCCCCCCCCATTCCTTTACTGAAATTTGCAGCGTCGCCTTTAGCGCCGTCTTGCGCCGAAAATTTTTAGGCCTGTTTTATTGCGGAGATTATCTCTGCCGTGATTTTGTGTTTTAACAAAATAAGGAGTAAATAACAATGAAACGTATTCTTCTATTTATGCTTTCTTGCTTTGTTGTATCGGCGCAGACACTCTTCGCCGAAGAGGCCGAAGAGACATATTGGACATATACTGAAGAGGGTGAAGGGTATGGCTGTATCTCCAATGCCGTGTGGAAGTTTTATGCGAAGCGCAATTCAAAAAATTCGTCCGATCTGTATGTTGATGCTGGTTCCAAAGGAGAATTTAAAGGTGAAGCGACCAAAGTCTATCCGGTCAATCTCACCTATATATATAACAACGAAAAGTCGCAAAGATTTTTTGTGACGAGTTTAAATTGTTTTTCCCTTCAGAACGCTGATAATTGTCCGTACAAGGATCGGTTGTCGGAATTTATTGCGCCTGACTGCACATCTTTTATTAGCGGGCACACTTTTCGTCAATGTACTTCATTGACGAATGTAGTCTTAAATGAAAACTTTAATGTTCTTCCCAATTCAGCTTTTTTAGGCTGCTCGGCATTGGTCAACTTCTCTCCGCGGTCATTTAAAGTATGTAACCGGATATATGGTTACGTGTTTTACGGATGTAAAAAACTTGCGGGTAAGTTCGTTTTTGACGCCTGCACGACAGTTGCCGAAAACGTATTTACTGGGTGCGAGGCTCTTGAAGAGGTTTCCATGCCTGTCGCAGAAAATATTTCTTCCCAGATGTTTACAGGATGTCTATCTTTGGAGAAGGTGTATATGCCCTCGGCTCTGTCAATCGGGCAAAGCGCGTTTGAAGGCTGCGAAAAGCTCTCAGCGCTCACGGTTTCTCCGAATCTTGAAGAGATAAAAAAGTCTAGGGCATTCAAAAATTGCACGTCCTTGCCGCCCGATTTCGTCAATTTGATCGCCGGAAAGGGGTTGAAGAGTTTTGGTGATGCAGAAGTCTTTAGTGGATGCACTTCTTTGACTTCGCTTATTTGGAACTTTCCGAATTTAGAGAAGAATGTCGTCAACAGTTCGTGTTTTTCAGGTTGCTCATCATTAGGCAAGGTTGTATTTAAGACGCCGGTTGATGAAATTCAAGCGAACGCCTTTATAAACATCAGGGAAGGCGCGGAGATTTATCTGCCGAAGGAAGTCCCCGGAGTGGTTGGCCAATGGGCGATTGGAATAAAGAAAGCCAATAAGGACAACCCGGTCGCCTGGCCTAAGGCTTTTGTTCCAGATGAAACGAAAGACCAATGGTTGGAAGCGATGGGGCAAACATGCCGCTATTTCAAAAAAGAGCAGTTCAATGAGAGTAAAGCAGAAGCATACGGGACGAATCACAAAGACTATCCGTACATAAGCTTGGCTCATGCGCTCGAAATAATGAAACTGGATACGGATATGTGTACGTATGACAGTGAGAGTAACAGATTGACTATTAAAGATAAGCGGGTTATCGGATTTGTTTTTGCACAAAAGAATGATAAGGCAGCGTGCTATGGCTGCTGGGTTTTAAGGGCTCCGGAGTCGGGATTCCAGGTTATCGTCCGATGATAACCTTCGCTACAACATAATAATTACAATACCCATAAGAAAGGTGAGGAAGTAGTTAGTAGTTAGGAGGAAAACATGTGTCCCGTCCTATGATACATTAACACTTGAACTTTAAGTCAAGGAGTATCATGGAACGAATAAGAAAGCGATATTCACATGCATTCAAGATGAAAATCATGGAGGAAATCCGTGATGGCAGGTGGAAAAGTGGCAGCCA
>JAZQTB010000014.1:0-15275 GCA_045630425.1 Kiritimatiellia bacterium | reverse complement strand
GGCCGCTGGTGCATGGTTCCCTTTGGAGGAAGCATCATGTCCACGCTCGACTTCACTCCGTTCGTGAAATCCGGCGCACTCGACTTCCTTGTCGCCCAGCCGGTCTACCATCGCCGGGCTCCGGGTGTCGCGTGCGGAGTGCGCGTGCCGCTCGCGAGTTTCCGCGCGAACGGCAAGATGTTCCTCAACGAGTTCGATCTGCGCACGTGGCACGGCCGCAGCGGAAGCACGGAGGCTCGTGGAATCTTCCTTTCCGAGGCGACCGACCTGCCGATGTGGAAAACACTCCACCGGCGCCTTGCAGGGCAGATGTTCGCCAACCGCACGGGATGGTGGTCTTCCGACATGGCCGACAACTGGTCCGACGAACCGGACATCCAGTCGGACATCGCTTCCGTGCGCGAGGTCGCGTCGGCGCTCGTCGCGGAAAGCCCGGATCCCTGGCGTCCTTCGGTCGCGGTCGTGCTCGACGAGGAGGGGATGCTTCTCCGGAACCGTGCGGGCCGCAACCTTTCGATGCGCGAGGTGAAAAACACGGCCGAGCAGCTCCAGAGCTTTGCCGCCTCGTCGGTGCCGTTCGACATTCTGCTCGCGGACGACCTCTTCGCCGGCAGGGCCGGTGACGGCTACAAGGCTCTTGTCATGGCGGGCTTCTACCGCATCGACGCGAAACGCGCAAAGCTGATCGCATCGCTCAAGTCGCGCGGCGTCAAGCTTCTTTTTCTTGCCGATTCCGGCGCGTGCGGCGGAATCGAGGCTTGTTCCGGATGCGAAACGATATCCGAGCCGGGCGGGCTTTCACCTGCGCGTTTCAATTCTTTCGTGAAGTCGTGCGGAGGATACGTGCCGGCCGATACCGGTCTGCAGGTGGACATGAACGGCAACTTCCTGTCCGTGCACTGCCTCAGGACCGGATCGTACCGTTTCAATCTTCCGTTCAAGGCCGACGCGAAGAATCTCAAGACGGGCAAAACGCTCCGTTCGGCTGACGCAATAGCGCTCGACATGACCGGCGGGGAAACCGTGTGGTTTTCGATTCGCCGCCGGTGACGCCTCGCAAAAGCGATCGTCGACAAAAAGAAAAGCACCGCCGGGTTTCCCGCGCGGTGCTTTCTTTTCCCTATGGAAGAGCGCTCAGCCTTCGGCTTCGAGAGCGGCATCGACCTCGTCGGTCGTTTCCATGTTGGTGTAGACGTCCTGGACGTCCTCGAGATCCTCGAGCATCTCGACGAACTTGTTGATCGCCTTGGCGGTCGCGACGTCGGAGACGGGATTCATCATGTTCGGAACGAGACCGACGGAGCTGTTCTCTTCATCGACTGCGATGTTGGCGGCCTTGATGGCTTCGAGAACGGTCGTGTAGTCGTTGGGCTGGCACTTGACGGTGAATCCACCTTCCTCGCCGACAACATCCTCGGCACCGGCTTCGAGAGCGACTTCCATCACGCTGTCTTCGGTGAGACCGTCGGCGGCCGGAATCATGATCTGGCCCATGCGGTCAAACAGACGCGTGGCGCTGCCCTGCTTGGCGAATTCGAGACCGTTCTTCTTGAACACGTTGCCGACTTCGGCGGCGGCGCGGTTCTTGTTGTCGGTAAGAACGTTGACGACGAACGCGACTGCGCCCTTGATACCCTCGTAGGAAGCGGGAACGAGAACCTCGGCCTCGATTTCGCCCGTGCCCTTCTTGATGGCGCGCTCGATGTTGTCGTTGGGCATCTGCGCAGCCTTTGCCTTCGCGATAAGAGTACGAAGAGTGGGGTTGTTGGCGGGATCGCCGCCCTTCGCCTTTACGACGATGGTGATTTCTTTGCCGAGTTTCGAGAAGATTTTACCTTTTCTCGCGTCCGCCGCGCCCTTCGCGCGCTTGATTGTCGCCCAGTGACTATGACCTGACATATTTTAGACTCCGTTTCGCTTTTGTTGTTAAGTAATAAAGTTAAAAGGCGTTATCAGACCTTGTGGCGGTACGTGATGCGGCCCTTACCCAAATCGTAAGGTGAAATCTCGACTGTGACGGTATCACCGATCGCGATCTTTATAAAAAATTTGCGCATCTTGCCTGAGATATGCGCTAAAACTTCATGCCCGTTTTCGAGCTGAACCTTATACATGGTGGCAGGAAGGACCTTAGTCACTTTACCTGTCACTTCGATCGCCTGATCTTCTTCTTTAGCCATTCGATTTACCTTAATTAGTCAATATTGCGTATATTTTATCAAATCTGCGGTCCGAAGGCAACCGCGAAACGCATCAGAAGTCGAGATTACGGACGTTGAGAGCGTTCTCCTCGATGAACTTGCGGCGAGGCTCAACCTCATCGCCCATCAGAAGCGAGAACATTCTGTCGGCAGCGACGGCGTCGGACAGCTTGACGCGGAGCATGTGGCGCTTCTCGGGATTCATCGTCGTATCGTACAGCTCTTCGGCGTCCATTTCGCCGAGACCCTTGAACCGGTAAATCGAAAGGCCTACCTTGCCGTGGGCGCGGACGTCGTCGAGAAGCTTCTTAAGCTCTCCGCCGAACCAGTCGGCGGGCGCATAGCCGTAGGCTGAAAGCGACTGGAATTCCTTCTTCAGCATTGACGCGCCGGAACCCTGCGCGGATTCGCCCGCCACGAGCTCCTCGGCCTTGTAGCCGCGCTCTTCGACCATCTTGGCGGTGGCCTCGATCTCGGCGAGCAGAGTAAGAAGCTCTTTCGCCTTTTCCCTGTCAAGAGTCTCGCCCGCCCTGTTCTTGACCTCGAAATCGTCGAGACCGAGGGTCAGCAGCTTCTGCGTAAGCTCACCGTCGGTAAGAACGTATTCGGTCTTCTGCTTGCGCTCCACCTTATAGAGCGGAGGCTGCGCGAGATAGACGTAACCGCGCTCGATGAGTTCGGGCATCTTGCGGTAGAAGAACGTCAGAAGAAGCGTGCGGATATGTGCGCCGTCGACATCGGCATCGGTCATGATGACGATCTTATGGTAACGCGCCTTCGCGATATCCCACTCCTCGCCGTAGCCGCAGCCGATGGCCGTGATGAGAGTTCTGATTTCGGAGTTGGCGAGTACTCTGTCGATACGGGCCTTTTCGACGTTGATAACCTTGCCGCGCAAGGGAAGAATCGCCTGGGTCGCGCGGTCGCGCCCCGTCGAGGCGGAGCCGCCGGCGGAGTCGCCCTCGACGAGATAAAGTTCGGTCTTCGCGGGATCGCGCTCGGAGCAATCTTTAAGTTTACCGGGGAGCGAAAGCCCGTCCATCACGCCCTTGCGGCGCGTAGACTCGCGCGCGGCGCGCGCAGCTTCGCGGGCGCGGGCGGCGAGAAGCGTCTTCTCGATCACGACCTTCGCGACCGCCGGATTCTCTTCAAAGAACGTCATCAGCTTATCGGAGACGATCGAACCCACAATGCCGTCGACCTCGCCGTTGCCGAGCTTGGTCTTCGTCTGACCCTCGAACTGCGGCTGGGGAACCTTTACTGAAACGACGACGGTAAGACCCTCGCGCATATCGTCGCCCGTGAGATTGTCCTTCTCCTTGATGAGCTTGTTGTCGGCGCCGTATTTGTTGATGGTCGACGTAAGCGCGCGGCGGAAGCCGGAGAGGTGGGTGCCGCCCTCAACGGTGCGGATATTGTTGCAGTAGGTCTGCTCCAAAGTGGAATAGCTGTCGTTATACTGAAGCGAGACCTCGGCCTGAACGGTACCGGTCGTACCCTCGCGAGATCCCTCGAAATGGATTACGGGCGAAATCGCCTTCTTTGCGGCATTGAGATATTCGACGAACTCGTCGATGCCGCCCTCGTAATGGAACGTCTCCTCGTGATGGGCCTCGCCCTCGTCATCGCGGAAATGGATCGTCACGCCCTTGTTGAGGAACGCGAGCTCCCTCAGACGCGCGGTAAGAATCTCCCACTTGAACGCGCGGCAGGAGAAAATCGAATGATCGGGAAAGAACGTGACCTTTGTGCCCGTCTCGTCGCCGCACTCGCCGACAATCTCGAGCTTCTTCGTGACGAGTCCGCGCGAAAACTCCATCTGATGGATCTTGCCGGAACGCTTGACTTCGACCTTCATCCACTCCGAAAGAGCGTTGACGCAGCTTACGCCGACGCCGTGAAGGCCGCCCGAAACCTTGTAGTTGGAGCCGTCGAACTTGCCGCCCGCGTGAAGAACTGTCAAGACGACTTCGATGGCGGGCTTCTTCTGGGTCGGGTGCATATCGACGGGAATGCCGCGCCCGTTATCCTGAACGGTGAGCGAACCGTCGGGATTGATGATGACGTCGATCATCGAGCAGTAACCCGCCAGCGCCTCGTCGATCGAGTTGTCGACGACTTCGTAGACGAGATGGTGATAGCCGCGCTCTCCAGTATCGCCGATGTACATGGCGGGCCTTTTGCGTACGGCCTCCATGCCTTCAAGCACCTGGATATTCTCGGCGTTGTAACTGCTGATTTCTTCTGACATCTTATATGACCTTTGGAGTGCGCTGAAAATACTGATGAAATTATCACTGGCCGTAGGCCAGACGTTCGGCGAGGCGTTCGGGAAGGCCCGCCGCCCGAACCCGGGCCTGGGCCGCCGCTATATCGTACTCAAGCCGACGGAAAGTAACCCTGCGCGCGGCAGTATCGTAAATGACGTAGGTCGCGCGCGGATCGCCGTCGCGGGGCTGCCCGACCGAACCTACGTTGATAAAGTACTTCCGCCCGGGCTTCAGATCGAAATCCTGAGGCTCAATGCGGTATATCCCAGAGAGCTGCTTCTCGTAAATCATCGGACAATGCGTATGGCCGTGGAAGCATATCGGAGTCTTCTGATAGATGAAATTGGTCTCGGCCTGATAGTTGTCGAAGACATATCCGAAATTTTCGGGATTGTCCATGGTCGAATGGACAAGCGTCATTCCGGCCTTGGTCACCGAAAACGGCAGATCGCGGAGATACTGAAGCTCCTCGTCCGTCAGCTGGCCGCGGGTCCATTCGACGACGGCGGCGGCATGGGGATTGAAATCTTCGAGATTGCGCTCCGAGGCGACATAGTGATCGTGGTTGCCCTTGACGACGGGACAGCCGAGCGAGCGTATGATCTCAAGGCATTCGTGCGGACAGGCGTTGTAGCCGACGACATCGCCGGTGCAGAAATACTCTTCCACGCCCTGGTCGACCGCATCGGCCAGAACAACCTCAAGAGCGTCGAGGTTGGAATGAATATCACCTAAAATTGCGATCTTTTTAGCCATATCACTTCAAAAGGGCTCCCGCGACCTGGAGATCCTCCACGGTTGTTATCTTAAAATTGGGAAGACGGCTCTCGATTATTTTCACGCTCTCGCCCGTCAGTTCGACGGCGTGGCAGTCGTCGGTCACATCGCGCTTGCCGAGCGCCTTGTAGGCGTCACGCAGAATCCTAAACTGGAAAGCCTGAGGCGTCTGGACGGCCCAGAGCTTATCGCGGTTCTCGGTTGCGGAAACGGTCGTGCCTTTCTCGACGCGCTTGACGGTATCGGTCACCCTGCGTCCGAACGTCACCGCGGGAGAACGCTTGACCGCCTTCGCTATTTCGGAAATCATCTCGGACGTGATGCACGGACGCGCGCCGTCGTGGACGATGACGTAGCGC
Organism: Kiritimatiellia bacterium; assembly: GCA_045630425.1. GTDB lineage: Bacteria > Verrucomicrobiota > Kiritimatiellia > RFP12 > UBA1067 > UBA1067. The sequence goes on along the minus strand of JAZQTB010000014.1, from coordinate 9,668 downwards.
GTATCGATATCGCAAGCCGCCAATCCGGCCTGGACCGAATCCTGACGCTTCGCGCCTCCGGGAACGACGGTCTGAAGTTTCGATATGCCGAACATCTGGACCACGGCCTTGGAAGCGACCAGCTGATCCTTCCGGACGACAAGAATTATTCTGTCGACTTCAGGACAGCGCTCAAACGCCAAAAGCGACCAGGCGACGATCGGTTTGTTGACAAGGCTCAAGAACGCCTTGTCGGTCCCTGCGCCCATCCGCTCGGATTTTCCGGCGGCAACGATTATAGCAGTCGTCATAGTTCATTCCTCCCGCAGCATTTTTTAAACTTCTTGCCCGAACCGCAAGGACACGGATCGTTGCGGCCGACGGCGGACTGCGCCTTGACGGGCGCGGACGCGACGCCGCCTGGAACCGGCGAAGGAGCGCGGCCAGACATCATCGACGCGAACACGTCGGCGACGGTCTTCGGAGCCTCGGGCGCGGCCGAAGACGCGCCGACCGCCGGCGCCGGGGACCCGGAAGCGTCGCCGTCAACCGTTATGGCCTCTTCGTTCGTGACGACATCCCGACGCTGTGCCTCCATCGCCGCGAACATGCGGCGGAGATTTGCGGCGGTAGTCGATCTGAACTCGCTCGAAACGACCTTCGTCTTGATCGCGATCATAAGCTGTTCGAACATTTCGAAAGCCTCTTTCTTGTACTCGATCAAGGGGTCGCGCTGACCGTAGGCGCGGAGATTGACGCCGTGCCTCAAATCGTCCATCGCTCTCAGGTAATCCTGCCATTCGCGGTCGATGACGCTCAGGAAAACCCCGCGCTCCATGAACGGCAGGGTTTCGGGGTCTTCGCCCGCGCACTTCATCTCGTAGGCTTCTTCGACACGGCCGAAAACGAGATCGCCCGCCTCTTCTGGCCTGCCCATAAGCGGCTTAAGCTCATCCTCGGTGACGGTAACCGGGAAGCTCACCGCGAGCCATGAAAGGAAATCTGTCAGCTGGCCGTCCTTCTCGCTGAAGAGATAACGCTCGCACTGACCGCGGACGAGATCGTTCATCACGTCGAGAATGACGTCGTGAACGGTTTTCTGATCTCCCGTGAGGATGCGGCTGCGCAATTCGTAGACGATGGCGCGCTGCTTGTTCATCACGTCGTCGAACTCGAGCGTGCGCTTGCGGACGGCGTAATGCTGCTGTTCGACGCGGCGCTGGGCCGTCTCGACGGAGCGGTTGAGCCACCTGTGCTCCATAACCTCGCCTTCCTTGAGCCCGAGACGCTGCATCAGCCCGGAAAGTCTCTGGGAACCGAAAAGGCGCATCAGCTGGTCTTCGAGCGAAATGAAGAACTGGGAGCTGCCGGGGTCGCCCTGGCGCGAACAGCGGCCGCGCAGCTGGCGGTCGATGCGGCGCGACTCGTGGCGTTCGGAACCGATGACATGAAGTCCGCCGAGTTCCTTGACGCCCTCTCCGAGCTTGATGTCGGTGCCGCGGCCCGCCATGTTCGTCGCGATCGTAACGGCGCCCTTCATGCCCGCGAGAGCCACGATCTCCGCTTCACGCGCGTGGTTCTTGGCGTTCAGGACCTCGTGGGGAATGTGCGCCATCTTGAGCATGCGCGAAAGAATTTCGGACGTGTCGACCGTAACGGTACCCAGAAGCGTGGGCTGACCCTTCTCGTGGCGCTTAGCGACGTCGGCGATGATCGCCTTGAACTTCTCGCGCTGGGTGCGGTAGATCTGGTCGTTGCCGTCGGTTCTGTTCACCGGCTTGTTGGTCGGAATCACGACGACGTCGAGTTTGTAGATGTCTTTAAACTCGCGCGCCTCCGTCTCGGCCGTGCCGGTCATGCCGGAAAGCTTCTTGTAGAGGCGGAAATAGTTCTGGATCGTGATCGTCGCGAGAGTCTGGGACTCCTTCTCGATCTCGACGCATTCCTTCGCCTCGACGGCCTGATGAAGCCCGTCGGACCAGCGGCGCCCGGGAAGAACGCGGCCGGTGAATTCATCGACGATGTAGACGTGGTTGTCCTGGACGACATAGTCGACGTCCTTCTCGTAGAGGCAGTAGGCGCGAAGAAGCTGATTGACGACGTGGACGCGGTCGCTGCGCTCCATAAACGAGCTCTGGGCTATGCGGCGGCGCTCGATGCGCTCGGCATCGCCGAGCGTCGCGTCTCCGTCGATCGCGCTCAGTTCGGAGGCGAGATCGGGAAGGACGAACAGCTTCGGATCCTCGGGGCAGATCTTCTCGCAGCCGCGATCCGTGAGCGACACCTCGCGGGTGCGCTCGCTGATCGTGAAATAAAGCTCTTCTTTCAGAACCTGGGCGCGCTCCTTGCGCATTTCGGAGAGCATCTGCATCTCGCCGTCCTCGTGGAGCCTGCGGATCTCGGGATTCTCGAGAAGATGCATGAGCTGCTTGTGCTTCGGCATCGAATGGTAGACCTGATAGATCTTCTCCTTGGCGACATCTATCTCTCCGGCCTCGAACGCCTTTTTGGCGGCCTGGATGAAATCGTTGCACTGCGAGGTCTGGACGCGGACTATGGCATCGACGAGCGGACGTATCTCCTTGTAGATATGGCTCGTCGAAATCGAAGCGGGACCGGAAATGATGAGCGGAGTGCGAGCCTCGTCGATCAAAATCGAATCGACTTCGTCGACGATCGCGAAATTATGGCCGTTCTGCACGACCTGCTCGGGACGCTGGGCCATGCCGTTGTCGCGGAGATAGTCGAAGCCGAACTCGGAGTTCGTTCCGTACGTGATGTCGCAGGCGTACTGGGCGCGGCGCTCGTCGGAATCCATCGAGTTCTGGATGCAGCCGACGGTGAGACCGAGATACCTGTAAAGGTGGCCCATCCATGACGCGTCGCGCCGGGCGAGATAGTCGTTGACCGTAACGAGCTGGACGTTCTCGCCGGAAAGCGCGTTCAGATAGAGAGGCAGCGTGGCGACGAGCGTCTTGCCCTCGCCCGTCTGCATTTCGGAGATGGCGCCGCGGTGAAGAACTATACCGCCGATGAGCTGAACGTCGAAGGGGATCATGTTCCAGGTGAGCGTATGACCGCAGACCTCCTCCGTCGTGCCGACCAGATGACGGCAGGCGTTTTTGACGAGAGCGAACGCCTCGGGAAGAAGAGAGTCGAGGCTTTCGCCCTTTTGGTAGCGATCCTTGAATTCCTGCGTCATCCGGGGAAAATCCTCGTCGGTGAAGTTCCTGGACTGGTATTCTTCTTCGATACGGTTGATCTTATGAACTATGGGCCAAATTTTCTTAAGCTCACGATCATTCTTAGTTCCGAAAATCAGCTTTAAGAGATTCATTTTATTATTATTTTGGTAATTCCGTGCAATCTGTATTCTATTTGACTTTTACTCGGATATTATACCATATTTCACCCTGATTTGCGACCGCAAAAAACACATTTCAAGGCATGCGCCCCATCAGATTCAAGCGTCAGACAATCCCAATCGGCTGAACGCGAGCGCAGTCGCGACGCGACCTTTGGGAGTGCGCTCAATATACCCCTCCATTATAAGGAACGGCTCATACGCCTCCTCAATCGTATCGGGTTCTTCTCCGACCGAAACCGCTATCGTCGACAATCCGACAGGCCCGCCCGAGAACTTCACGCAGATCGTCTCGAGAATGCGCCTGTCCATATCGTCAAGTCCGTTGGGGTCGATCTCAAGAAGTCCGAGAGACTCGCGGGCGACTTCGCCCGTTATGAAATTCCCGGCGCGTATCTGCGCGTAATCGCGCACTCGTCGCAGAAGATTGTTGGCGATACGCGGAGTGCCGCGCGACCGCCGCGCGATTTCCAGCGCCCCTTCGCCGTTTATGTCCACACCCAGCCTGGCCGCGCTTCTTGAGACTATTTCGGCGAGCTTTTCGGGTTCATAATAATCAAGCCTGTTCACGAGCCCGAAACGCGCTCTGAGCGGCGCGGCGATAAGTCCGATCCGCGTCGTCGCGCCGACCAGAGTGAAGCGCGGCAGATCCAATCTGACGGAACGCGCGTTAGGGCCCTGATCGATCATGATGTCGATGGCGTAATCCTCCATCGCGCTGTAGAGATACTCCTCCACCGTCTTGGCCATACGGTGAATCTCATCGACGAAAACGATATCTCCCGGCTCAAGAGTCGTCAGCAGCCCCGCAAGATCCCCCGGCTTTGTGATCACAGGGCCCGACGTCGTCTTTACGTTAACGCCCATCGCCTCGCCTAAAATATACGAAAGCGTCGTCTTGCCCAATCCGGGCGGCCCCGAAAAAAGGACGTGATCGAGCGATTCCCCGCGAGCCTTGGCCGCCTCGACCGCCAGAAGAAGCCTGTCGCGGATCTTCTCCTGACCGACGAACCCTTCAAAATCCGTCGGCCGCAATTTATTATCGAACGCCGAATTGCGCCGATTCAACTCATCGCTCTGTCTTTCTTTCTGCATAATCCTACCGCTCTCCCGTTATCAGCGCGACGGCATGAACCTCGACACCCTCGCCCGCGCCTACATCGTCCATCTTCTCGTTCGTTTTACCCTTTACGCTTATACGGTCGACGCCGCGCTCCTCGCCGGGGAAAAGTATTCCGGAGAGGCGCTTGCGGATCTCGGCGATATGAGGCGAAAGTTTCGGCCTTTCGCATATTACCGTAGCGTCGACGTTCCCGACGCGCCAACCGGCACCGCGGACCTCGGCGACTACCGCTTCAAGAAGTTTCGTCGAATCGGCCCCGCGCCACTTTTCGTCGGTATCGGGAAAGTGAGAGCCGATATCGCCGAGAGCCGCCGCGCCGAGAAGCGCGTCTATTATCGCATGAATGAGAACATCCGCGTCGGAATGGCCCTTCAGGCCCTTTTCGTACGGTATCTCAATACCGCCGAGGAAGAGCTTTCGCCCTTCCTCGAAACGGTGTGAGTCATATCCGAAACCGACGCGCACTTATTTACCTTCGGTGGCGAAGCGGTAGGCGTTCTGGAACATGCGCATCCACGGACCGTTCTCCTTGAAAACGCCGGGATTGTAGCTCAGCTGGCACGCTCTGAAGCCGCGCTCCGGGTGAGGCATCATAATCGTGGCTCGACCGTCGGCCGACGTGAACGCCGTCTGACCGCCGATGGAGCCGTTCGGATTGTAGGGATAGCGCTCCGTCGCGTTGCCGCGTCCGTCGACATAATGAGCGGCGCACGCAGCGGGAGTAAAGCCGTCGGTCCAGACGCGACCCTCGCCGTGGGCGACGGCGATCGGGAGTCGAGAGCCTTCCATTCCCCTGAAGAAGATGGACGCGGAAGGCTCGATCTCGATCGTCGCGTAACGCGCCTCGAACTGCTCGGAAACGTTGCGGACGAACTTCGGCCAGGCTTCGGCGCCGGGAATGATATCCTTAAGCTGAGAGAGCATCTGGCAGCCGTTGCAGACGCCGAGGGAGAAGGTATGCTTGCGGGCGAAGAACTTAGCGAACATCTTTTTAAGGCGATCGTTGTAGAGAATCGAACGAGCCCAACCGGAACCGGCGCCGAGAACGTCGCCGTAGGAGAAGCCGCCGCACGCGACGAGCCCCTTGAAATCGGCGAGATCGACCTTGCCGGAAATCAAGTCGCTCATGTGGACGTCCTGGCAGTCGAAGCCGGCGAGAGAGAACGCGGCGGCCATTTCGATATGGCCGTTGACGCCCTGCTCGCGAAGAATGCACATCTTGGGCTTCATGGACGCTTTAGCCTTAAACGCCTTATCGTCGGGATTGTAAGTCAACTTGAAGTTAAGACCGGGATCCGTCTCGTCGAGACCGTTGTCGTACTCCTCCTTCGCGCAGACGGGATTATCGCGCAACGCCTGCATACGGTAAGTCGTCTCGCTCCACGCGCGGCGAAGATACGTAAGATCTGTCTTGACCGCAAGGCGCGAACCGACGGAAACCTCAAAGTCTCTCGTATCGTCGATCTCGCCGATAACGACGGCGGGAACGCGCGCGGACTTGAAGATCGCGAGGACGTCCTTGAGGTTCTCGTCGGCGACCTGAAGAACGGCGCCGGGCTGCTCCGTAAAGAGTTGGCCGAGAACATCGCCGTCGGGAAGCTCGACCTTAATGCCGCGACCGCCCGTAACCGCCATTTCAGCGAGCGTTACCACGATACCGCCGTCGGAGCGGTCGTGATACGCGAGAGCCTTCTTCTCGCGAACGATCTTCTGCATCGCGTTGAAGAAGCGCTTCAAATCGGCCGCGTTGCAGTCGGCGTAGGTATTGCCGAGCTGCGTGTAAACCTGGGCGAGCGCTGTCGCGCCGAGCGGACATTCGCCGTTGCCGAGATCGACGTAGACGAGTTTGGACGCGCCGGGCTTCAAGTCGGGCGTAAGCGTAAGACGGACGTCGTTCACGGGCGCAAAGCTCGAAATCACGAGAGAGAGAGGCGCGACCTGCTTCTTGTCTTCGCCCTTCGAATCCTTCCACGTCGTATGCATCGAGCAGGAGTCCTTGCCGACGGGAATCGAAACGCCGAGTTTCGGGCAGAAATTAAGGCCGACTTCCTGGACGGTATCGTAAAGAATCGCGTCTTCGCCGGGATCGCCGCACGGAGCCATCCAGTTGGCCGAAAGACGGATCTGACCGATGTCGCCGACATCGGCGGCGGCGAGGTTCGTAATCGCCTCGGTGATCGCCATGCGGCCGGAAGCGGGGCCGTCGAGAAGCGCGATGGGAGTGCGCTCGCCGGTCGCCATCGCCTGACCGTTAAAGGTCTTATAACCCATCGTCGTAACGGCGCAGTCGGCGGCGGGAAGCTGATACTTACCCACCATCTGATCGCGGGCCACGCGGCCCGTAACCGTACGGTCGGTAATCGTAATAAGGAACGTCTTATCGGCGACCGCGGGAAGATGGAGAACGCGCGTCAACGCGTCGATAGGCTTAATACCCTCAAAGTTCGTGGCCTTACGGACCTGCTTAACGCGCTTGACGTTGCGGACCATGCGCGGAGGCTTGCCGAGAAGGACCTTGATGTCCATATCAATGGGCTTGTCGCCGAAATGCTCGTCCTCGAGAATAAGCTGGCCGTCGCCCGTCGCGACGCCGATGAACGCGACGGGGCAGCGCTCGCGCTCGCAGAGAGATTCGAAAAACGCCTTAGCCTCGGGCTTGAGAGCGAGAACATAACGCTCCTGAGCCTCACAGCACCAGATTTCCATCGGGTTCATCGACTTCTCTTCGTTATGAATCGAACGGAGCGAGAACTTACCTCCCGTAGCCTCGACGAGCTCGGGGCAGCCGTTCGAAAGACCGCCCGCGCCGATGTCATGAATCGAGAGAATCGGGTTAGCCTTGCCGAGTGAAGAACACGCATCAATAACGCCCTGGCAGCGGCGCTGCATTTCGGCGTTGCCGCGCTGGACGGAGTTGAAGTCGAGAGCTTCGGAGTTCGTACCCGTCATCATCGAGCTCGCCGCGCCGCCGCCGAGGCCGATGCGCATGGCGGGACCGCCGATCTGAACGATGAGAGAGCCGACCTTGACGGGCCTCTTCTGAACCTGGCTGTTACGGATCGAGCCCATACCGCCCGCGAGCATGATCGGCTTGTGATAACCGCGCAGTTCGCCGGCGATTTCGCCTTCGTACGTGCGGAAGAAGCCGCAAAGCTGGGGACGGCCGAATTCATTGCCGAACGCGGCTCCGCCGATGGGACCTTCGGTCATGATCTGCAGAGGCGTCGCGAGGCGCGTCGGGAAATCGGCGAAAATACGCTCCCAGGGCTGAGGGAAGCCGGGAATGCGGAGGTTGGAAACCATAAAGCCGCAGATACCCGCGAGCGTGCAGGAGCCGGCACCTGTCGCCGCTTCGTCGCGGATTTCGCCTCCGACGCCGGTCGCCGCGCCAGGATAGGGCGAAATCGCCGTAGGATGGTTGTGGGTCTCGACCTTCATGAGCTGATCGAGATCGTCCTTCTTAAAGGCGTAGGAATTAGTCTTAGGATTAATTGAGAATACGTCAGTCTTAAAGCCCGCGATGACGGACGAGTTGTCCTTATACGCCGAAAGGGTATCCTTCGGGCGCTTGGCGTGGGTATTCTTGATCATCTCGAAAAGAGATTTCTTCTGACGCTTGCCGTCGATGATGAACTCGGCGCCGAAAATCTTGTGGCGGCAGTGCTCGGAGTTAACCTGGCCGAACATCACGAGCTCCGTGTCGGTCGGGTTGCGGCCGGCCGCGGCGAAGCTCTTGGCGAGATACTCCATCTCGGGCTCTGAAATCGCAAGTCCGAGCTCGTCGTTGGCCTCGCGGACGGCTTCGATACCCTTTGAAAGAACATCGAAAATTCTGCCGGGCTTAGGCTCGCCCGCCTCGAAAAGATCGGCGATATCCTCGTAAACGCCCTCGGTCATCTTATCGTAAAGGGCGGAAAAACACTGCTCGGGGAGCGGTTTCGAGGTCTTAAAGCGGATACCGCGCTCTACGCGCTCGATCGACTTGAGATCGCAGTTGTGGAAAATATCGGTAGCCTTGGTGCTCCATGGAGAAATGGTACCCTTTCTCGGGGTTACGAAAAAGTCCGCGTCATCGCACTGACCTTCGGCGTTGAGCAGCACACCCGCGCGCTGAAGTTCCTCGGCGGCGAACGACCCGTCCTTCATCTTAAGCGCATAAACCCACTTCGCGTCGATCTCGACTGGACCGAGCGCGGGATCAAGCTTGGCGACAGCGTCTTTAATCGCGTCAAGTCTGAACGGCGAATAAGCATCGGAACCGATAAGAAGAATCATTTTTTTTCTCTCCAAACAAAGTAAATTATTTTAAGGAAATATTGCCGATATTATACCATATTCAACTCAGGGCTGACGAATAAACTTTAGCAAAAAAAATCCGGTGGGGTGCGATTTTATTTTGTTAAGTCATTTTTTAATATGGTGTCGCTTCAGGAGGTGTCCGGAGCTCCTCCTCGGTCTCGACTCGCTACGGAGTTGTAACGCCTTTCGCGCTTAGACAACAAATCGTTTTCAGCCTGCCATGCCTCGATAAAGCCACTGGTTGCGTACGAATACCTCTCTTACGGCTACAATCCTTCGCGAGGTCTCACTCGGAGGACTCCGCTCCACCTCCTTTTGCGACAGACGATTTTTTTTATTTTTTAACACACGAAGCAAAATTTATGATATAAAATACGTACTTACAGTAAATACGCACTATGAAAACAAAAACTAACGATATTCGCAGACTGGGGCGAGGGGTCCCCCTATTCAGTTATCGTTTTAAGATTCCTGTTTGCGGCGCGTGAGGACACGCGACCTCCCTAATCATGTCAGACCAAATCATGTAAAATTCCTTGATATTGCCAGTCATCTGGCATTATGACCAAGCCCTTACGGACGGGATTATTTCGCACATACAACCACTTCCCTTCATATTGATCCCTTGTGCGCATCTGGGAATCCCAACATCCATTCTGCCACAATTTCACAACGGGAGGGCGCGTGTCCCCACGCGCCGCAAACGCCTGTTGTGTCAATCGCTTCCAATATTTCATCCATTTATGAAAATCTGACGCGGGGTATGACATCGGCGCACAAAAGAAATGAATATGATCGGGCATGATCACATATCTCCCGACACGCCAATTTTGCGCTCTCTCCCATGCGTCCACAATGATTTTTAACATGCAATCGTTGGCGAGGGTGGGATTTCGGCCTTCG
>JAZQTB010000013.1:0-18831 GCA_045630425.1 Kiritimatiellia bacterium | reverse complement strand
TCGGAATATGACACACATTAAGTGGGTTGAATTGCTGTATTTCATGATATTGAAAAAAGGTATTCCTCTTGCGATTGACGAGATGCCGCAGCGGTATGTTTCAAGAGAATTTCTGAGATTGTAACAAGCAACGGGCGGCTGAGTGGCCTGTAAAATTCACTCAGGCAAGTCTCGACAGATCCCTGCCGAGTGGCGCAGCATTGCCTAAAATAGAAGGCTTAATACAGGAGGCGACGAAAAATATATCACAAATGAGCCACGGGCGCGGCTTTAGACGCGACACGCGGGTCATTTGTAATTTTTGGAGGGAGGGCTTTCGGGTTGCCATGACAACGTCTAATTTGGTAGAATATTTAGTTATGAAAAATGAAGAAAACTGCCCCTGTTGTTCCGGCAAGCCCTACGGCGAATGCTGCGCACCCGTTCTTGAAGGTTCCCGCAAGGCTGAAACCGCCGAAGAACTGATGAGAGCGCGTTACAGCGCCTATGTTACCGAACATATAGAATTTCTCAAAACGAGCGCCACGAGCGCCGTTCAGGCCGAGTTCGACGAAAAATCCTCCATCGCGTGGAGCCGCGCCGCCCAGTGGCACGGTCTTGAGATTATCGCCACGGAAAAGGGCGGCAAAACCGACGACGAGGGTATCGTGGAGTTTCGCGCGACCTATACCGCCAACAGGGAATTCTGCAACCACCACGAGGTGGCCAGATTCGTCAAAGAACCCGACGGCTGGAAGTTCGACGACGGCGAACTCGTCGCCGAAACGCCTATCGTACGCGAGTCGCCCAAGGTCGGACGCAACGATCCCTGCCCTTGCGGCAGCGGTAAAAAGTTCAAGAAGTGCTGTGGCAGGGAGTGATTTGAAACCTGCGGCGTTTCTGTTCGATCTCGACGGGACTTTGGTCGATACCGAAGAAGCCTGGGCGGGAGCGATAGTCGATTTTCTCGCCGAAAGAGGCGTCGATACGACGATCGGTGATATTCTGCCGTCGATCGTCGGGCGTAACTGGCTTGACATCAACGGATACCTGCATCGCCGCTTCCCCGAAATCGGAGAGTCGACGCTCGAGGAGGACTCGAAGCGTCTGAGGACGTTTTTCAACGTCCGCGTTTCAGATCCGACGACGTTGATCATAAAGGAAAGCGTCGAGTTTCTGCGGCGCGCCGCCGCCGAAGCTCCCGTCGCGATCGTGTCCGGTTCTCCGCGCGCCGATATCGAAAAAGCCGCGCGCATGATGGGGGTCGACGCTCTGGTGCGATTCTCCCTCGGCGCGGGCGACTACGCCAGGGGCAAGCCCGATCCGTCGGGTTATCTCGCCGCGGCGGAACGCCTCGGCGCCGATCCCGCCGCGTGCGTCGTCATCGAGGATTCCGAGGTCGGCGTCGCCGCCGGCGTCGCGGCGGGGATGCGCGTCGTAGCGCTCGACCGGAAGGACGGTCAAAACCGCCGTTTCACCGGCGCGCTGCGCATAGTCCGCTCTCTGGGCGAAATCGACATCGAAAAGGATTTCGGATGAGCCGCGATCCCTTTTTCGACAGATGGTACGCCGCGAGCAGAGTGCGCATACTTCTTTCGCCATCCCGCGAGCTGGAGACGTTCGGCTCGACGATCGTCAACTACCATCTCATCTCGGAACTCGACGATCATCCTGGCAAGGTCCGCGTGAGAGAAGGCCGTCTGGAAGCCCATCAGCCGCGCATAATAACGCCGCGTTTCGGAGAGATCACCACCGAGGGATTCGGCGAAGAGGCCAGGGAATATCTCGAGTTCCTCAAGGAGAACGAGAACAATCTGAGAATCCTCCAATACGGCTATCATCTGAAGAGCGACAATTTTTCCGAACAGATCGTGACGGATTCTCTCGCCGCGGTCGCCGACAGGGTGAAGTCCGAGGTCGTCGCCTCGGGCGACAGATTCGCCGCCGTCATCCACGGCGTCGACGAGCCGTGGGACATAGCGCTCGTCGAGCTGTGGAGACGCGAGGTCGAACGCAGCGCCGGCAAAAACATCAGAGAGCTGAACGACAGCGGAAGACTTTTCAGTAATTGACACCTTTCCAAGGAGAGACAGACATGGAACGCAGAACAAAGGTAATCGCGATCGCAAACCAAAAAGGCGGAGTCGGAAAGACGACGACCGTCGTCAATCTGGCCGCCGCGCTTTCGGCGAGAAAACGGACCGTTCTTGTCGTCGACCTCGATCCCCAGGCGCACGCGACGCTCGGCCTCGGACTTGAAAAGCAGCAGGGCGTTTCGCTTTATCCTGTTCTTCTCGGCGAGAAGCCGATCGAGGACGTGATCCAGCCGACGAAGTGGAACAATCTCAACGTCATCCCCTCGGAGGTCGATCTCGCCGGCGCCGAACTCGAATTCGGCGCGCGCGAGGACCGTCTCGAGATGATCCGCAACGTTCTCGCTCCCGTGCGGGAAGCGGGGGCCTTCGATTACATCATTCTCGACTGCCCGCCTTCGCTCGGCATCGTGATGACGAGTTCCCTCGTCGCGTCCGACGGCGTTCTTATTCCGATCCAGGCCGAATTTCTCGCGATGGACGGTCTCGCGCTCATCACGGGATCCATCGAGCGCATCCGTCAGTCGGTCAATCCTTCTCTCGATCTGAACGGCATCATCTTCACGATGGTGAATTCACAGGCGAAGCTCACGCACGACGTGATGGACGAGGTCCGCAACCATTTCGGAGACAAGGTCTACGAAACGACCATTCCCCGCAACGTGCGCGTTTCGGAAGCACCCTCGATGGGGACGCCCGTCGTGTTTCTCGATCCGCGCTCGAAAGGCGCCGAGAGCTACAAGGCGTTCGCGTGGGAGTTCATGGCGAAGAATCCCACGCGTTTCGACGCTTCTGTCCGCGTCGCGGAGAGTGTCCCCGAACAGGCCGGCGAACCTGCGCCCGCCGCCGAAAACGTCCCCGGAGAGTCCGACGCGGCCGCTACCGGCGGAGAACCCCTTTCTCGGGAGGGCTAAATGGCCGATGGAGCGTACGAGCGCCGGGCCGGACGCGAGGCGGAGCTTAAACGGTTCGAGCGTCTGCTGCGCGAGGCCGCGCTCTCCCGAGCCGGAGCGGATCCGGAAACCGGCGGTCCCCGGACCGCCGAAGCGAAATGGGATGTCTCGGCACCGTGAAGTTTCCCGATCCGCGGTTTCAACCCAGCGCCGGAGTTGTCATGTCAAAATTTTCAAAAGTATCAAAGCGAGGCCGCAAGTTCCTTTTTGCCGGAAAGGGAATGTCCGTCAGAACCGGTCGCTTTCTCGGCGAATCTATGCTCGTGGGCGCCGTGACGGGGCTCGTCGTGGTGGCGTTCAAATGCATGATCGATTTCGCCCACCGCTATTTCGCGGAGATCGAATCCCGGCGTGAAATGGTCTGGAGCGATCCCGCCCGCTGGATTCTCTTCGTTCTTCCCGCCGCCGGCGCGCTTCTCGGGTATCTGCTGATAAAACGTTTTTCCAAGCTCGAGCACGCGCGCGGAACCGACAGCGCCATCATGTCGTTTCACAAGCGCGAAGGTTATATCACGAGCACCGTCATCCCGATAAAGCCCGTAGCGTCCGTTCTGACGGTCGGCTCGGGCGGAAGCGCGGGATACGAAGGCCCCGTGACCCTTCTCGGGGCCGCATGCGGCAGCGCAGTGGCGCGCACGATGAAAATCGCCCCCCGCGGAAGGCGCATTCTCATGGCGGCGGGTTTGGCGGCCGGCATAGCGGCGCTCTTTCAGGCCCCCCTCGCGGGAGCGATCTTCGGATTCGAGATATTCTATTCGTCGAGCGACATCGAAGACGAGACCGTGCTGCCGTGTTTTATCGCCGCGGCCGTCAGTTACGCCGTCTACGCCTGTCTGATAGGGCAGAGCGCGAGGGAGCCTCTTTTCGTTCTCGACAACCAGTACGCGTTCTCGAACGGACTCAGGCTTTTGCCGTATTTCGCGCTTGCCGTCGCCGTCGCTTTCGGCGTAAGGTTCTACATAAGCTTTTTCCGCTTTACCGAAAAGCTTTTCGAACGGATCGCCGTGCCCGGCTGGGCCAAGGTCGTCATCGGCGGACTTGTCACCGGCGGAATCGGATTTTTCTGTCCCGACATCCTTTCGACGAGCTATTCCGTGATAGAGGCCGTTTTTTCGATGCAGGAGGGCATAACGCTCGAAGGGTTGGGTTCTCTTACGGCCTACGGTCTTTTCGCGCTGTTCATTCTTAAGACCGTCGCGACGTCGTTCACCGTCGGCTCGGGCGGTTCCGGCGGTCTCTTCGCTCCGGCCCTCGTCTGCGGAGCCGCCCTCGGCGCCGCCGTAGGCATAATATTCAAGTCCATTCTCCCCAACGCCATAGGAGTGCATCCTCAGGCGTTCGCGCTCGTCGGCATGGCGGGGTTTATGGCGAGCGCGCTGAGAATTCCGCTGACGGCGATCGTTATGGTCGCCGAAATGTCGGGTAACCATCAGCTTCTTCTTCCCGCGATGTGGGTGTGCGGCATAAGTTTCTGGCTCAACAGCGGATGGACGCTTTACCGCAGTCAGGTTCACGCGCAGGAGTCTTCACCCGTTCACGGATAGGCGTTTTTTTTTGATATAATTCTCAGAAAGAATATCTCTCTCCAAATTTAGGTAAAAATGTGATATAATACAAATATGAAAGAAATTACGAGAAAGAAAATCCGTATCACCGACACGACCTTGCGCGACGCCCATCAGTCCCTTTGGGCCACGCGCATGCGTACCGACGACATTCTCAAGATCGCCTCCGAGATCGACAACGCGGGCTTTTACTCGCTTGAATGCTGGGGCGGCGCGACGTTCGACGTCTGCATGCGCTTTCTGCGCGAGAATCCGTGGGATAGACTGCGCCTGATCAAGAAGGCGTGTCCCAAGACGCCGCTGCAGATGCTTCTGCGCGGTCAGAACATTCTCGGCTACAAGCATTATCCCGACGATATCGTGGAGCGTTTCGTCGCGCTCGCCTGCGAGAACGGAATGGATATTTTCCGCGTGTTCGACGCTCTCAACGATCCGCGCAATCTTGAGGTCGCCATCGCGAGCGTCAAGAAGTACGGCGGTCACGCCCAGGGTACGATCTGCTACACGACCTCGCCCGTCCACACTGTCGAGAATTACATTAAGCTCGCCAAGGAGCAGGAGGCGATGGGCATCGACTCTCTCGCCATCAAGGATATGGCGGGTATTCTTACGCCCGGCGCGGCGCGCGAACTCGTCGCGGCCCTCGTAAAGGCCATGCCCGAGATGCCCATCCAGATCCACTCCCACATGACGAGCGGAATGGCGAGCGCGATGTACATGGCCGGAGCCGAGGCGGGCGCCGGCTGCGTCGACTGCGCGATTTCGACGATGAGTTCCTTCTCGTCGCAGCCGCCGACCGAGTCGATCGTTTCGATTCTCGAGTCCGAGGGCTTTGATACGGGGCTCGATCAGGTTAAGCTCGCGAAGATAAACAATTATTTCAAGGAGCTCAAGAAGAAGCGCCAGCCCGCATCCTCCTCCAAGGTCGAAGCCGTCGACGCGGGCGTTCTCGTCCACGCGATTCCCGGCGGAATGATTTCCAATCTCCGCAGCCAGCTCGCCCAGCAGGACGCGCTCGACAGACTCGACGAAGTGCTCGCCGAACTCCCCAACGCGCGCGCGGATCTCGGCTATCCTCCGCTCGTGACCCCGACATCCCAGATCGTCGGAGTGCAGAGCGTTCTCAACGTTCTTTCCGGCAAGCGCTATTCGATGGTTACCGATGAGACGAAGAAGTACGCCGCCGGTTACTACGGGCGCACTCCCGCGCCGATCGAGCCGAAGCTGCGCAAAAAACTCTGCGGCGGACTTAAGGCGATCGACTGCCGTCCCGCGGATCTTCTTAAGCCCGGCCTCGCCGCCGCGGCCGAAGAGCTCCCTGCCAACACGATTCAGGCCGAAGAGGATATTCTTTCCTACGCGCTTTTCCCTGAAGTGGCGCTCGGCTACTTCAAGTGGCGCAACGCCGATCCCGCCAAGCGCGAGCCGATCCCCGCCGACGTCGAAGAGGCCGCCCAGGCTTCCGCCGCGTCCGCGCCTCAGGCCGCCGCTGCGGCGAAGCCGGCCGCGGGCGCCGCGAGCGCCGTCGAGGGAACGCCCGTTACGGCGCCCTTGAACGGAACGTTCTACCGCAGCGACGCGCCCGGCAAGCCCGACATGGCCGCCGACGGCGCGACCGTCAAGGCGGGCGACGCCGTGTGCGTCGTCGAGGCTATGAAGCTTTTCAATCCGATCAAGGCTCCCGCCGGCGGAAAGATCACGTTCGTCGCCGAACACGGAAAGGCGGTCACCAAGGGTCAGGTGGTCGCCGTTATAGCTTAACGTTCATCAATAATTCCAGGAGGGTTGCTTTTATGGCGAAGGTTAAAACGAAGAATCCGAGAATTCTCATTGTAACGCCGGAGATTACGTATTTGCCTGAGGGTATGGGCAACCTTGCGGGTAAAATGTCGGCGAAGGCGGGCGGCATGGCCGACGTTTCGGCCTCGCTCGTCGCCGCTCTCTACGAACTCGGAGCCGACGTCCACGTCGCTCTGCCGCATTACCGCCGGATGTTCCATGAAGAGACGGCGAAGCTCGTCGCGGACGAGCTTAAAAAGTACAAGAGCCATCTTCCCGACGAGCGCATCCATCTCGCGGAGGACCGCTGCTTCTATTACCGCGACACCGTCTACGACCGCGGCGACGGCAACATAAAGCTCGCCCTGGCGTTTCAGCGCGAAGTCATAAACCACTGCATCCCGTACGTCCAGCCCGATCTCGTCCACTGCAACGACTGGATGACGGGGCTCATTCCCGCGGCGGCGCGCCGTATGGGCATCCCGAGCCTCTTTACCGTCCATAACATCCACACCCAGAAGCTCACTCTCGACTGGGTCGAGGATATGGGCATCGACGCGGCCGAATTCTGGAACAATCTCTATTACAGCTACCCGCCGTACAGTTACGAGGAGTCGCGGAACAGCAACCAGATCGACCTTCAGGCGTCGGGCTGCTTCGCGTCCCACTTCATCAACACGGTATCTCCCACCTTCCTCAAAGAGATCGTCGACGGCTGGCATTCGTTCGTTCCCGATTCGATCCGCAACGAAATCAGGAACAAGTACAACGCCGGATGCGCGAGCGGCATTCTCAATGCGCCCGATCCGATCGACAACCCCGTAACGGACGACAAGATTCCTTTCAAGTACGGTCCCGAAAACCATTGGGAGATGAAGCGCAGGAACAAGATCGCTCTGCAGCACGCTCTCGGGCTCGAGGAGAATCCCGACGCGCCGCTCTTCTTCTGGCCGAGCCGCCTCGATCCGGTCCAGAAGGGTCCCCAGCTTCTGACGGACATCACCTACCGCTTTCTCGAGAAGTACCACGATCAGGGCGCCCAGATCGCGATTGTCGCCAGCGGTCCGTACCAGCAGGCGTTCTGGGATATCCGCAACTTCCACGGGATCGGCAACCGTCTCGCCGTCAGGAATTTTGACGCCCGTCTTTCTCAGCTCGGTTTCGCGGCGTCCGATTACACGTTCATGCCGTCCTTGTTCGAGCCGTGCGGTCTGCCGCAGATGCAGGCTCCCATCTACGGCTCTCTCGCCGTAGCCCACAACACGGGCGGACTGCACGACACGGTCGACATGCTCGACTGGGGCGCGTCGAAGGGTAACGGATTTGTGTTCGACACGTACGACTCCGGCGGTCTCATGTGGGCGATGGACAAAGCGATGGAGTTTTACATGCAGCCGCGCGAACTCCGCGAGCGCGAAATTTCGCGCATCATGTCCGAATCGCTTACGCGCTTCAGCCACAAGGAATGCGCCAGACAGTACATCGAACTTTACGAGAGGATGCTCGACAGGCCTCTCGTCGCCAAGTGATTTGCCGTTAATCGCGTGATTATGGTAAAATATCAATATTATAAACTAAACAAAAGAGGTGGGTTATCGCACAGTTCACACGTGTAAACTACAAGATCCGCGTTCCTCAGGTGCGCGTTCTTGATTCGATGGGTAAAATGCTCGGCGTAATGTCTACGCGCGACGCGCAGAGAATGGCGGATGAGAAGGGCCTCGATCTCGTAGAGATCACGCCCAACGCCGTGCCGCCGGTCTGCAAGATCATGGATTACGGCAAGTACAAGTACGAAGAGTCTATCCGCGAGAAGAAAGCGCGCAAGTCGCAGAAGGTCCAGAAGGTAAAGGAAATCAAATTCCATCCCGGCACCGACACCAACGACTTCGAATATAAGCTTCGCCAGATCCGCGGCTTCCTGAACGACGGGTGTAAGGTAAAACTCACGCTTCAGTACCGCGGCCGCGAAAACGCCCACCGTGAACTTGGCGAGGATGTGATCAACCGCGTTCTCGAGGCCATAAAGGACGAGTGCTTCATCGAGCAGGCTCCGAAAACTCTCGGACGCGTTCTGGGCGCTCTCATCGGTCCGCCGAGAAAGAACGCCTCGAAGGGTGCCTCTCAACAGGCCGGTGCGCAGGAATCCGGCGGCGGCGTGCGCATTTCGGTAAATTAATTCTACGGAGTTTAAAGTCATGAACGAACCAAAGCCTGATTTTTCGAATAAGGCGTATCTCTTTCCGCATATAAATCCCGAAGGGATCAGATTCGGAACCATCGCCTTATTCATAGCGCTTTCCGCGGCGGTCGCCTCGCTGTGGGTGCCGTGGCTTACCGGCCTTGCGACGCTTCTTCTGCTGTTAAGCTACGGAGTGTTCCTCTTCTTCCGCGATCCCGAGCGCTATCAGCCCGACGACGAGAAGGCGGTTTTTTCGCCCGCCGACGGCCGCGTCTGCCTCATCAGCGAAGTCGAGCTGCCCGATTCGTTCGGAGAGATGGAGGAGTACAAGGGTAAGAAGTTCTGGCGCGTAAGCGTTTTCATGAGCGTTTTCAACGTCCACGTCAACCGTCTTCCGACGGCCGGAACCGTTCTCAAAAAAGAATACATTCCCGGCAAGTTCTTCAACGCTTCGCTCGACAAGGCCTCCAAGGACAACGAGCGCTGCAACTATCTCGTAAAGGCCGACAACGGTCAGGTTTACGGCGTTACCCAGATCGCGGGTCTCGTCGCCCGCCGCATCGTTCCCCAGGTCGACGAAGGCCAGCATTTGGAGCGGATCGAAAGGTTCGGTCTCATCCGCTTCGGTTCGCGTCTCGACGTCTATCTTCCCGAGGGGGTAAAGCCGGAGGTGCGCATCGGCCAGATTATGGTCGCAGGCGAAACGACGCTCGGACATTTAAGCTGAAAGGATTCTTTCCGTGGGCAAGTTCAGATTCAGAGGCCGCAGGAGCGGCGCAAATCCAGAGGGAGTCTCCAGCGTTCCGCTCAAGGCTCTTGTACCGAACCTGATAACGTCGATCGCCGCGTGCGCGGGCATAACGTCGATTTCGCTTTCGAGCGAAGGGCGTTTCGGGCCGGCCCTCATCGCTCTTCTCATAGCCTGCGTCTGCGACGGTATGGACGGGCGCGTGGCGCGGCTTTTGAACGCGAGTTCCAGATTAGGCGCAGAGCTCGATTCGCTCGCCGATTTCGTGAATTTCGGGGTTGCGCCCGCGATGTTCATGTATTTCTGGCTTACCGGCGGTCCGAACCACGTGATCGGCGACGTCAAGATGAATCCGATTCTGATACGCGCGGTTTTGGCGTGTTCGCTCTTCTACGCGATGTGCGACTGTTTCCGGCTCGCCCGTTTCAACACGATGCTCGAACAGGAGCCGCTTCCGTACTGGAAGCACTTCTTCACGGGAGTTCCCGCTCCCGGGGGGTGCTGGATGGTGCTGACGCCGTACATTCTGCTCGATTCGTTCGATAAAACCTTCGGCGCCAAGGAGATATATCCCGAAGTTTACGGTTTCGTGTCCCATCCCTATTTCGGAATGGCAATGCTTCTTTTCGTGGGCGTGCTGATGGCTTCGCGGATTCCGACCATCTCCCTCAAGGCGATCCGCGTCAAAAAGAGTTCCCAGATGCCCGTGATCGCGTTGGGGCTTTTTCTGGTCGGATGCCTTTTCTTCAACCTCTGGCTGACGCTCGGCGTGATCGGCGCGATTTACATTTTAACCGTTCCTCTGGCGGCTCTCATATTCCTGAAGGCCAAAACCGGTTACGAATCCAAAGTGCAAAGTTGACGATTCTGTGTGCAATATTGGCCGCGACGCTCACGCGTGCGGAGCTTCTCGAGCGCATGCGCACGCCGCCGATGACGAGGTCGCAGGGGCTTGTTCAGGTTTTCGCGAACTGCCCGGCCGATATGCGCGAGGAATTCCAGGCGCCCGTCGCCAGGTTCGTCTCCAAGGTATGCGCTGATTTGTATTCATCGACCACAAACGCTCCGGTGAAGTTCGCCTCTCCGGGCATCGCCGTAATAATCGGCGACGGAAGGACGAATGACGCGAGCGTCGTTTCGAAAGTTTACGTGCGCGACGACGGATCGCGATTCACGCGGATATTTCTGCCGTCTCCGGGTTACTCGGATATCGACAGGTTCCGATCCGAAATCGCCGAAGCGTTCGTCCGTGCCGTCGAAAAACGCGAAGCGGACAAGGACAGGCTCAATGCGATTCTGCGCGATCTCGATCCGAAAAAACGCGTCGACCATAAATACGAGGAGATCGAACGCTGGATAAGGGGCGAAAAGACTGAATCGGACGACGAAGAGATAATAAAGCTGATGCGGAGCGTTCTCCAGCCGGGCGTAGCCCGTCAGTCCGACGTTCTGCGATTCGCGTCCCGTCTTTATCTCCATTCCCCGTATTTCAATTATCCGCTCGCCGGTAAATACCGCACCTGCACGTTCCGTCAGGCCGTAGAGATAATGAAAACCGATCCGACGGTGCGGTTCGTCGCCTTCAAGAAGGCTCCGCTGATGGTGGCCTACGGCGGAGGCCGCGGAGAGGCGCTGACGATGGCGGCCCAGGCGTATTGCGATTTCCTCTTCGAGCTTGGGAAAGCGAAAAAAACGGAGGAAGAGTTGCTCGATATGCTCGAAGACGCCGACATAAAGCTTAACGTCGCTCTCGAGGAAGCGCGGAAACACGAAGAAAGCCCGAAATGATCATGAACTCAAAGACTAAAAAGACGATAACCGACAATACGGTAGATCCCGATATTCTGACCTACACGGTGGGGGACGATCCCGTTTTAGATTTGAATCTCGCCGTCTGGGACTGCATGGGAACCGCGGCTCACGTAACCATGCTTTCGGAGATGAAGCTCAAAACGCCCGTCGTCACCAAAGCTGAAGCCGCTTCGGTCCGCAGGGCTCTCGGCGAAATCGTCAAGGAGATAGAGAATGGCGAATTCACCATCCTCGTCGACGATCAGGACGTTCACATGGCGGTGGAGCGTCTCCTTACGGAACGTCTCGGCGATCTCGGCAAAAAGATCCATACGGGAAGATCGCGCAACGATCAGGTCGCCGTCGATGTGCGTCTGCATATGAAAGACGAGATACTCCGCACCGGCGGAGAAACGGTTCAGCTCGCCAAGGCGCTGGTGAAGTTCGGCGCGAGATACGGGCGCACCCCGCTTGTCGGCCGCACCCATCTTCAACCCGCGATGCCTTCGTCCGTCGAGATGTGGGCGACCGGCCATGCCGAGATGATCGCCGATCAGATCGAAAACCTCGAGGCGGCGTACCGTCTCGCCGATCTTAATCCGCTTGGCTCCGCCGCCGGGTACGGCGTTCCGCTGCCGCTCGACAGAGGCCGCACGACGAAGCTGCTCGGATTCTCGCGCACGATACACAACGTCTTCGGCGCGTCCATGGCGCGCGGAGAATGCGAAGCGGCGCTTCTTTCGGCGCTGGCGCAGCTTATGGCGGTTCTTTCGCGTCTCGCCGAGGATATGATTCTCTTCTCGATGCCCGAGTTCGCGTACTTCAAACTCCCGCGCGAATACTGCACGGGCAGTTCGATCATGCCCCAGAAGTTCAACCCCGACGTTCTCGAACTCGTCCGCTCCAAGGCCGCCCAGGTTCTCGGTCTTCAGACGGCGTCTCTCTCGCTTCTGCACGCGATGCCCGGCGGCTACAACCGCGATCTTCAGGACTGCAAATGGCTTTACATGAAGGGGCTTGAGATCACCCGCACTACGCTGAGGATTCTCGCGAAAGTCGTCGCGGGGACTTCGGTCGACAGGGCGGTCTGCCGCGCGGCTTTCACGCCCGGTGTGTTCGCGACGGACGCGGCGCTGAGGAAAGTCGCCGCGGGAACTCCGTGGCGCGACGCGTATCACGATGTCCGCGACCATCTCGAGCGTCTCGGTGATGAGGATCCCGACGCGGCCGTAGCCGCGAAAACACACGAAGGGACGACCTCGGGCATCGATATCGCTCTTTACGCATCACGTCTCGCGGCATCTGAAAAATCGCTCAAAACAAGATTGAACAATCTTGAAAAGCGCAAGCGTTCGCTCTTTAAAGCGTAAGATGCGGCTTCTCGACGTAAACGCGCTTCATGTGAAATACGGCCCGTTCGAAGCCGTAAAGGGAGTCTCTTTCCATTTGGATAAAGGAGAGATCGTCGGAATTGTCGGTCAGTCCGGAAGCGGCAAATCGACAATCGCGAAAACGCTCGTCGGAATCGTGAAAAAGAGTTCCGGCGACATCCGTGTGAACGCCAGATCCGTTCAGATGGTGTTTCAGGACGCCGTAGGATCTCTCAATCCACGGATGACGGTGCGGGCAACGCTCTCTGAGGTTTTACGCCACGGAAAGGGCGTGGTCGGTTCCAGCGAACCGGTCGAAAAACGCGTAAAGGCGCTTCTGTCTCAGGTCGGACTGAGCGAAGCCGTGCTCGATCAGTATCCGCGCGAGATGTCGGGCGGCCAGTGTCAGCGCGTTTCCATCGCGCGCGCGCTGGCCTTCGACCCCGAAGTGCTTCTCGCGGACGAACCGGTCTCGGCGCTCGACGTCTCGGTTCAGGCTAAAATACTTAACCTTCTGCGTCGTCTGCGGGACGAGCGTTCGCTTTCGATTCTCCTTATAGCGCACGATCTCGCCGTGGTGAAAAACGTCTGCGACAGGGTATATGTCATGGAAAAGGGGGTTTTCGCCGATTCCGGAAAGTGTGAAGACGTTTTCGGCAATCCGAAAAGCGGATACACCAGAAAACTTCTCGAGGCGGTTCCCGACGTGACCAGGGCGCTCGACGCGAGGTCGTCGCGAAAATGATTATGGTACATCATGCGATATATGGTATAATGTTGATATGTCAGACAGTCTAAAATATCGTCATATTTATCTGTTTTTCGCTATTCTTGCGGTCTCTCCGGTTCTGCATGCCGACGACGCGAGGCCGTTCGATCTTTATCGGCCGATAATCGACAAGTGTCTTTTCGGTCCTCCTCCGAACGATCCCACGGTCGTTCCCGATAAGAATTCATCCTCCCTTTCAGCCGACGGTAAAACGGAACTCGAACTGTCCAAAGAGCAGGAGCTGCTCGAAAAGTCCGTGACCGTATCGGCGTTGGTTCAAAAACCCGACGGAACGGTAATGGTCGGATTCTCCGATTCGAGCGACAGAAAAACGCCCGTCCATTACTATCTCGCCGTCGGAGAATCGAAGCAGGGATGGACCGTCGCAAGCGCCGACATGACGGCGAAGAAGGTTCTGCTTGAAAAAGACGGCATCGAGATCGAACGTGCGCTGGGCGATAAAAACGCCGCCGTTGCCGCGAAACCGAACGCCGCCGAACCTGACAAGACCTCTTCGCCGCGCAGCATGCTGCTCTCCGGCCGTTCCAACGGATTGCTGCGCGGAGGACTGATGAGCCGACGGGCGATCAGACGTCAGGAAACGGAGAACCAGCGGCTTGAAGACATCAAGCGCGAGACGGAACGCAAAAAAGCCGAAGAGGATGCGGCGTTGCGCCGCGAACAGGAAAGCGCCGAACGCGCCGAGCAGAGACAGAGTCTTTTGGACCTGCAGGAAGAGATGAGAAAGATAAGAGAGGCACGCGACCGCACGAAAGAAGCCGGCGGCACGAATGGAGACCAGGAATTATGATTACGACAACGCTTGAAGAATTCAGGGCGGAACTCCTCCGCACCGGAGGGTATGAGACTTCCGAAAGCCACCGTCCCGCAGAACGCGTCAAACCCGGCGCGCTCACCACTTTCGGCTTTACGATGCGGATGTGCAGGGTGTTCCCGCTTTGCGCGCTTTACGAGCCTTTCGGGAAACTTACGGTCGACAGATGGGCGCATTTCTGCTTTTCGGTCGTGACCGGAGCCGAACGTCTCGGAATGAACGTAAAGTTCGAAGGATGGAAAAACCGCGAGGCGTACGACGGCCCCGTCGTATATCTCTGCAATCACATGTCGACGATCGAAACGATTCTCATGCCGCCGGTCCTGCTGACGTACGGGCCGTTCAACATCGTCGCGAAAGCGTCGCTTTCGAAGCTGCCTTTTCTTACGAAGGCCGCCGCCCACATGGGAATGGTTCCGATCGGGCGCAAATCGCCCCGCGAAGATCTCGTCAATATGCTTCGAATCGGCGTGGAACGCATAAATGCGGGCAACAGTTTTCTCATATTCCCCCAGGGAACGCGCCAGAACGTCTTCAGCAGGAAGAAATTCTCGTCCATCGGCGCGAAACTTGCCGAGAAGGCCGGTTGCCCGATCGTGCCGATCGTGGTCGATACGCGCTGCCAGCTTACGCGCGAGAAGGGCGCATTAAGGAAGGTTTTCAAGGATTTCGGTCCCGTCGACACATCGTACGACATCCGCTGCGCGTGCGGACCGGTGATACCCTGCGGCAAGGCGAAAGAAATGCAGGAACGGACATTCGATTGGATGGCGGGCAAACTCGAGGAGTGGAACATGCCCGTCGAGCGTTGAAAGATAAGTTATGTCTCAAGAATGGAATATAAGATGCCGCGGTCACTTCTGCACCGTATGCGGGAAACCTCTCGTCGATCGCGCCCCGGTCGTGAGCGCCCTCAAGGATACCGGCGAAGGGTATGAACGTTTCGACTGCCATCCCGAATGCTGGAAAACGGCGCCGCGCGACTGGGAGCCTTTTTCCCAGTGGGACGGCGTTTATTTCGCTCCCGTGAAAGAGGTGAAAAAGGAACCTTTGAAAAAGGAGGACGCGGGAGAACTTTTGAGAAAGCTCATCACTCTCGACGATCCCGCCATGAAGAACGTAGTCTATGTGCTGGCGGTCATGCTCGAGAGATCCAAGATTCTCGTCGAGCGCGACGCGAAGCAGCTCGACGACGGTCTTATCCGCCGCGTCTACGAAGACAGGAAAAACGGCGATACGTTCGTCATTCTCGACCCGCGCCTCAGGCTCGAGAATCTCGGCGAAGTCCAGCAGCAGGTCGTCGCGCTTCTGTCCGGAACGAAAACCCTGGGCGAAGTGGCCTCCGAAACCGATGACGACGCAGCCGCGGACTCTTCTGAAGATGAGACAGCCGAGTCCCAGACAACTTGAAGCCCTCAAGGCCGTTTTTCACGGCAGGTTCTATCCGTCGCTGCTCAAGGAGGACGACGGCTGGCACGCCCGGTGGAAGGGACTGGACGACGACAATCCCTGGATAGACGAAACCGTCCGGGCGGCAACAGTAACGCCGCTTTCCGCGGATGCGGAAAATCAGCGTCACGAAACTCTCCACGACGCCTGGATGGAGGCGTTGAAAAGCCGTACCGGTCTGGTCGTGTGGGACGATGGCGAATGCGGGCGGTTCGCCGCTGAACTGGAACGCTGGAGCGGCAACGCGCAGGAGGATTCCTCCGCGCGGGCATCGATCGTGTTCCGATTCGATCCCACGCCCGAATCCTTCTTCGTGAGGTGCCGCGTAAAAAGGTCGGCGCGCCAGCTACGTCAGCTGGGTCAGTCCCAATATGTTTTCGCGCCGCTGAAAAACCTTAAAGCTTCAGGCGGAGACGACAGGGACGGAATCGCTCTTTCCGTCCGGCTTTCCAGGGCGGAAGCCGAAAGTTTCCTTCGATCCGGTTCGCGGGATCTCGCTATGGCGGGATACGGCGTGGAAGGATGCTCCATCGCCGCCTCGCTCACGGCGTCCGCCGAATTCGACGGGGAGGAGGATCGCGGGAAAACGGAACCGCGCTCATGCACGCAGCGTCTGACCGTCATGGTCGACGCGGAGAAGGTCGATGCGGAGGAAATCCGTTTTCTTCTCGAGCAGAATTCCACGCTCGTCTTTTTCAGAAACCGTTGGATCGAAGTCGACCGGAACGTTCTCAAAGAGGCTCTTAAAGCCCTCGAAAAACAGAACGGCAGAACCGTTCCGCTTAACGAGGCTCTCGCCTTCGCGAGCGGAATAGGATTTTCCGGACGGTTGCGCATAGACGCGGCCGCTTCCGGCGGATGGCTGAGAGGTCTTGTGTCCAGACTGAAGGCGGCCGGAGAAAACGTGCTCGAGCCGACGCGGAGGATAGAAGGGCTGGCCGGGGAACTGCGCAATTACCAGTCGCGCGGAGTGTCGTGGATAGATTTTCTCACCGATAACCGTTTCGGCGCGCTTCTTGCTGACGATATGGGCCTCGGCAAGACCATCCAGACCATCGCGTGGCTGCTCCTCTCTTACGGCAAACGCAACGGCCCCGCTCTTGTCGTCGCTCCGCTTACTCTGCTTGCGAACTGGAAACACGAATTCGCGAAGTTCGCGCCGGGTTTGAAGGTCTACGTCCATCAGGGATCCGCACGGCAGCTCGAATACGGCTTCAGACGCGCGTCGGGGCGCGCCGATATCGTGATAACGAGCTACAATCTTCTCGTAAAAGACTATCAGGCGATAAGGCGCGTCGAATGGTCGGCTCTTGTCCTCGACGAGGCGCAGGCGATAAAAAACCCCGATACGCGCGCCGCGCGCGCCGTATCGGCGCTGGGGGTTCCGCGCCGTCTGGCGTTGACCGGAACTCCCGTCGAAAACTCCGTCGCCGACGTGTGGAGTCTCGAAAATTTTCTAAATCCCGGATTTCTCGGCGACAGAAAAAGTTTCTCCGACAGATTTGTGAAACCTCTTCAGCTCGACGAAAAGAGCGTCGCCGGAAAGCGCCTGTCGCGCGCGCTCGAACCTTTTATCCTGCGCAGAACGAAAGACGACAGGGCGATTGCGGGAGAACTCGGCGAAAAGCGCGAGATCAAGGAATACTGCATTCTTGCGCCGCGCTCCCGCACCGAATACGAATCGGCCCTCGACGACTACAGGTCCGGAGAGCGACGTCACGGCGATATGTTCGCGCTTATCACCCGGCTTAAACTCATCTGCAACGGCCCGGGAAAATTTGAACGTCTTTTTGAACTTCTCGAAACCGTCTTCGCTTCGGGAGAATCCGCGCTCGTCTTTACCCAATACGCAAAAACAGGCGCGGAGATCAGATCGGCGCTCGCGGAAAGGTTCAAACGCCGCTTCCCGTATCTTTACGGCTCTCTGAGCGCGGCTCAGCGCCAGAACGAAATAGACTCTTTCAATTCGGAGCGGGGTCCCTCGGCGTTCATTCTCTCGCTGAGGGCCGGAGCGTTCGGACTTAATCTGACGAAGGCGACCCACGTCATACATTTCGACAGATGGTGGAATCCGGCGGTCGAGACGCAGGCGACGGACCGCGCCCACCGTATCGGACAGACGAAAACGGTTTTCGTCCATTCGTTCGTGACGGAAGGGACTCTGGAGGAACGTATCGACGCGATACTGGAGCGCAAGTCGCGCGTCGCCGGAACATTGGTCGCTTCGGGAGAGAGTTTCCTGAAATCGCTTACCGCCGACGAGTTCGACGAACTCGTATCTCTCGATTCAAAGGAAGGGGAGTTGTTTTAATGTCGAAAAAACGGTACCCTCTGAGAATCCCCCGTTTCGCATCGGGCATACGCGCGCAGGAATTGCGCTCGGGCGCTTCCCGAAGCTGGTGGGCACGCCGCTGGCTCGAAACGATCGAACCTATGGGATTCGGCGGACGCCTCGCCAGAGGCAGAAATTACGCGATTTCAGGCCAGATAGTTTCAATGAGCTTCGAGGGGCCCCGCGTTTCGGCCGAAGTCGTCGGAACCCGTCCCGATCCGTATCGCGTAAACATGAATTTTACCGTCCCCGAAGAGCGTATCAGGAAGGGCATCGTATCCGATTTGAGGGCCGAGCCGATGCTTGTGGCCAGACTTCTGGCCGACGAACTGCCCATGGAGGTGGAGGAGATTTTCAGAAAGCGCGGAGCCGCTCTATTTCCCGGAGGGAAAACCGGTCCCGGAAAATACGATGTGACGATAGACTGTTCCTGTCCCGACTGGGCCAACCCGTGCAAGCATTCGTGCGCGGTAATGCTCGTAATCGGCGAAGAGATCGCGCGAAGGCCTCTCACGCTTATAGAACTGCGCGGAATAACGGAAAGTGAACTCTACGATGAAGATTGAAACTCCTCTGCTGAAAAAACTGGGCCCCGTTCCGTTCTGGCGCGGCGGCGAAAAATGTCTCGATTCCCTCGAGAGGATGTACCGCCGCGCCGCGGAGCGCGCGAACCGTGTTCTGCAGAAGACGACGCCGGCGGGAAGGGGCGACTCTGCGTCCGACTCCTCCGCCTTACAGTAACCCCGTTATAAACAAAGATACATGATTGCAAAAAGTGTAGCGGTTGGATTCTGCGAAGCAATAAGGCGAAACGGAGTTGCGCCCGCGACGAAGTCGTCGGGTGGGTGCGATTTTATTTCGTTGATTCATTTCCATTTTCATCAATACAAATAAGCTTCGGTCCGGGGTGCTGACGCTCGATCTCGTCGTTCGGTTTTATGCTTTACAATCAGGACAAGTAAATACACATACTCCGGGGAGGCCAC
>JAZQTB010000012.1:0-9007 GCA_045630425.1 Kiritimatiellia bacterium | reverse complement strand
ACTTCGCCGCGATTCAAATTTTCTGACATAATCTTAAATCTCCTTATCCGATAGAATTAACCGATCGTATGGTCGGCGACGAGTTCCGCGACGAGCCCGGCGACGCCCTCGTCCGTAGGAGGCACTTCCTTGTAGTCGCCGCCGGCGAGAACGACGGAAACGATCTTCGCGACGTTCGTGGGGCTTCCCGCGAAACCGCAGCGTTCGGCGACCGCTCCGATATCGTCGCAGGAGAGCTGGCCGATCACGGCAGCGCCCTCGCCCTCGGCTTCAGCCTCGGCGACGCCCTTAAGTTCGGCGTTCTTGTACTTCATGACGCGGCGGACATTGAAAGGTCTCAGTTCACCGGCCTTCTCGGTAACGGTAAAGAGCGCGGGGAGCTTAACCTTGTCGGTCTCGACTCCGGTGCCGATATCGCGCGTAACGACGGCGAAGTCTCCGTCCATATCGATCTTCTCAAGATATGTAACGGCGGCGTAATCGAGCTTCTCCGCGATCTGGGGGCCCGTCTGGGCGGTGTCGCCGTCGATGGCCTGACGGCCGCAGAATACGAGATCGGGCTTAAAGCGCTTAACGGCGCATGAAAGAATATAGCTCGTCGCGAGAGTGTCGGAACCTGCGGCCTTGCGGTCGGTAACGAGATACGCCCTGTCGGCGCCGCACATAAGAGCCTCGCGAAGAATCTCGCACGCTGCGGGAAGGCCCATGGCGATCGCCGTAACGGTACCGCCGTAACGCTCCTTCACCGAAAGAGCCGCCTCAAGAGCATTACGGTCCTCGGGGTTGAAAATAGCCGGAAGCGCGGCGCGGTTGATCGTACCATCGGCCTTCATGGCCTCGCCGGTCACTTTTTTCGTGTCAGGAACCTGCTTGATGCAGACTACGCAGTTATAGCCGCCTGCGCGGCCAGTGTTATTCTCTTTCATAAACGGCATTATACCAAATTTTATTCGCCGTTTTCAATCAGCACGCGATTTTATTTACTTGGATCATCTTAAAAAAACTCAACGGAATCCCAGTATTTTGTGAAGCTGAACGGACAAAGACCAGCCGTCCAGCTTAGCTAAAACGCTCTTTGCCGTCGCAAAATCTATTTCCCCGCCGTGATCGCACGGAGAAACGTAATAATCGTCGGCCTCGATAAGGTCTTTCACCCTCCGGCAAAATTCGACGGCGCTCTCGCCGGAAGCGACGACGCGCACTTCGTTAGCCTTCTTGAGCTCAATTTTATCGGGAAATTCCGCTTTGGGCGAGCAGGCGACATAATCGACAAACTGAAGCCAAGGCGCATCGACGGTCGCGTTAGTCTCGACAGCGATGAAATATCCGGCCGCCTTAAGCGCGGCGATCAGTTCAGGCGCGCCTTCGACCAATGTCGGCTCCCCGCCCGTAAGAACCACCGTCTTCGCCTTATATGACGCGATTTCGGCGAGCAGCTCCTCAAGCGTCATCGAAAAGCGCTCTCCTACGTCCGTATCGCACCATGAACAGGCGAGATTGCACCCGGCGAACCGTACGAAAACGCACGGCCGCCCGGTGTTGCGCCCTTCTCCCTGAAGGGACTCGAAAATTTCAACGAGCCTATATTTCATTTTTCCGAATACGCTCCTAAGAATGTGAATCTGTCGATTTCGGGATCGGCGGCGAGATCCGCAAGAAGCGACAGTACCGACGGATCGGAAATCGAGGCCTCGAACTCGAAAATGAACCTGAATTCGAAATCCATCCCCGGCACGGGGCGCGACTCGAGCTTGGTCAGATTGACGTCGATCGCGGAGAATTTCGAGATGATGTCGTTGAGCGAGCCGGGCTTATGCGGCAGACTCAGCATTATGCCGATCCTGTTCGCGTCGGAATATATCTCAGTGTTCTTCGCGATGCAGATGAACCGGGTGTAATTCAGCGCCGCGTTCTGAATCCGCTCGGCGATTATCTCAAGACCGTAGAGATCGGCGCACGTGCGCGATGCGATTACCGCGACGCCCCGCGTTTTATTCGCCGCGAGCGCTTCGGCGGCGGTCGCCGTGTTTATCGCCGGCTTCATCTCGATGTCGCTGTGGGCGCGAAAGAATTCGCTGCATTGCGCGAGGGCATGGGGATGGCTCTCGATGACTTTCACGTCCGAAAGCTTCGTTCCCTTAGGGGCGAGAAGCACATGATCGATCTTGAGCTTGAGCGATCTTACGATATGGAACCTGTGCTTGCGCATAAGATCGTAAACCGCCGCGACGGATCCGGCCGCCGAATTCTCGATCGGCAGAATACCGTAAGGGCAAAGCCCCTTTTCGACCGACTCGAAAATCTTCTCGAAATCGTTGAAATAGACTATCGTCGGCAGGGCGAACATGCGCGAAGCCGCCTGCTGGGCGTACGCGCCTTCAACGCCGGGACACGCGACGATCGCGCGCTTTGGGAATTTGTCGCCCGTCGCCGCGATCGCGTCCTTGATCGACTTGGTGAATTCTGATTCGCCGTTTAAAAGGACACGCTGGCGGGCCTTCGTAATTCCGAAAATCGTCCTGAAAAGAAGCCGGGCGGCGTCCTCGTGCTTCTCGCCGACGGCATTCGTCACGCGCGAGAGAATGTTGCGCTCTCTCGCGGGATCGGAAATACTCGTTCCCTCGGCCTTTTTGGCTAAGGCCACCTCATCCATCTTCTCCATGCGGTCCAGGAAAAGTTCGGCGATCTTATCGTCTATCTCATCGATATCGCGGCGCAGTTCAGAAATGTCTTTCATCTTTTTTACCTTTCTTCGGTTACCAGTTCGCGACGAGCCCCCTCAGAGCCGAAACCTTTTTCATCGTCTCGGCGAACATAGCCGGCGTCTGGCTCTGCGCGCCGTCGCACTTCGCGCGCGGCGGATCGTTGTGCACCTCGACAATAAGCCCGTCCGCCCCGATCGCGGTCGCTGCGACGGCCATCGAGTCGACCATCCACGAATGCCCCGTGGCGTGCGAAGGATCGATGACGACCGGAAGATGGGAAAGTCGGTGCAAAAGCGTGACGACGCCGAGATCGAGCGTGTTCCTGAGAGCCGTTTCGAACGTCCTGATGCCGCGCTCGCAAAGAATGACGTTGGGGTTGCCGGACGCGATAATGTATTCGGCGCTCATCAGGAGCTCCTGGATCGTCGCGGACATTCCGCGCTTTAGGAGAATCGGCTTTTTAGTGTACGCACCCACTTCCTTGAGAAGATTGAAATTCTGCATGTTTCTCGCGCCGATCTGAATAACGTCGACATCGTTGAAACACTCGATATCCTTGAAATCCATAAGTTCCGTGACGATCGGAAGAGAAGTCTCCTTCTTCGCGATATTGAGAAGCCTTATACCCTCCTCGCCGAGACCCTGGAACGCGTAGGGCGATGTGCGCGGCTTGAACGCGCCGCCGCGAAGCATGGTCGCGCCGGCCTCTTTGACGGCCTTTGCGCACGAAACTATCTGCTCTTCGGACTCGACGGAACAGGGGCCCGCGATGACGGAGAACGCGCCGCCGCCTATCTTGACGCCCGAGCAGTCGATTACGGAATCTTCGGGGTGGAATTTGCGGTTGGCCGCCTTGTAAGGCTCCTGGATGCGCTGAACCGACTCGACGATATCGAGAGCCTCGATAAGCCCCGGATCGATATGGGCGATATCGCCGACGCACCCGATGATCGTCTCGAGTTGACCGGACGATACGTGCGGCTCGATGTTGTTGGCCTTGAGAATTTCCTTCAGCGTTTCAAGCTGAGAAGCGCTGGCGTTGTTTTTTAGCTTGATTATCATTGGTTTTGCCTTTCTTATATTTTACCAAAAAAATTACGGCCCCGCTTTGATTGCGGAGCCGTAAGATATTATCGCCGTTATTTTTTACGATAGCCTAACAGACCCCGCGCCCGGAGAACGCAAAGTAAAAAAAGCTAAAGTAAAAATAACGGTTGTTGTTCATCTTAAATTATCAGCAGCGGCCCTTGGAACGGAGGAATTCGATCGAGGGCTTGACCGCGTCGAGCGTTTCGTTGTGGCGCTCGCACTCGACAACGTACCACTTGACGCCGTCGGCGTCGGAGATCGGGAAGAGGCGATCCCACTCGACGCCCTTCGCGCCGGGCTTGCCGGGCTGACCGAGAACAGCGTTGAATTCCTTGACGTCCTTGCCCATTCCGTTCTCCTTGGCGTGAAGCGTGAAGGAACGGTTGGGATACTTCCTGTACTGTTCGCAGGGATCGAATCCGGCGCAGGTCGTCCAGCCTACGTCCTGTTCCATCTGGACGCGCTTATCGGTATTCTTGAAGAAGTAATCCCAGTAGAGCTCGTCAGATCCGACGATCGGCTTTATCTGAAACTCCCACTGGTGGTTGTGAAGACCGATGAGAACACCGGACTTCGAGGCCGTCTCGGCAGCCTTGTTGTAGTACTCGACGAGCATCTTCATGAAGTCGGTCGACTCCTTGGTCGCCGTACCGGAGCCGTCCCACTTGAATCCTGGAGGAAAATTGCCGCCGCCGGGGCAGCAGACGAACTTGTTGCCGTAGCCGAGCTCGAAATCGATCGTCTTCTGGATATTCTCCGGCGAGAAACGGTCGCGGGAGACATGGGTTCCGCAACACTGAAGACCGTTGTCGTCGAGCATCTTCTTTATCTCGGCGGCGCTGAAATTGTAATAGCCCGCGAACTGAACGCCCGCGTAGCCGAGCTTCTTCACGTCTTCAAGAGCCTTGGCGAGACCGACCTTCTTGATGTAACCGCGGATGGAATAAAGCTGGAGACCGACCTTTGCGGGCGCCGAAGCCTTAGCGCAGCACATCTTAGAACAGCACCCTGCCGCAAAGGCAAAACCGCCGAACGCAGCAACAGAACCGATAAAATCTCTTCTGGAAATATTCATTTTTCTTCCTTTTATAAGTTGCGGACATTTTACCTTAAATTATCCATCGTGACAACGGGAATGTTCTTCTGACAGAACGCATCGGTCATCGGCTTGAGCGACTTCTTGTCGAACTCGTAACCGTTGGGGCCCAAAGGCCAAATTACGGGGGCCGTATTGAGAATCGTCGCCTTAAAGCCCTGCATCGTCGCTCCGATATTGCCGGTATGGGAGCTGTTGCAACCCTCGTTCTCGATGACGAAGGGATTCCTGTAGCCCTTCTTCATGAGGGTCTCAAGGAACTTCGTCCAGTCGCAGCTGTCGCTGCCGCCGAAACCGGGGAGGCGAGGCTCATAGTTAAGACGGTCCCATTCGTGCGCCGCGAGAGGAACGCCGGCCTTCTTGGCGAGCTTCGCGTCGACATTCTGGATCGGGAAGAGACGGCCCCAGTGAACGGCCTCGGCGTCGGACGGGAAGTTGCGCGTTCCCTTGATATGGACGCGGCGGAGCTTCCTGAAATCCATGGCGTTGATGACGTCGCTCGGATCGATATGCTGCCAGATGTCGTGCGAAGGATCGTAAGTCTCCTGAAGAGCGCTGTCGTCGTCGAGAATCGCGTACATGAGCTTGCGGGCCGCGAGACAGCCGGGAAGATTGCAGTAGCAGTCGGTCGAGGACACCTTGCGCCAGCCTTCCATCGGGCAGTTCTCGACGCAGACCGTCACGCCGAGACTCTTGGCGTACTTAAGAATCGGGGTGAAGACCTTTTTAAATTTCTCGAGATTCTTCTCGAAACCGTTCTCCTCGTTGCCGAGCTCCACGTCATAACCGACGAACGAGCCGCAGACGACATCGTTGGCGTCGCCGCCCAAAAGCGAAGCGATGCGGATGAGTTTAAGAATATGATTCTGGTTCTTGATCTGCTGCGCGGGATCGCCGCCGATGAGATTGTCGTACGAACCTACGGAAATGCGAAGACCGGTCTCGTTGCAGACATCGATCACTCTGCGGGCCGTCTCGGGCGTGAAGTTATCGTACTCGAGATGCGTCGCGACATGGTCCGTACGGTCGGTATCGCGGCGGAAAACGCAAAGCTCGAGCCCCTGGGCTCCGACATCGAGCGCGCGCTTGACGACGCCGTCGAAGTTCTTCTCGAACGCGAGAGCCGAAGTCATGAGCCAGATCGGATTGTTGCCGGCCTTTGGCTTTACGTCACGCGCGAAAGCGCCGCGCGTACCAAGCGCGCCGACGGCCGTAACGGCTGCGGCCGCCTTGAAAAAGTCTCTTCTTGAAGTATTAGTCATTTGACACCTCGTAATTGAATTTCCTTTATTATATCAAAAACCTGCGAAAAAATCACCGAGACAACCGCAGCGCAGAAAGATCAAAGCCGTCAAACACGCCATGCCGTTCACGGTCTTGGCGGAATTGCCGACCGCCACATCATGGTTTGAGACACCCTATCGGGCATACTATGACCCCATCCTTTCGTAGATAGGCGAAATCTCCATCAGCTACGAGAACCATCATGAATGACGGCTTCTTCATACGCGTAACGTCAATTCTGTCCGCAACCGCAAGCAAGGAAGTTACACCCTTCTCAATCAGCGCATCACCGCCAAGCTTCACCTCAATAAGACCATAGCTCCCGTCGCGCAAATGAACCACTATATCACACTCCAAGCCACTCTTGTCTAGATAGTGATACAACTTGCCGTCGATAAGTTCTGCATAAGTACGCAGATCACGAACTACAAGCGTCTCAAACATAAGGCCGAACGTAGGAAGATCATCCATTAACGCCGAAGGAGAGACTCCCATTGACGCTGTGGCAATAGACGGATCAACGAAATAGCGTGTATCACTCGTCCGCACAGGTGTTTTACAGCGCAGATTTGGACACCAAGCCTTCATATCCTCCACAACGAATATTTTCTTAAGCGCACCTACATACGAAACGATTGTATCCTCATTAAACGAATCTGCTTCATGCTGGGCTATGTCATCGCGAATCACAGTATAGGCCGCCTGAGTTCCCTGAAGTCTCGCATAGCTATGCATGATCCGACGAGCCGAATCAGGATCGCGTGAAACTCCGTCCGGCTTGGAGATGTCGCTCTCAGTGACCGATTCGATATAATCATATGATTGGTCAAGAGCTATCTTCCCCTTCATCCCTATGACGGATGGCCAACCGCCGCGGCAAACCAAAAACGCAAGTTCCTCAAACGAAAGGGATGAATCGCCGCCCTCGAATTCCTTTTGCGAAAAAAGATCACTCAACGAAACCGTTCCTGACGATTCACCCGACTCCCACAAACTCATCGGCCGCATCTTCATCCGGCTGATGCGCCCCGTACCGCTATGTTGTATCTCGTCACGCCTTTCATCCGGAACGGTCGAACCCGTCAATATGAAATGCCCGAACCCAGGCGTATGATCTACGGAGAAACGAACGGCATCCCAAAGCTTCGGGGCAATCTGCCATTCATCCAAAAGACGGGGCTTTGCGCCCTCAAGAAGCCGACTTGGCTTGAAATCGGCAATCTGAAGATTTCGTTTAAGCAAATCCTGATCAGCCATATAAAGAACACTCTTAGCAAGCTGCTCCGCAGTCGTCGTCTTGCCACACCACTTTGGACCTTCAATCAAAACAGCGCCCTTGCCAGCCAATTTATCGGCCAACACAGCATCAGCTATTCTCCGTCTATAGTCTTTCATAACTCAAAATTATATCACTTTTCATAGCAGAACACAACCCGTTCGGCGTTTTGGCGCAATTTCATTCGGCGTTTTGGCGCGATTTTATTCGGCGTTTTGGCACCAATCTGATTTGCGAGAACGAGCGATGACCATAGTTTGCAAACTGTGGTCATTGCAAATCCTACTGCATTTCAAATAGATTTTTAGCACGGCGTTACCTATCACAATCGCTACAGAAGTTACCATCGCATTTTTAAAAATGCGATGGTAGCCAGCAGAATAAAAATCTACTGTATTTTCTATTATTTCATCTTCACACGGAAGAAGAAGTTGTTAGCGCGCGAGTCCCCAATGCACCGCCGAATATCGAATTTGTCACTCAGTCTTTTGCGGGCAAAGCAATCTGGCCTAAAAAAGAGTTTTACACAAACAAACTCACCTGAAAGAAAAATTGAAAATACAAGTAAAACCCCTAAAATAATCGTGCTGCAAATCACCATGTGCTCAACCCACCCACAAGCTGAATTGTATTTTCCTTTTTCATTTTTGTTCTCACTTCGCCACAATCTTCTGCAAATTCTTTCCCATTGTCCATAAGAATTTCCGCTTTTACCTTTTCTGTCTCGCAATACAGAAATCAAGAGCAATGAATTTATTCATTTCTTCATCATTGGCATCTCGTCAAATGAGACAACAACCTCTATAGCTCCAGCAGCATAGCACGCAACTTCATACTCGTTATAAACGAACTTCAATCCCCCTTTAACAACGCAAAAATTTTCTATTGGTAGTACTTCACCCTGAAGATTCTCTTTACCCCCAAGTTTCTTAATCACCGTCGCATGGAGTATTTTTGTCAACTTAGGCAATTTATCCGCCGAAACAAAATCTTTGAGGCACATCCTACGCCCTGTCTTACGATCAATAGTACCAACTGTTATTTTATTAGAACCGTGAGCTCCACCAGTATAAGAATACTCTTCAGCTCGGAAACTTATGTATTTCTCATCCGCGAAGACCACACTATACTTGCTTTGATATTCTTCCGTTGTCATAGATGAACCCACCAGCATATCTGCAGACTCATCCCGCCACGTTTGACTGATCGAATTGATATAACCTTTCAATTGTGCGCTTTCTCCCACATCTCCAGTGCGACATCCTGAAAACGCAACGCAAGAAACAGCAATAACACTGCAGATTTTAAAATAATCTCTCATTAACTTTACTCCTTTTATTGTTCCGCTCATTCTATCAAATATGTATCCAGTATTTCTACTCTTCCAATTTCTTCAGCTTCGCTTTTGCGAACTCATCACCTTGTTCTGCTGCGATTTTAAGCCAGCGAATTGCGATCTCTTTTGATTTTTCAACTCCAATACCTTCTCTATAACAGAAAGCAAGATTGCATTGCGCCAAAGCATCGCCCTGCTTCGCGGCCAAACGAAACCATTTT
>JAZQTB010000011.1:0-4707 GCA_045630425.1 Kiritimatiellia bacterium | reverse complement strand
CCCGCCACTACCGATCCTGAAATTTTAGCTTTGGCACTCATATATTCACCATTATACCAAAATACACCTGTTTCGATGGTAGTAAATGAATATGGGATATGATATAATATTTGGCGTTCGGCGTGGATGGTAATTTCTACTTTTGGTAGATAACGTTCCCACGCTGGACTTTTTCTCTTTCATGACTGTGTGCATGGGCGGGATGGAAAAAGACGAAAGTCGAGGGAACATGAATATCGAAAACCATAGAAAGGTCGCGTTATGACCTTAAACGAATCAATCGGGGTATTTAATCTCCGAAAGAGCCTGCGATTCGAGATGAAGCCGGTCGCGGGAACTGCCGACTACATCGCTGATGTCATTGCCGATGACGAGGATCGTGCCGCTGGGATCAATGCGGTCAAGGATGTCATTCAGGCGCAGCATCGTTCTATGGTTCGTCGAGTGTTCAAATCGCTCCCCGACCCGATTCCAGTCGATCAGGAAGCAATCAAACAATGCTTCAAGAACGATCCCGAGTATCAGGTTCTCAACGATCCCAACGGCTATAATCTTCTAAAGACGGTCATCGACAGATGCCGCTACAATAAGCTGCCGATTCCAAAGGCGGTGAAGGATATCCACGGCTGGTCGGCTCTCTATGTGAAGTGGCATTGGAATTGTATGTCCGAGCGGTCTTTGTCCGGAAACGGATCGCTCCCATCGCAATGGGCCGGGAAGTCGAAAGCTGAAATTCTCAAGACGTGCAAGATTCTTGAAATCCCCAAGAAGCGCAACCCCGCTCGCGGCAGGTGGTACGACCATTCTCCGTTCAGGATGATGTTCGACAATCACGCGGCAGGCATGAGCTGGCTTAAGGGAGATTTCGCCGCGTCGCGCAATGTTCTTCTTTTGGACGGGGAGCGGATACTGGTTGCGATCATGCCGCGCCACTCAAAGGTCAATCCCTACACGATGCCAAGGCCGCTCCCGATTGAGGAAGCCTATCTTCTCTACGAGGAGGTCGCTGGCGGCACTCCGTCGTTCCGCGCCATCCCCCGCGCACTTATCGATTCAGCGGCGCATCGTGGCACAGTTTACCTTTTTGAATTGACGGGTCGCGGACTACGCGGAAAGTCGAATGCCCAGGCGAAGCTTCTGCGGACGCTTCTTTCGCAGGCAAACTTCGATGAGGGTGTTCTTCATCTCGAAAAGCAGTGCGAGTTTCATTGCCGCAAAGCGTCGTTCTTTTCGCCGGAAGATACGCCGCAGACATTCCGTCAGCGGTTCACCGAGGACAAGCTCTTCATCACGCTTCATCTGACGATCAACGCGCATTTGGTGTCTGCCGGGCTTCGCCCCGATCCGTTCAGGAAAGTCTCGAAGTGCGTCAAGGCGAATCCATACGCCCGTTTTGTGGTTCTCTCACCTGCACAGGGCGGTTATCGGATTACGCCTCACAAGTCGCTTGGCGAGGATGTTATGGCTCCGATTTTCGTTTCCACCAAGGATGCGAACAGCGGACGGCTCGTTTCCGAACTTTTGAAGTGCGTTCTTGAGCATGATGTGAATGTGACGGTCGATAAGAACGTACCTGAAAAGATCAAGAAAGCAATCGCCGACAAGTTTTCGTACGCCGTCATCAAGGGGCGTGACGATTATGCTGACGGCGGCGTTCTGCGCGGCTACCAGCTTCTCGACCGTCTCTTTGTGGGCGCGATCCCTCCGACGGCGGCGGAACTTGAAGCGATGCAGGCCGCCGAGAAAGCGGCGAAGGAGAAGGCAAAGCAGAAAAAGCAGATCGATGCGTTGAAAGCCGACTGCGAGAAAGTTGCGGCAAAACTTCGCGCCGAGGGGCTTGAGCCGACGGAAAAGGAACTTGATTTTTCGCAGCCCCAGTTCGCCGAGGGACGCTTTAAGTTCTATTTCCAATACAAGCTTTCGGACGGCTTTATGTACATCGGCGAGTGTATGGCGAACTTCAAGAACGAGGTCTTTCAGAAACTCGAACCGTTCAATGCAAGGCCGACGCGGGTCTTGGGATTCGACAAGGCGTTCATCGAGCATTTCAAGAACCTCCAAGGCGTGGATGTCGGCTCGAAACTTTACCACTACAAGTACCGCACATCGGAGAATGTGGCTTGCGAGGGAGAGTGCCGGGCAGATGCCGTCGATGAGGTTTATTGGAAGCTCAAGATTCTTGGCATCAAGCCGTATGTGGTCGATGAGATGGTTGAGAGCGACGGCGTGTTGCAGAAGTTCTCGTTCACCTTTATGAACGCCGACAAGGTTCGTCAAAGCGGCGTTGTCGAGGCGGCGAGTAAGCAGGACGCGTACAACAGGTTACATCGAAAAGGCATCCGCCCGATCCGTGTCTTGGCCGAGGGCGAAGAGCCGCCGGTCGTGAAGAAGTTCTTCAAGGAGCAGAAGGAGTCCGCTCCGGAGCCTGAGAAGATTTATATTCCGGCAGAAGAGCCCAAATCGGAGACGAAAGCGGCTCCTGCGCCAAAGCCGGTAACCAAACCCGCGAAAAAAGCAGCGACGAAAGCCGTTCCCCAGTCCCCGTTACCCGATACCCCATCGCTCTCCATTGCGGAGCGTCTTAAGCGGCTCAATGCGCTCAAGGCTGACGGTCTTTTGACGGAAGAAGAGTACGCCGCGCAACGCGCAAAGATAATCTCGGAGCTGTAACATGGCACGATTACAGATCAAGGAGAAGACCGACCGCTTCTTGGAAGTGAGAGACCCGGCAAAGGCCGTGGGGCTTTGGTCGCACCATGCGGAGTTTGAGACGACGCTCCATGTGGTCGGGTCGACGCGGCAGACCCTCGGTCGGTTCTTTAACGGCGACCTTGTCCGGTTTGAAACCCATGCCGAAGCTCTTAAGATGATGGCGGCCAAGGGGTGGGGTAAGACGGCTTCACGCAAGCTGAAAGAATACGCCGCGCAATATCTCGGCGAGAGATTCGACCCGGACGGCAACAGCGAGTGGCCGCCTGTGCCGCGTTGGTTCAGAGCGTGGTACAACTTCGCCAAGTGGCTCGAAAACGCGAAGACGGCGAAGCCTTACCGTGATGTGAGGTTGTCGTTCGGGTATGCGGTCACGGGTACAAACTGCGACGAGCTTTCGCACCGGACGTCTCGCCTTGTCTTTCTTAAGAAAGACGGACGCAACTTTCTCGCCGTGATGATGAAGGACGGCTGGTACGGTTGGGATATCATCGAGAAGACGGCGTATCAGGCAGACCCATACGAGCGGCTCATCTTTTCGAGTACGCACGGTCTCTCTTGGCAGACGGTCGATGCCGATATCATCGACGAGCTTGTCAGCCGCAAGCAGATGTGCCTTTTTGAAATGGAGAAGGATGACTTCTTCGACGCGCTGACGGGTTCTGAAAATAAGGCGGAGCGGTTTGCGCGGATCGCAAGGTCGTTCGAGTTCTATGTTCATGACCCCAACGGGCCGGAAGAGCGGTTCTACATGACGTGGAGCGCGATTTTCAACGCGACCAAGACGCGTTATTCGTCGTGCGACAAAACGAATGTGCGCCTTGTTGAGGTCATGCGGGAGCGCGGTAAAAACTGGATTGACCGGCAGATTAGGATTTCATCTGCCGACGAGATCGCCGAGGCGGCGCGGTGGGTCGTGGAGAACAACGGCTGTATCGTTCTGCCGCCCGATTTCAGCGATGAGTTGCGCCATCAGGTGATGCGTTCGCTTTTCTACATCACATTTCCCGGACGGAAGATTGACGAGCCGGGCGGGTTGTTGTGCGGGTATCAGCTGCCGGGCAGAATGGTACAGTACGCAACCGGGATCATCCGCTATGACGGCAAGGAGGAGATGATCGAACGGGCGGCGGAGCGTTCGAGGGAGGCGGCGGAGCGTAAGCGCGGGATTGTTGTCGATACCTTGCTGGGCCGTGCCGCGAGGGTTGTGGCGGAGCGTAATGGCTTGACGGCGGAAGATGCTTTGAGTCGGATTGAACAGATCGGCGGACGCGAGATCATCGAGACGGCGGCGTGGCGTTGGGGTTTTATGGATGGGAATGCGCTCACGCTCTTTTCGCCCACTCCGCAAGCTGGATCGCTGAAGCTTCCTGACCTTTCACTTGCAATCGGCTTCGAGCATCGGCTGGGGCTTAAGGGAGAACAGGCGACGGTCGGCAAACTGGTGCAGACGGCGAAGATCGCGCCGCTCAAGGATTCGCTCGATGCAGTGCGTTATTGCAAGACCGTAAGGATCGCCGCAAAGCGGATGTTCAAGCCGAAGACTGGCGCGGAGCAGGATACGGTTTCGTATGCGTCGGAAAGTGTCAGGATCGTTTACGATGAGGGGCGTTATTATCTGCTGGCGATTCCGAAGTTTGCTATTTACCAGTACGAGCGCGATTTCCTCTACGAGCCGAACGGAAAGTCTGTGCCGATCAAGGCGTACCGTTCCGTCTCGAAAGACGGGGTGCGTTCGCGTCACGACAACCGCATCGAACTTGAGGAACTGGACTTCAACAAGGTCAACAGGCTGGCGCGGGAAGGACGCGTATATCTTTATTCGCTGGATGTGAACGCAGACCGGTGGCTCTTCGATGCGACCTACTCGTTGGCGAATAAGAGCCCGTGCTGGTTTGTGCCGACAACGCCGCAGCTCTTTATGCCCGAGTCGGAGAAGACCACATACCATACACAAAGGCAGAGTGGCGCGTATATCCTTACCGACATTCCAGCGAA
>JAZQTB010000010.1:0-1602 GCA_045630425.1 Kiritimatiellia bacterium | reverse complement strand
GAATTCGGCGGCAAACTGATGAACGACAATCACGCCGCGCGCTGCCTGCCCGGGTACGATCCTAACGTAAAGCTCCGTCTTCTGCAGAGTTTAGGCGATCAGGCCGAACTTGTGCTTTGCATCTACGCCGGCGATATCGAGCAGAAGAAGCGCCGCGCCGATTACGGTACGACGTACGAGGAAGAGACCCTTAAGCTCATCAACGCGATGCGCGAATTCGGCATCTCCGTGCGCGGAGTCGCGATAACGCGCTTCGACGGCCACCCCTCGACGCGCGCTTTCGCGAAGACTCTCGAGGACGCGGGCGTAGCGGTGTTTTACCATTATCCGATCCAGGGTT
The DNA here is from genome assembly GCA_045630425.1 of Kiritimatiellia bacterium. Taxonomy (GTDB): domain Bacteria; phylum Verrucomicrobiota; class Kiritimatiellia; order RFP12; family UBA1067; genus UBA1067. Next base: position 1,262 of record JAZQTB010000010.1, on the reverse strand, counting down.
ATCCCAACGACCTCGATACCATCGTGAGCGATTCCGGTTACGGACGCAACGATTACATCCCGACCGATAAGCCGATCGTCGTCGTCACGGGGCCTGGTCCCGGCTCGGGGAAGTTCGCAACGTGTCTTACGATGCTTTATCACGAGGTGAAGCGCGGCAACAGGGCGGGTTATGCCAAATTTGAGACGTTCCCCGTATGGAATCTCCCTCTGATGCATCCGTTGAACGTCGCGTATGAAGCGGCGACCTTAGAGCTTAAAGACGAGAATCAGATCGACCCTCATCACTTTCTGGCTTACGGCGAAATCCGCGTAAATTACAACCGCGACGTAGAGGGTTATCCTATTCTGCGCGAAATCTGGGAGCGGATGATGGGCGAATCGTGCCCGTACAAGTCGCCGACCGACATGGGCGTGAACAGAATCGCGAGCGGCATCGTCAACGACGTCGTCGTGCGTGCGGCGTGCCGCGAGGAGTGCGTCCGTAGATACAGCAGGATAAAAGCCGATTTCGATGCCGGTAAAGTAGGTACGGAAATGCTGGCCCGCGCGTTGACCGTCATGGCCCGCGCCGATTGATCAGAAATGAACCGTGCTCACCTTTTGATATGGGCGACTGTGAGCTGCGGCGGATGTCTGGAGCTCCTCCTCGGTCTCGACCCGCTACGGAGTTGTGACGCGCACCCTCTTGCGACTTTCGCTGCGCGAAAGCTCCTCGCGTTGCTCGTCGGGGAACCTGACCGCTACGCGGCAGGTGCATTCTCACACTTAGACAAGTTTATTGATTTAGCCTGCCATGCCTCGACAGGACCACTGGTTGCTTACAATAACTCTCTTACGGCTACAATCCTTCGCGGGTCCCACTCGGAGGACTCCACACGCCCTCGCGATGCTCGGGGCGTCGCTTCCCGATAGGGGGCGACGCCCCACAAGGGGCGATACCCATCCGCCTTCGCTTTAAGTGGATGTTAAATGGATGATTGTTTTTTATCGCTTCGTGTTTTATATGAATGAGATAAGATATATCGTCTCACTAAACGCTCTGCTCATTCATCGCGACTTTTCTCAACGCCTCACTCGTGCGCTTCCAAGCGTAAGCGTGCGTGATCCTCCCCGGCACATGTACTGTCTTCTCGACACAGCGTCAATTCTGTTTGGACTAATTGAATGTACGAAGGTAGTTGGCTAAAGAAAAACTGCCAAGAAAGGAAACTAAAAAGCGAATAAGGAAGTAAATTGGCTATGAGGAAGCGGGACGGGAGT
>JAZQTB010000009.1:0-16373 GCA_045630425.1 Kiritimatiellia bacterium | reverse complement strand
GATCCTGTTGCGAAGCTTTCTTCTGTTCTTGACGAAATTGGACGCAACAAGAACGCGGATGTTGACGCGCTTTTATGGCGCAACGCAAATTGATTAGTCGGATGGGCGGCGTTAGCCCGCACATTCGACTAACCGATTACGCTTGTTTTTACGAGAAGGTTTTGTTAAAATTTAACAAATCTAGTAAAGTTTGTTGATAGGATAACTAAGGAGATTATATGAAAAATTTTGTTTTGTATTTTTGCGCTTTAAGCGCGCTTTGTGTTTTCGGCGCGGAGAACAGTCAGAACGACTGGGAGAATCCGGCGGTCAATTCCCGTCATCGCATGGAGGCGGCTTCCTATCTGCGCCATGAAGATTTGCCGCATACCGTGACGGCACCATTGTCTGCCGACTGTGATATTCTTTCTCTCAACGGCGATTGGAAATTCAAGTGGGTCGGCGATCCCGCCCGCAGGCCAGCGGATTTCTGGAAGAAGGGGTATGACGACTCGAAATGGGGCGTAATTGATGTCCCGAGCTGCGTTGAAATGCGCGGATACGGCGTTCCTCATTACACTAACATCCGCTATCCCCATAAAAACGCGTGGCCGAAAATTCTCGACCGCGAGTCGGGTCTTGCGAATTACAATCCCGTCTCGTCCTACCGCAGAACCTTCGAACTGCCCGCGACGTTCAAGAATCGCGAGGTCATTTTGCGGTTTGACGGTGTCTATTCCGCGTATTACGTCTGGGTCAACGGAGAGATGGCGGGATATGCCGAGGACTCTCACCTTCCGAGCGAATTCAATGTGACGAGATTCGTAAAGGAAGGTCAAAACGAAATTGCCGTTCAGGTGTTCCGTTGGTGCGACGGCAGTTATCTTGAAGATCAGGATATGTTCCGCTTTTCCGGCATTTATCGCGATGTGACGCTTGTCTCGCGCCCTAAATCCGGCGTTGCCGATTTCTGGACGGAGCAGGTTTTCAGCACTGATTACAAGGATGTCGATTTTACGCTGAACGTTAAAACCTATGGCGGAGCGAAGAAGGTTAATGCGACATTGGCTTATGACGGCAAGCACGTTCATACGTTCGGCGAAGTTGATGCTGACGCTTCCCTTGGTATCGCGAAATTAAAAGCCCGTCTGCAAGACATTAAACTCTGGAGCGCCGAGAAACCCAATCTTTATACGCTTACAATTCAGGCCGCAGGAGACGTCGTTCAAAGAAAAATCGGATTCAAGGAACAGAAAATCGTCGGCAATACGTTTTACATCAACGGGAAACCCGTCAAGCTCAAAGGCGTCAACCGTCACGAATCGAATCCAGAGAACGGACGCACCGTCACCCGCGAGGATATGATAAAGGACATAACGCTCATGAAGCGTTACAACATCAATACCGTCCGAACCTGTCATTATCCCGATCATCATCTCTGGTACGACCTTTGCGACGAATACGGCATTTACGTGATAGCCGAGGCGAATGTCGAGGCCCATGAGCCCGGATACGGCGATAAAGGGCTCGGGCGCTTTAAGGAGTGGGAGCATTCGATCGTGGAGCGCAATGTCCGCCACGTGAAATTCTACCGCAACCATCCTTCCGTCACGATCTGGTCGATGGGTAACGAAACCGGCCACGGGGACGTGTTTCGCAAAGCGCTTTCGGAAGTAAAGAAACTCGATCCTTCGCGTCCGACCCACTGGGAGCGCGGCAATCCCGACGCGGACATCGATTCGTCGATGTATCCTTCCGTCGAATGGTTGGAGGAGCGCGGCAAACTGGGCGGTCTTGCGAGGGGGGCGAAACATGATTTGAAGTTTTTCAGCCGGGCTAAGGAGAATGTTCAGACTTCAGGCAAGCCTTACATCATGTGCGAATACGCCCATGCGATGGGTAACGCCATGGGCAATTTCCAGGAGTACTGGGATGTGGTTTACGCTTATCCTTCGCTCATCGGCGGATGCGTCTGGGACTGGGTCGATCAGGCCGTCTGGAAGCAGACCGGCCGCGTCGACGCGAAAACGGGCCTCGCCGGGCGCTATCTCGCATACGGCGGCGACTTCGACGAGAATCCGAACGACGGACCCTTCTGCGACAACGGAATCGTCGATCCGCTGAGAACCGTCACTCCGAAACTTATCGAAACGGGCCATGTCTACCGCAATCTCGTGGTGCGCAGGAGCGCGAACGGAAAGCTCGAACTTGAGAACAGATTCGGTTTCACGTCCGCGGATGAATTCGACGGGAAGTGGACATTGAGAACTAATGGCGTCGATATGGCGTCCGGCACGTTCGATGTTCCGCCTGTGGCTCCTCTTGCGCGCGCTGAGTTCTCGATCGCGGGCGTTGATGCGGCCATGGCCTTGATCGGGAAGGATCAAAAGTCGCCGGAAGCGGTTCTTGAGGTCGCGTTCACTTCGAGAGACGCGGCCGCGTGGGCCGGCCCAGGGTGGACCGTCGCACGCAATGAAATCGCGCTTTCGGGCGAGTACGCTTACGCCTCCGAGAGCGTCGAGTCCGAGGAGGACAAGAAATTCAGGCTGCTGTTCATCGACGGCGCCGAAACTCTCGAAGTCGAGCGCGGCAGCACCACGGCGGTCTTCAGCAAGAAGACGGGGACTTTGGCGCGTCTCATCCTCAAAGGGGGCATTGTCGTGTTCGACGACCCTACCTCAGGCGTGGTCGCAGGTCCTCGCCTTACCTGCGCGAGGGCGTTTGTCGATAACGACAAGTGGATGCTGAACGGCCGCAGAGACAAGGATCGCTACACGTACGGATTTTTCGATTCCGGTCTTTCGCAGCTCAGGTATCATCCCGAACCGTTCGTGATCGAAGGAGACAGGGTCAAGACGGTCGTCGACGTGGCGGGCGCAAAGGGTGCGGGCTTCAGGCACGAATGCGATTACATTTTCAACAGGGACGGTTCCGTCGTTCTTGAGAACAGAGTCACGCCTTACGGAGCGATGCCCGGCGGACTGCCGCGTCTCGGGCTTTCGATGATGCTCGGCCAGTTCTTCGAAAATATGCGTTATTACGGCCGCGGCCCTCACGAGAACTACATCGACCGTTCGCGCTCCAGCTTTCTCGGCGTTTACGATTCGACCGTCGCGAAGCAGTTCGTCGATTACGTCCGACCCCAGGACAACGGCTATAAGACCGACGTGAGGTGGGTGACCTTTACCGACAGGTACGGGCGGGGCGTGCGCTTCTCGGCCAGCGAGCCGATGTTTGTCCAAGCGCTGCATTACGGCTGGGAGGACCTTTATTTCGCCCGCCATCAGAACGGTCAGACGCGCTGGTTCACTCCGCTTGATCCGCGCAAGGAAGTCATGCTCAATCTCGACGTCCGCCAGACAGGTCTCGGAGGCGCGAGCTGCGGTCCCGCGCCGATGTCGCGGTACAGGTTCGACCCTAACGCGCCTCTCAGGTGGCTGATGAAGATCGAGCCTGTCAGGTAGAGGATAGGAACGGCGTTTTACGGCCCCGGCTTGCGGAAAACGCTCAGAAGGATTAAATCTAATATAACACTGGCGATTATGGCTAAGAACGGTTACGGTGCAGACAGCATCAAGACTCTCGATCCGGTGACGCATATCAGAATGCGTCCCGGCATGTACGTCGGCGAACCCGGCACGGGCGCGATGTACCACGACTGCATATACATTCTGATGAAGGAGGTCATCGACAACTCCGTCGACGAGTTCGTCATGAACCACGGCAAAAAGATCGACGTCAGCGTCAATTACGACACGGGCGAGACGAGCGTGCGCGACTACGGGCGAGGCATCCCTTTAGAGAAGGTCGTCGATTGCGTGAGCCAGATGAATACCGGCGGCAAATTCGACTCCGACAACTTCCAGTTCTCCGCCGGCATGAACGGCGTGGGAACGAAAGCCGTGAACGCGCTCTCCGAATTCTTCGAGGTCCGGGCCTTCCGTGAGGGAGAGTATTCCGAAGGGTTTTTCGAGGAGGGTCGTCTAAAGTCGAAGAAACGCGGCCAGTGCAGGACGCGCGAGCCGAACGGAACGTTCATCCGCTACAAGCCGGACGTGAAGGTTCTGAAGAATTTCAAGGTGCGCGAGGAGCATGTCGTAAGACGCATGCGGATGTACTGTTACGTGAACGCCGGTCTTACGATCAATCTCAACGGCCAGTCGATCTGCTCCGAAGGGGGGCTTGCCGATCTCGTCGCCGACGAGGCCCAGTTCGAAAAACTCTACGCGCCTTTTCACATCAAGACGAAGAATCTCGAAATAATCTTCACCCATACCAACCGTTTCGGCGAAGAGTATCATTCGTTCGTCAACGGTCAGTATACGACCGACGGCGGCACCCATCTTACCGCGTTCAAGGAGGCGCTCACGAAGGCGCTCAACGATTACGGCGCGAAAAGGAAATTCGAGGGCGACGATATCCGCGACGGCCTTATCGGAGCGGTGTCGCTCAGAATCATGAATCCCGTTTTCGAAGGCCAGACGAAGATCAAGTTCGTGATGAACGATATCCGCTCCGATCTCGTCGCCGAGATGCGCAAGGAAATCCTCGCCGCGCTCCACCGTTCGCCGTCCGAAACCGACAAGCTCATCGCCAAGATCGAGGAGACCGGCAAGATCCGCTCTCAGCTCAACACGATCAAGAAGCAGGCGCGCGAACGCACCCAGGCGGTTTCGGTCCGCGTTCCGCAGCTAAAGGACTGCAAGAATCATCTTAAGCTCGACAAGGTCAACAAGAAGACCGGCCGTCCCGAAGGCGACGACACGATGATATTCCTGACGGAAGGACAGTCCGCGGGCGGAACGCTCGGGCTTGCGCGCGACGCGATGAACCAGGCCGTATTCTTCCTTAAGGGCAAGCCTCTCAACACGTGCGGGCTCAACAAGGACGTTCTCTACAAGAATGAGGAATTCTTCAATCTCATCAAAACGCTCGACATCGAAGACTCGCTCGATCATCTGAGATATTCGAAAATCATTTTCGCGACCGACGCCGACGTCGACGGGCTTCACATCCGGATGCTCCTTACGACGTTCTTCATGCGATTCTACCGACCTCTCATAACCGACGGCCGCGTCTATATTCTCGAGACGCCGCTTTTCCGCGTGCGCAACAAGAAGGAGCAGCATTACTGTTTTTCCGACGAGGAGCGCGAGGCCGCGATCAGGAAGTGCGGCCGCGGCTGCGAAATAACGCGCTTCAAGGGTCTGGGCGAACTGAACGCCAAGGAGTTCAAGGACTTCATCGGCGAGAACATGCGCCTGACTCCCGTTACGTGCGCTGACGATCACGACGTCGAAAAGACGATAAAGTTCTACATGGGATCGAACACGCCCGAGCGCAAAGACTACATCATGGAGTCGCTCGTCTGCGATTCAAGCGATTTTTAAAACGGCGCCATGGGGCCGGACCCCGTGCGCTTTTAACAAAAAAGGAGATGCTATGAAATACATGTTGCTGACACTTGCGGCGGTCTTCGGACGGATTGCCGGAGCCGACGTCGCCTTGGATGATTATATCGGATCCGGTCCCGGCAAGGTGCCCGGCGCCGTAGTCGTCGGATACGCCGACGGAAAGATCACGGCGAGATGTTTCGGATATGCGGATGTCGCGGCCGGAAAACCGATGACGCCCGACACCGTCGGCTGGCTCGCGTCCAACACGAAGGCTATCGCCTGCGCCCTCGTGCTTTCGTACGTGGAGGAGGGGAAGCTCTCGATGGACGAGCCGGTTTCGCGATATCTTCCCGAGTGGCGCGGTGAGAACGCGCCGACCCTGCGTCAGCTTATGTCGCACACGTCGGGCCTTAAGTTCTTTCCTGAAATGCCGATCGACAGGCGTCCGGTGCAGCTTCTCTCGCGCCTCGGCGCCGTGCGCGGGATGGTGTCCGCTCCGGGAGAAAAATTCAGGTATTCGAATTGGGGGATCGACGTGGCGGTGGCCTGCGTCGAGGCTGTGACGGGAGAGCCGTGGGAAATTCTTCTGAAGGAGCGCATTCTCGATCCGCTCGAGATGCGCGACGCCGTCTTCCATCCGACGCAGGAACAGCTTTCGCGCATGGCCAAGGGATACGTGCTCACCGACGACAAGCCCGCAAAAGAGGTTGCGGTAAATCAGCTCCAGTATCCGTATACTCTCCACGGCCGCTATCCCGAGGCGGGAGGCGGATTGTTCGGCAGCGCGATGGATATGATCAAGTTTTTCGCCATGGTCGCTAACGGCGGCGTAGGCATAAACGGGAAGCGCGTTCTGAAGACGGAGACGGTCGATCTCTGGTTTAAAAAGCAGACTTCCGAAAAAGTTCCTGAACGCTATTCCTTCGGCACATGGGTATCGAAGGACCTTCGGATGATGTCGCACGGCGGGGCCTGGTCGACATGGGGCTGCGCCTATCGCGCAAGCGGTGTAGCGCGCGTGTTTTTCGTCCAGTACGCGGGCGGCGATTCGAAGGGGTATAAGGCGTTTAAGAATCTGGTCGACAAGGACGCCGAGTCGAGTTATTCCCCCTGAGATTGATCTCTCTTCGGTTGATATGGAATCAGGTTGACTATCTCAATGAGAATCGGGTATACTACATTGTTGTTTTGGCGGGTTTCGCTTGCATAATCCTATAGGCTGTAGGATAACGCCGCCGGTTTCAACATTAATTTTTCATCTCTTCGCGAACTCAGCGAGCGAAAGGGATGCTAATGAGAAAGAAGAATAAAAATGGACGCAAAAGCCTGGGAAAAGGTCGATGATCTTATCGACAAGAATCAGAACAAGACGATTAAGGAATACTTCGCCGAAGATCCTGATCGTGCCGCGAAGTTTTCGCTCGAGGCGGCCGGCTGGTTCCTCGACTATTCCAAGAACCGCATCGACCGCGAAATGATGAAGGCCCTCGTCAAGCTCGCCGAGAAATCCGATCTCAAGGCCGAAATCGAGAAGATGTTCACGGGCAAGAAGATCAACGCTACCGAAGGCCGCGCCGTTCTTCATACCGCTCTTCGCAACATGGATTCCAAGGCGAAGATCAAGGTCGACGGCAAGGATGTCATGCCCGGCGTGAGGAAGGTTCTCGCGGCGATGGGTGATTTCTCCGACACGATCCGCAACGGAAAGTGGAAGGGCTTTACCGGCAAGCGCATCAAGTATGTCGTTAATATCGGCATCGGCGGCAGCGATCTCGGCCCCGTAATGGCGAATCTCGCGCTTACGCCCTACACGAAGCGCAACATGAAGTTCTTCTTTGTCTCCAACGTCGACTCGACCCACCTCGCCGAGACGCTCCGTGAAGTGAAGGCCGATCAGACGCTCTTTATCGTCGCGTCGAAGACTTTTACGACCCAGGAGACGATGTCCAACGCAGAGGCCGCTAAGGCATGGCTCGTCGAGAAGCTCGGCTCGAAGAAGGCTGTCGCAAAGCACTTTGTCGCCGTCTCGACCGCTGCGAAGGAAGTCGCAGATTTCGGTATCGACGTTAAGAATATGTTCGGATTTTGGGATTGGGTCGGCGGCCGCTACTCGCTCCCCTCGGCGATCGGTCTTTCGCTTATGATCGCCATCGGCCGCAATAACTACAAGAAGCTTTTGAAGGGCTACTACAAGATGGATCGCCATTTCCGTACGGCCCGCTTTGAGCGCAATATGCCCGTTATTCTCGCGCTTCTCGGTATTCTTTATCATAACGGCTACGGCGCCGAGAGCTACTGCGTCCTTCCTTACGATCAGTATCTTTCGCGCTTCCCCGCTTATCTTCAGCAGATGGATATGGAGTCGAACGGCAAGTGCGTCGACAAGAACGGCGAGGCCGTTACCTATACTACCGGTCCCATCGAGTGGGGCGAGCCCGGCACGAACGGCCAGCACTCGTTCTATCAGCTCATTCATCAGGGCACCCACCTTATTCCCTGCGACTTCATCGGCTGCTCGAAGACCCACAATCCCGTCGGCGATCTTCACGATAAGCTCATGGCCAACCTCTTCGCCCAGACCGAGGCTCTCGCGTTCGGTAAGACGGCCGAAGAATGCGCCAAGGAGGGCGTCGAGAAGAAGCTCATCCCGTTCAAGACTTTCGAGGGCAATAAGCCCACGAATACGCTTTTGACCGATCAGCTCACGCCTGAGACGCTCGGTGCGCTCGTCGCTCTTTACGAGCACAAGGTTTTCGTCCAGGGCGTAATCTGGAACGTCTACAGCTACGATCAGTGGGGCGTTCAGCTCGGCAAGGTTCTTGCGAAGGGCGTTCTCAGCGATTTGACGGCGAAGAAGCCCTCGATGAAGCACGACGCCTCGACGAATCAGCTTATCGCCCGTTACCGCAAGGCCGTCGGCCGCTGAGGCGACAATGGCGAAAGCTGTATTCTTCGATCTTGACGGTACACTCGCGGATACCAAAGCGGATCTGTGCGCGACCGTCAATCACACCCGGCGTGATTTAGGTCTCGCCGAGAGGCCTGAAGAAGAAATTATAATCCATATCGGCCTTGGCGCGCGCCATCTGCTCGCCAACGCCATCCCCGAGCGCGCCGGAGAGATTGACGATCTCTGGCGCATTTTTATGTCGCATTACGGCGAACACGCGACGCAGCTCGTGACGCTCTACCCTAGCGTCATGGAAACGCTCGAGACGCTCGCTGAACGCGGCTGGCTTTTGGGCGTAAATACCGCTAAACCCGCGTTCGCCACGCACGCGGTTTTGGAGCATCTGGGGATCAAGAAGTTCTTCGGCTCCGCGATAGTGGCGGGCGGAGACTGCCCCGAAATGAAGCCGAGCGCTCTGCCGCTTAAAATGTGCGCCGAAAAGATGGGCCATATTCCTACGCCCGACGACTGGATGGTGGGCGACAACTGGACGGATATCAAATGCGCCAACAACGCCGGCGTCAAGAGCGCATTCTGCGAATTCGGCATCGGCATTCTAAAAGGCGCCGAATGTACCGTTAAAATCGGCTCCTTCGCCGAGTTGGCGGATCGTCTTCGCTGAATGCCGGATATCCGGCCATGGCTTTCGCCGTGACCGGATTCCGTTTCTGCCCGTCGGATATTAAGATATCGCTTCGACGCGGGCGATGATGTTGCTCATGTGGCGGACGACGTCGCGCATCGAGGATACGACTCCGACGAAATGAAGATTGGTCGTGGTCGTCGCCTGAGACTGCAGTTTATCGACAAGCCGGCATTTTTTCTCAAGCGCGATCGCCCGGGATTCCTTGTCGCCGTTCAAGGCCTTGCGGATGCTGGACGACAGAGATCGGATGTCGGAGAGCGTTTCACGGATGAACGAACGCTCGGCTTCGGTGATGCCGCCGCCTAAAAGGGTCGCGCGCGTGTTCAGGATAAGCGCGAGATCGGAAATTCGTTCGGTGTCGTTTACGCAGTGGAGGATTTCGGGGAGGGCGGAGGCGACGCGCGAGTTGATCTTATGCTGCGAAATTCCGACAAGATAATCGCGGATCGCGTTCTGTCTCTCGTCGATGGCGTCTTCCTTCTCCTGGAGTACGTCGCGCGCGATCTGCGCTTCGCCGAGCGCGGACCGGACGGCGACCTGGGTAAGTGTCGTCGCGCGGCGAAGCATATCGGTCAAGGCGCGAACAGACGCGACACATGCGATTTCTGGCGTGGCGAGGAAGCGGGGCTCGAGGATGGAGTCTGTTTTGCCTTTTTCTTCGCTTATCATCGCGGTGCAGAATTTTGCGATGAGCGGAATGAACGCGGTAAGCACGATCACATTGCCCACGTTAAAAATCGTGTGGGCCATCGCGACGTGGCGGCCGGGATTTTCGCCGACGAATAAATTGCCTTCCGTAACTGCGTTTACGAGATGGACAAAAGCCGGTGCTGCGACGCCGTTGATATCGATGACGGCGAAAAAGCTTAAGGTCACGATGATAGTACCGAGAATGTTGAACATCGCGTGAGCGAGCGCGGTGCGTCTCGCGTTGGCGTTGGCGCCGATAGCCGCGAACGCCGCCGTAATCGTCGTTCCGATGTTGTCGCCGAGAACGATCGGAATCGCGGACCAGACCGAGATCACGCCGCTGTTCGCAAGCGCGATGGTAATTCCGATGGTGGCCGAAGAACTTTGGACAACCATTGTACAGAGTGTGCCGACAAGAATGGCGCCAAGGATTGAAAGAATCGGCATGTAGCCGCCACCTTGGGCGGGTGTGCAGTTGAAGTGCTCGAAGAATTTTCTGAAGCCAGGGGCCGCGGCAAGTTCTTTAAGTTCGCTCGACATGATCGTCATGCCGAAGAAGAGAAGGCCGAAGCCGAGCACTGTGCGCCAAACGCCTCGCGCGAAGACGCGTTTTGCGATCATAAGGCCGACAACGCCGAGCGTGACGGCGGGCAAAGCGATATCATCCAGCTTGAACGAGACGATTTGGCCGGTTATGGTAGTTCCGATGTTTGCGCCGAAAATAACGCCGATGGCCTGCTGGAGCGAAAGGAGCCCTGCGTTGACGAAGCCGACGGTCATGACGCTCGTCGCCGATGAACTCTGTATGAGAGCCGTTACGCCCGTACCGGCCAGAATCGCGAAAAAGCGGTTGCGCGTCATATATCCGAGCGCGGCCTTAAGCCTTTCGCCAGCGATTTCTTTAAGCCCGTCGCTCATAAGCCCCATGCCATAGACGAAAATGGCCAATCCTCCGAGGACCGTCAGCGCGAGATTTAGATTTTCCATATACATTCCTTCCTGATTTGTTTTTGATTTCTTCGGGTCGGAAAAATTTTCTCAAATATTCGTTAGAGAAAAATTAGCGTTTGGTTAGATTTTTGTTAGAGTCTCATCCTCTATTTCCCATCCCTTGAATTCCTCGCTCTCCGCAGTTCTGACGGTGAGACCCCGCGGACGGCTTTCAGCCTGAGTCCGAGATGTGATGCGCCGCAGAAACCGCATTCGCGCGCGATATCCTCGACCGGGAGGCTGGTGCCGGCAAGGCGCTCTACGGCGGCGTCGAGCCTGATGCGCGTGAGTTCATCCGCAATTGTGTGTCCGAAGGCGCGGCGGGCGCGGAGGTTGAGCGTCGTTTTCGAGCATCCCGCGATTCCAGCCAGTTCCGGAAGGGCGTTTCGTTCGCAAAGGTGTGTTCGCGCATAGGCAACTGCACGCGCGACGAAAGGGTCGTCAATCGCCTGCGTATCGGTTGATGCGCGCGTGATGACGGTATCGTGCCGCGTGAAGTGCGCAGGCTCCGTCATACGGCCTTCAAGAAGAGCTTCCATCGCGCGGCCGACATTCATTCCGCACGTGTGGTAGTCGACGGGAATGGACGAGATGGACGGAACGGTCATCCGGCAGAGCAGCTCGTCGTTGTCTACGCCAAGGACGGCGAGATCCTCCGGAACGCGGATTCCCGCCGAGGCGGCCGTAGTGAGCACCTGCTGGGCGCGCCGGTCGTGCACGCAGAAAAGCGCGGTGCGCCGAGGAAGGCTCTTGAGCCATTTCACGATGCGGCGCGATTCGAGCGCGAAGTCGTAACGTTCGTGCGGCGTCGGCGTCAGATAGACGCGCGGCCGGAAGCCGTTTTGGGCAAGTTCGCGCTCGAATCCCTTTCTGCGCTCGTCGCTCCAGAAAGTCGGCTTCGCCGTCCCTATGTAGGCGAACGAGCGGTAACGCCGTTCGATGTAGTAGCGGGCCGCCGCGCGGCCTTCCGCGGCGTGGTCGTTTATGAAGGTCACGACGTTGCGCGGCTGCGACGGCAGAGGCTGCGAAAGGAGCGGCTCGATGAACACGGCGGGAAGTCCCGATGCGGCGAATTCGCGCCGCTCGCGGTCGCTGAGTATGTACGCGATGATGCCGTTGCAGCCCCAGGATCTGAGGTTTTTGACGTGCTGGCTGTTCAGGTCGTGGAGGTCGAGGTGAAACTGCCACTGGCCGGGCGACGACTTGTGGGCGTACTCGAGAAGCCCCTCCAGCAGTTGACGCTGCGTAAGGGTTGATGTCGGTATGACGACAAGTATGCGCTTTTTTTTCTCGGCACTGTCCATGTATGGATTCAGTATATCACGCCCGTCCGATTTTTACAATAATGGTTTTCCGTTTTTATATTTCGGTCATGTGATCCATTGTATAATATCCGCTGTAGACCTGCATAGGAAAGGAATAAAAAGTGAAAAGGAAACTCAACGTCGGAATCATCGGATTCGGATTTATGGGTACGACCCATCTGGGCGTGTACAGGAATCTCGCGGACGTGCGCGTCGCGGCGATCGCGGATATCGATCCGCGCAAGCGCAGGGGAGACGTTTCAAAGGTCGTCTGCAATATAGGCGACAGGGACACTTCAAAGCCGATCGATCTCACCGGCGTTGACGTCTACGACGATGCGATGAAGCTTATCCGCGAGGCGGATGTGGATATCGTCGATATCTGCGTGCCGACGGTGAAGCACGCCGAGTACGCCGTCGCGGCGTTAAAGGCCGGCAGGCATGTCTTCTGCGAAAAGCCGCTCTGTCGCACCGAGCCGGAGAGACGCGCGTTCGTCGCCGCCGTGAAGAAAGCGAAGGGCTTTTTCAATGCCGGATTCTGCGTCCGCGCGTGGCCGGAATACCGGGCCGCCTACGAGTACTTCAAGAGCGGCAAGGCGGGGGAAATGCTCTCGGCGACATTTAAGCGCATCTCTCCCAGCATGGACGGCAATTCCTGGGAGAACTGGTATATGGACGGCGACATCTCCGGAAGTGCGCTTTTCGACCTGCACGTGCACGATACGGACGAAGTCAACTACTTCTTCGGGAAGCCTAAGTCCGTGACGGCGGCGGGCGCGAACGTCTTTTCCAGGAACGGCGGAATCGATCACGTCGTGACGATCTACGATTTCGGAGACGGACGATTCGTGATGGCCGAGGGCGGATGGGAACAGTCGAAGGGGGCTACATTCGAGATGAGCTTCACGATCGTCTGCGAGAAGGCGACGCTGAAACTTGATGCGACAGGCTTTAACATCTTCCTTAACAACGGCAAAAAGGTGACGCCGAAACTCGACGTCAGGAACGGACCGACGGGCTGGCATCAGGAACTCGCGTATTTTGTCGACTGCGTCCGCAAGGGCGTCAGACCGGACAGGTACCAGACCATCGATTCCATCTCCGACACGATGAAGATTATTTTCGCCGAGGAGAAGTCCGTCAAGACCCGAACGGCGGTAAAAATCTGACCTCCAATTTTAACTCTTACTTCCGGTTCCGACATGTATAAAGCATTAAACTACTGGGTGTTCGGCGGGTTTGGTCCGAACAAAACGCCGTACGAATTCATCGATTTCGCGAAAGCGCAGGGGCTCGACGGCGTCGAGCTGACTGTGGGAGACTGTCTCCCGATCGACGTTGACGAGGCTGAGTGCCGCAGGATAGCGGAATACGCCAAGGAAAACGGCATTGGGCTCAGGACGCTCGCGAGTGGACATTACGGCGTTGAGTCGCTCGGGGCGGACGACGAGGCCGAGCGTCTCCGTGCGGTCGACTTCACGCGGAAATATCTGCAGATCGCCGCATGGATTGGCGCGGAGACGGTTCTCGTCGTCCCGGGTTCAACGTCCGTAGCCTGGGACGCTTCGCGCGGCAGGGTCTCATACGGCCGGTGCTGGGAACAGTCGACGAAGTCGATCCGCGAACTCCTGCCGCACGCCGAGAAACTGGGCGTCGACATTGCGCTTGAAAACGTGTGGATGCGTTTTCTTCTCTCGCCGATGGAATGGAAGCTCTTTCTCGAACAGTTCGACTCTGCCCGCGTCGGTATGTATCTGGACGTCGGGAACTGTCTCGTCTATTTGCCTGCGGAGGATTATATCGAGCTTCTCGGCGGTCGTGTGAAGGCGGTTCACATCAAGAACTGGAAGGGCGACGACTGCGGCGGCGGACTGCATGGTTTCGGCGATTCGCTTTTGTCCGGAGACGTCGATTTCGCGCGGATTTTTTCCGCTCTCGGGAAAATCGGGTTTCAGGGGACGTTCACGGCGGAGATGATTCCGTTCTCGCGACTGCCAGATCTTGTTCTTCCCGATCAGGCGCTTGCCGAAAAAACGGCATCCGAACTGAAGGAACTTGAGAAGAGATCGGCAGCTTGTCTACCTTCACATTTTTGACACCCTTATCCCACAGCTTTTGGGGTGCGATTTTATTTCGTTGATTCATTTCCATTTTCATCAATAGAAATAAGCTTCGGTCCGGGGTGCTGACGCTCGATCTCGTCGTTCGGTTTTATGCTTTACAATTAGGATAAGTAAATACACATACTCCGGGGAGGCCACAACAACATCACTGGCTTCATGCTACGACACTCATACGCTTACAAAACCTCACTCCTCACTCGCGTCACACCCCGCTACCTTCGCTTTTTTGTGACATCTATTTTTTCTGAGATCTTTTATTACGCCACGCTCCTTAGTCTGGCGATGATTGCGCAGACGCATGCCGCGTTGTGATGGCGCCAATGCATCCCCGCTTGCTTGCATCTTCTTGCGACGATAATTTTTGCAGCGGCTTCTATATGGCATGATGATATGTAGTAGCCGTTCTTTCTTAACCATCCATAGCGCATGTTCGCACGTCGTTTATCAAGGTAATTAAGCGCGTTCACTGCTTCTTGCGAAGTCCTCAATTCTTTTTCGTACAACCTTCGGATGCGTTCTATGACAGAACCCGCACCATAACGGAGCATGATTGAACGGCATTTTCTGAATTCCTTTTCTGCATTTGCAATGCCGAGCTTTTCGCAACAAGTGTGCAAATATCCTGCTGTGTGCATAAAGTCATTTGTGAACACGGCAAATGGCAAGGCATCTCGCATTGCTTTCTCCAACGCTTCCTCCCCATCGGCAACACACTGTACCCGCGGGACAATTCCCGATCCCCTCGACACAGCTTGCTCGTGAACAAGACTTGTCAATTCCCCGATGCCCTTGTCTGTAATGGCATATGAGAACGAACCTTTTATTGGAATTGGGATGCCTTTGTCGGTAACATTGACATATTCGCATGCGCTTGTCACCCTTAATTGTCGAGATTTCGCCTGTTCGGTGTTTTTCCCTTTTACGCCATACGTGTCCGCCTTCGTGCAAGGAGGGTTTGTTCCGTCCGCCATTATGACGAGTGTGCGCGGGACTCGGCGTGCGCCATCCGGGGTGCGCAGATCCAACTTGGAGTATTGGCGTATGTCTTTCTGAGGGCTTCGCAATTTGGCTAACGCAATTTCACCGACACGTAAAGTCTCTTTTCGCAGCTTCGAAACTGAGATTCTTCCGCAACCAAAAATGTTGAGGGATTCTGCGGCTTCCTTGAATGATCCGCACGTTACGGCGATTCTCGTTGCAACGTCTGATGCGCCAGGGGTCATTTTCCATCCGACGCCAAAAGTCTTGAATACATCAGATTCCTCAGGGCAACAGACGCGGTAGGGGTATCGCACATTGCACCATCCAAATCTTGTAAAGACCTGCTTTGTGCGCGTCCCGTTCACGCCTGGAGCTTTTGACCTGAAGGAGACGGATGACATGACCGCTCCCACATAAAGAGCCATATCCTTCGATATGGCCATTGCGAGCTTCTCATCAAAGTGCGGCAGCGCCTCTCGCCTTTGTCTTGCGCTTGATTGCTCAATCGATTTTACAAGTTCGATGACGTTAACGAGACGCGGCTGCGGCAGGATTAGTCTTCGCCTTGCGTTTTTTTTAAAGCGGCAAGGCTTTCTTCGGTCATAAGTCGCGCATACTCGGACTCAAGCTTGCGGTATTTTTTCCCATTTTCGATCAGCTTCTTCAGCTTTGGCACTATAGCTGCGGGAATGTTCTTGTATTTGCGCTCTCCTCTGCGTCCCAAGCTTTGGAATTTCCAATGAGGCTTTGCCTTCTTGCGGGTTCCATCCTTGAGGAGGTAGGTGTTGGAGCTTGAGGATATCGTTCCTTCTGCAAACTCGGTTATCGAGTGCATTTCGGCGATGATTTCAGTGATTCTGTCAGACGAGTTTTTCATAATGTAAATGCCTTCACGGTGAGGGCATATATTATATCAAAAATTCTGTTGCCTGTGCAAGTGGAAATTTTTTTTAGGCGGAGGGCGGGTGGTCGTCCCGGCGACGTGATGATCGACCTAAGCGCGGTAGGCATAGCGGCGCATTTTGTCCAGTGTCGCGAATCCCGAGCGTCGAAAGCGCGGAACGCGCGGAGTCGACGCGTTCGACGGACGAACCACACGACCAAAGCCGCAAAACCTTTCAACAATTTAGAATCGCACCCGGGTCTCACTCCCATTGGAATCTGGTTTGTTATCTAAATCAGAATGTGGTATACTGTCATAGTTACTTCTGGGGCGGTTTTCTATAATTTTGGCTCTACTTCATTATTCGTGAGAGCGGCTTAAAGTTTCTTTCTGTTGTCGGTTGGAGGCAGGTCGAATATTTTTAGGCGAAA
>JAZQTB010000008.1:0-1503 GCA_045630425.1 Kiritimatiellia bacterium | reverse complement strand
CGCATAGAGTTCTCATTTTATGATATACTCTCTCCCGTGGCAAGCAAGAAATACGTCCATAGCGCCTATTTCGCGGGCAAGAAGAGCGCCGCCGCGCACTCGTATGTCCGCGACTTTCTCGAAAACGGCGATCACCGGTACCGCAAAAACCGCGATTATTCGATAAGATCGTATTCTTATCCCGTTTACGGGCCTCAGCTCGGTGTAAGCCTCGGGATCCTCACCGCCTGCATGATCGCCGACATCGGCGTCGCCGTGAAGCACGAGGTGATGAAGATCGTCGATCCGGTAAAGCGCGCGGAACTCAAAAGCGAGATGATGCGTGAACTGCGCATCCTTCGCAGACCCTTTTACTACGCCCGCGAAACGGAACGCCGCCGCGCGTTGTCGATTAGCCGCCGCAAGATCCGCCGCCGCTCGACGCTTTCGAAAATGCCGACGCCGGAACTGATAATGGAAGCCTGGAATCGCCGCAAGGAATCGAAAGAGGCGATGATCGTCCTCGGCGGAATAATGCAGGATCTCGAGTGTTTTGTCGACAATTGCCTTAGAATCGACGAAACCGGCAGGGTGGTAGGGCGCAACGGCGGCATCCGCGGGTGGCTGAAGGAGAATTTACCCGATCTTTTCCCCAGATACAAGACGCTTATGCGCTACAAGGCGATGGCGATCAAGCTCCGTCAGGCGACAGGAACGAAAGATCCGGTACCGACGCAACGCCTGCTGCGAAAGCCGTACCACAAGGTCGTACGTGAAATTCTTTCCGACAACCGTCAGACGTTTGCTTCGCTGAGCGCCGTTCTCGAGCGGCATATTTCGCCGCTGCGGGTGCTGGACGGTTAGAATAATCGCACGACGCAACTGAAAACACCGCGACCCATAAGCCTTGATTGACACAGGGCGAGGCGGGGTATCGGTGAATTTTGCCGTAGAATGGTATTTTTGCCAACGAAATGTGCTATAACTGGTCGGAAATACGCGGTTGACGGCAAAACGAACTCCCATTAGATCTTATCCGTACAAAGATTCAACGATTCAAGACTGTCGAAAGTTGATTTTGGTCATGTACAGGTGTCGAAGAGGCGAAATTCTGGGCATGGGGCCACGGAAAAAGCTGGAATATAGGCAGACAGATAGGAGGGGAAGCAATGGACGACATGCAAAATAAGAATTCTATGCGGAAAAATTAGGTGTAAATTAAGAGGTATTAATTGGGAACTGGGTATGGGGTGGAAAGTGTATCTGGGTCGTTGTTGTACTGGCTGAGAGGATGTTGGTTGGCTTCATAGTTTTGGCTGTTTTCGGTTCGTGAAGTACGATGTGCACGCTGTAGTTGACGGTTGTTCTTTGTTACTCATGTTCTTTATTACTCATGTTCTTTATTGCTCAAGCTACTTTATTGCTCAAGCTACTTTGTTGCTCAAGTTACTTTGGTAGGCTTTGGAATATCCCCAGTTTTTGACCCCTAAAAACAATGAGAGGCCTTGTTTTATTGGGTGATAT
>JAZQTB010000007.1:0-5834 GCA_045630425.1 Kiritimatiellia bacterium | reverse complement strand
AAATTCACGAGGTTAGTTCCCCATGGCAAAAGAGACGAAGTCCGCGTACGCCCAGTCGCGCGTCAATATAGATGTCAAGATGAATGCCGTCGCTTCCATCAAGCAGATGGTCGCTACCACAAAAACCGCCAACGTTATCGGCGGAATCGGGGCATTCGGCGGCCTTCACAAGGTTCCGACCGGCAAGGGGATGATTCTCGTTTCGTCGGCCGACGGCGTCGGCACCAAGCTTAAGGTTGCCGCGATGATGAACAAGCACGACACCGTCGGCCAGGACATCGTCAACCACTGCGTCAACGACATTCTCGTTCAGGGCGCCAAGCCTCTCTTCTTCATGGATTATGTCGGCACGGCCAAGGTCGACCCCGTTCAGTTCAAGAACGTCGTCGCCGGTCTCTGCAAGGCCTGCAAAGAGAACAAGATGGCTCTTCTCGGCGGCGAAACCGCGGAGATGCCCGGCCTTTATCCCGCCGGCGAATACGACCTCGTCGGCACCATCGTCGGATGCGTCAAGAAGAGCGAACTCATCACCGGCAAGTCAATCCGCGCCGGAGACGTGATCATCGGCTTCCCGTCCGGCGGTCTTCAGACAAACGGCTTCTCGCTCGCCCGCCGCGTCATTTTCGATCTCTGCCAGTATTCGTGGAAGGATAAGCTCCCCGGCACGAACCAGACGTTCGGCGAGGCGCTCCTCGCCGTCCACAAGAGCTTTCTGAAGCCAGTGGCCAAGCTCCTCGAGCGCAAGGTCAAAATCACGGGTATGGCCCACATCACGGGCGGAGGATTCCCGGACAACATTCCGCGCGGTCTCCCCAAGGCCGTCAACGCCGAAATCGACCGTTCCGCATGGGAGGTCCCGACGATCTTCAAGTTCATTCAGAACCAGGGCAAGGTCGACCGCGACGAGATGTACCGCGTTTTCAACATGGGCATCGGCTATGTGGTGATCCTTCCCAAGAACCAGCTCGAGAAGGCCACCAACATTCTCAAGGCCCAGCACCAGTCGTACAGCGTCATCGGCGTCATCCGCAAGGGCAGCGGCGTCGTTACCTACAAAAACTGATCCTTCCGGTTCTATAGATCGAAGAGCGCACGGATTTTAAATTCTGTGCGCTTTTTTTATGGTATAATTCTGACGATGAATGTCGCTCGAAATATACGGACCAGCGTTATAATCCCCTGCTGGAATGTGGCGCCGTGGCTGCCGCGCTGCCTGGACGAGGTGTTTGCGGCGCTGCCGACGTCGGCGGAGGTGATCGCCGTCGACGACGGATCCGACGACGAGACGCCCGAAATCCTGGCCCGCTACGCCTCCGTCCGTCCTGAGCTCAAAGTTTATTCCCAGCCGAACGGGGGAGTTTCGGCCGCGCGCAACCGCGGGATTGGCGAGGCGCTCGGCGAATATGTCTTTTTTGTCGATCCCGATGACGGTGTCGAGCCCGATTTTTTCACATCGATGCTCGAAAGGATCGAAGAGACCGGCGCCGATTACTGCCTCTGCGCCTTCAGGACGCGCCGCGCGGACGGATCGTTCGACGACGCGCGCCTTAAAGCCTCCTACGAGCTTGACGGCGCGGATGAAATCCTCAAAGGCTACATTTCGCGGATAATCGGATATTCGTTCGACGACGTGCGCCGGTTCTATGCGGGCGAAACGCTGTTCGCCACGCGTGAAATGGCGTCGGTCTGTCGCGCGTGCTTCAGACGCGCTCTGATCGAGAAAGCGTCCGTCAGATTCGACGAGACGGTGTCACTTTACGAGGATGCGGTTTTCAACGCGGAGTATCTGCTGTCGGCTAAAAAAATGACCTGTATCGACAGACCTCTATACCGCGTCACTGAGCGCGAAAGCGGAGCGATGAGAACGATACCGCGCGACGCGGCGAGGTTCGCCCGCAACAAGCTCAGCCTTCTGTCGGCGCGAATCCGCCTCGACGAAAAGTCGGGCGGGAGAATCTGGCCGTTAAGCGAGGCGTCCTCCGTTTTTTCCGTTCTGGAGATAATTTCCCTGATGATGAAATTCAGGTTGAGTCTGCGCGAAGGTTTCCCCGTTCTTCTGAAGTATCTCGGCGACGCAAGGGCGCGGCGCGCGCTTTACGCTTTTCCGCTTTCTCCGCGCCGGCCTCTTTTTCTGTTCGCCGTCGTTTTTCTCCGTTTTATATGCAAGTGCAATTGCAATCGTAGAACTGCTGAAAAAATGGTATAATACACAATATGAAAAAAGCGATCATAACAGTTGTCGGTAAAGACGTCGTCGGCATCATCGCCAAGACGAGCGCCTATCTCGCCAAGAACAACATCAATATTCTTGACATCTCCCAGACGGTCGTTCAGGAATATTTCAATATGATGATGATTGTCGACATCACGTCCTGCCGCAAGAGTTTCGAAGACGTCGCGGCCGGCCTGGGTGAACTCGGCCAGGCGATGGGTCTTAAGATCCGCTGCCAGAAGTCCGAGATTTTCGAGAAAATGCACCGCGTATAAGGGGGCGAGATGATCAACATCACCGAAGTTCTCGAGACGAACAAGATGATTCTCGAGGAGAATCTCGACGTCCGTACGATCACGATGGGCATTTCGCTTCTCGACTGCGCGGACGCGTCGCTCAAGACGACATGCGACAACATCTACGCCAAACTGACGACGTACGCGAAGGACCTCGTGAAGACGGGAGACGAAATCGGGCGCGAGTTCGGCGTTCCCGTGGTCAATAAGCGCATTTCGATCACGCCCGCTGCCATAGTCGGCTCGGCATGCTGCAAAAAGCCCGCCGACTTCGTGAAAATCGCGAAGACCCTCGACCGCGCGGCCAAGAAGGTCGGCGTCAATTTCATCGGCGGATATTCGGCGATCGTCTCGAAGGGCATGACCAAGGCGGATGAGCTTTTGATCAGATCCATTCCCGAGGCCATGGCCGTGACTGAGCGGATCTGCTCTTCGGTCAACGTCGGCTCCACCAAGACCGGCATCAATATGGACGCTGTCCGTCTTATGGGCGAGATCATCAAGTCGGCCGCCGAGCGCACGAAGGACCGCGACTCCATCGGATGCGCGAAGATAGTCGTTCTCTGCAACGCTCCGGACGATAATCCGTTCATGGCGGGCGCGTTCCACGGCGTCAGCGAAGCCGACGCGATCATCAATGTCGGCGTATCGGGGCCCGGCGTCGTCAATCACGTCTTGAAGTCGATCCGCGGAGCTGATTTCGAGACGCTTTGTGAGACGATTAAAAGGACGGCTTTCAAGATCACGCGCGTAGGTCAGCTCGTCGCACAGGAGGCGTCGGCGCGTCTCGGCGTTCCGTTCGGCATTATCGATCTTTCGCTCGCGCCGACTCCCGCGATCGGCGACTCGGTAGCCGATATTCTTAAGGAGATCGGCCTTGAGCATCCGGGCGCGCCCGGCACGACCGCCGCGCTCGCGCTTTTGAACGACCAGGTTAAAAAGGGCGGCGTGATGGCTTCCAGTTATGTCGGCGGTCTTTCGGGCGCGTTCATTCCCGTGTCCGAGGACCAGGGCATGATCGATGCCGTGAACGCCGGCGCTCTTACGATCGAGAAGCTCGAGGCGATGACGTGCGTCTGCTCCGTGGGTCTCGATATGATCGCGATTCCGGGCGATACCCCCGCCACATCAATTTCGGGAATCATCGCCGACGAGGCGGCTATCGGCATGATCAACCAGAAGACGACCGCCGTGAGAATCATTCCTGTCGCCGGCAAGACGGTCGGCGATACGGTAGAGTTCGGCGGACTTCTCGGGTATGCGCCCGTGATGAAGGTTTCCGAGTTTTCGTGCGCCGATATGATATTCCGCAAAGGCCGTATTCCCGCTCCTATCCATTCGTTCAAGAATTGACGCTTTGATGAATATGCTTTTCCCCGCCGTCTGTTATTGTATCGTAGGATCGAATGTCGGAGCTCCCGGAACGGAAGCGTTGCACATATTGGAATGTGACAACGTTACGGGAGCGGCGAAAATCGTTCAGACCGTTAAAGGCATAGAGGGTACTACGTACTTTCAGCCCGACAAGAGGGGCGAGAAGCTTTTCAGCGTCATTTCGGAAATGCGCGAGGGCAAAAAGCGGGGCGCGGCGGTGGTATTCGGCATAAAAGACAACCGCATCGGAGCGATGACCAAATTTGCCGAACTGCCGTGCGAGGCGCCGTGTCATGTCGGGATTTCCCCCGACGAGGGGCTTTTTGCGTTCGCGGCCTACACCAGTGCAACATGGGGGACAGTCCCCCTCACAGATACGGATACGAAGGGGACAGTCCCCCCCGTCAACGGGGCCTTTTGTGCCAGATTGACCGACGAAGGTATGGGGCCGAGGGCGGACCGACAGAAGAAAGCATACGCTCATTGCGCTTTTTTTACGCCAAACGGCAAAAAGTTGGGAATTATCGACCTTGGGTGTGACGCCGTTTTCTTTTATGATTTAGGGGGACAGTCCCCCTTGGCCCTAAGGGGACAGTCCCCCCTGGTTCTGAAGGCTGATCCTGGCGATGGGCCTCGGCATGCGATATTTTCAAAGGATGGTCGACATTTGTTTGTGGTGAACGAGTTGTCGTCGTCTGTTACGAGTTATGCGTACGACGGTAAAGAGAAGTTCACCCGCATAGGTAAGTGGTCGATGTTGCCGAAGGGGACAGACCCCCTCACGACGAAGGCGGCGGCGATCAAGCTTACTAAGGACGGTAAGATTCTGATGGCCTCGAACAGAGGTTGCGATTCCATCGCATTCTTCGAGGTGAAGAACGACGGAGAGCTCGAGTTGAAAAACATCGCTCCGCTCAAGGGGCGCTTTCCGCGCGATTTTGAACTTATGCCCGGCGAGAGGTTTATGGTAGTAGGCCACAAGATGTCGGACGAGATTCAGGTATATTCGTTCGATCGCGCCAAGTGTACGCTTGCCCCGGTCGGCGATCCGATACCGTGTCACAGACCGCTTTGCTTTAAATTCATTCCGCAGGGATATAAGTATTGATGTTTACGGGATTAATTCAGAAAATAGGAACTGTGAAACGTGTCTCGCGGGGTGCGGGGCTTGTTATTGAAATAGGTTTTGACCCGTGGGCTCGTCCGCTTGAAAAGGGCGAGTCCGTCGCTGTTGACGGTGTTTGTCTTACGGTTGTCGATTTTGACGACCGCCGTTTTACGGCTGATGTCCTGAAAGAAACAGAATCGCGCACCGGCCTTGCCGGACTTGTGCCCGGAACGAAGGTCAATCTCGAGCGGGCGTTGAGGGCGGGCGATCCCATGGGCGGACATATCGTTCAAGGTCATGTCGACTGCCGGGGAAGAATCCTGGCGAAGGAGCCGAGGGGGCGCGATTTTCGCCTTCGCATCGGCTGCGGACGTGTTCTTGCGGCTCAATCGCTCGTGAAGGGGTCGATCGCCGTCGACGGGGTTTCGCTTACGATTACCGGTGTCGGCGAGGATTGGGTCAGTGTTGATCTTATACCCACGACGGCGGCCGAAACGACGCTCGGCGCGAAGACGGTCGGAAGCGAAGTGAATCTCGAGGGAGATGTCGTCGGCAAGTATGTCGCCAGATCGACGCAGCCGAAAGGACTTACCGAAGAGGATCTCGCCAAAGCCGGATTTCTGGATTTTTAGCGTGATTTCAGGGTGCTTTTGGCTGATTGGCGCGCTTTTATTTTTCCTTTTGTTTTGCAGGTGAATTTTTTTTAAAATACCCCCTTGCGCGGCGGAAAAAGATTTGATAAACTATGTCCTCGTTCGCCCGAAAGGGTGAGCAACCGATCTTTGAAAACTGGAAGTTGAAAATTTAAGAGAATTGCAACGTATATCGAGATATAAGCGAGGAA
>JAZQTB010000006.1:0-15406 GCA_045630425.1 Kiritimatiellia bacterium | reverse complement strand
CCGCCATTCATCGGAGCAGGCGAGAATCTGATCGGCAAGATCGATAAACTTCATAAAATCAGCGCGCAGCTTAGAGGAAGTGGCGCACTGCGGCAACATCTCACGCGCCTTATCGGCGAGAATCTGCTGAAAGATTTCAACGAAATCATAACGGAAGGTTTCAATATCGAGAAGCTCAGGCTTCGCCTTAGCCGAAGCGAGATAAAGCCGCGCCGCCTCTATGAGCACCTGACGCGGATAGGGCGTACCTGTAGTCGGACCCCACTTTGAAACGCATGTCACATTATACGAGGGATTTGCGCAGAAAACGCTTTCTATCGTACCCTGCTGATTCCTCGCGCAGTCCCACACGCTCGTTGAGCAGATATGATGGGCGAGAGCGAGATTATCATCAGTGTATCCGTAACGGCGAAGGCGATAATCCTCAAGCCATTTCGGGAGGTCGCCGTCTGAAATATTCTGAGAAGCGCTATCGGGCTTGGTAAAAGCGTCTGCGAACATATCGTAACTCGACGGATTTGTTTCAAGACCCTCAGACAATAGACCGTATCCCTTAAAGCTGTTTGCGGCACCTGTTCCCGAGCCGGGAATATTGCCGATGTTCCTAAAGCGCCTGAATGCTCCGTGCATACCTGTATTGCCGCCAAAGTTCATGACCTCTACCCAGACCCAGGGAAGATATTCTCCCGTCGTATTGTTTACATACGAGGCGCCCGAAGTTCCGGTATTGTGCATCCTCTGATCAAGCGCCTGAATAAGAGTGTATTTCGGATCTAAGCCGTTACGTAGATTTTGAACGGGTGAGCCCTGCCAGCTTTGAAGAATCCATATTACACCTGGGAAGGCGGCCTGCTGATAACTTTGGGCGTTGACGGCGCAAAGACGCTGATCGGAAACCGACATGGATGACGGAGGTGAACTTTCATGAAAAAGATCGCCGCCTAAAAACTTAGGATAATCAGCCTCATCATCAAGAGCATAGACCTTCTTTATATTGGCGTACCACTTTTCAGAAAACGTTTTAAACGCTCCGCACGTAGGATCGAGAATATCGGGATTCTTGAATCCTGCGACCCAGTTGCCGGTACGGAAGATATTCGAATCGGCAAGCTGATCTTTAGCGGTAGAAGAAGGAATCAAGCCCACAAAGCCTTGAAAAATCGGCTCGATCCCGACTTCGCGCATAGCGTCTACCATCCATTTGCCGAGCGCGGCGTCGCGCTCGATCTGCTCGGCGCTGACGGGGCCGCCCAAGCCTTGGAGATTGCCCATGTGCCACCATGCCGACGCCGCGTCGTCTGCAATATAATTCTTGCGCTGCTCCTCGGTATAGCCCATATCCTGGAGCGTCAAATCCCAAACCTTCTGAAGCCCCGCCGTCATAAGGGCGATATTATAACCCTGAAGCGCAAGTCGGTCGATTTCCTTCCGCCATTCAGCCTCACCCCAAAACGCCATCGTGTAGGAAATCGTGCAATAGTTGTAGGCGATGGCGTAAGGATGAAGAGGTTTTACCACAATTTCCGACTCAGGCAAAGGCCACTCGGTTGGGATGCGGCTCGCGCACCACGAGATATGACCCTTGGCGACATCGCGGATATAGCGCCCGAGCGCGAGCGAGGCGGATCTGGGATTTGTCGCACGGATAAAAACCTTTCCATCCTGCGCGGAAAGACGAGCCTCATCGCCCGTCGCATCAAGTTCCTGAAACTCGACTTTAGAAGCGAGTTCGGGGCTTACACGCCCTGCGAGCGCTTTTACGCCAGTAAAATCAACCGCCGCAAACGATGCCGAAAACATCAGTAAGGCAGCAAGAAAAACAATCCTTTTTCTACTCTTGTTCATAATCAGTAATTAGTCATTATACCACAATCCCCAGAAACATTCATCTGTTCCGCAAAAACTCAAAAGTTTTGTGGAATTTATGTGGTTATTTTACCCGAAGGCAACTTTCCCAACCCTTCGCGGTTCCTTGCGTCCACTTCGCCGCGTTGCGGCTCGTGCGCTCGAACGCTTTGCGTTCTGCGCGACTTCCCTCCGATTCACTTCGTTCATCTTCGGCGCATGTGTCCGGCGAGCTCCCAGCAAGCCGGCTTCCGCGCCATCCGTGGTTAAAAATCTCGCGGCAAATTCTCACTTTACAAAACATCCCCAAAATATACAACTTTTATCATTTTCTATCATTTATCGCCAATGGGGACAGTCCCCATAAGTTATTATCACCAACGGGGTCCCCTCTATCTATTATTTCCTTCCCGTCACAGGAACGGCGAGCATATCTTACGTATCATAAAAAATGGTCTGGTCGAATTTCCCAACCAAACCATTTCCTCGCACCTAAAACTACGCCTTAAATTAGAAATCTAACGCAGCTGCATTCTTAGCCTTTTCTGCTTCTTGCTTTTTCCTTTCCTTTTCATCTGCTATTTCCTTTTCTTTTTGCACTCTATAATCATACAACCTTTTATCCATCAGAGTTATTTTATCAATTTTATTACTTCCATCAAGATCTGCAGAATCCTTATCTTTCGTAATCTGCTTTTTTATATCTAAAAGGATAGCATCATACTTTTTTAGTGACGAAACAGAAGAATCAAGCAGCATAATAACAACACTATCTGACAACTCCGCCTTGCCAATCGCACGATACGACGCTGTTGCCACCATTCTATCTGAAGATACAGACACAGTGATATTGCGACCAAAAAATACTGTGCGATCACTCTTTTCTGCTGCAGAATAACGGAGCGCGCCAATCACGTCAATTTCCGCATCACGCTCAACCTCTCCTATACTTTTCTTAACCTTTGCAGCAGCCCCCATTGCATTTCTATACTTCTCAACAAACGCATCTCCCGTAACAGATTGCGTCAAAGATATTTCAACAGTATGCAATGCATTTGCATAGAAATGAAAATCCACCTGGCGTCCTGGATAAAAAGCCCTTATAAGCGAGGAGTCATTATTCATTTTATATTCTATTTTATTTGCAAGGAAATATCCTTCAAGCCATTTCGCAGCGACTCCAGACTTAATATCCTTCATAAAATCCAAAGGCTTCGATTGAACAGAAAGTAAAGGAAATTTTTCTTTTTCAGGCATCGTTATGTACTCTTTTGAAAGACGGATTTTCTGCGCTTCTTCCTGCTGAATTACTTCAACATTCTTTTTTGCCTTTTCTATAGCCATTTTTAATCTTACGACCTTGTCTTTATACCAATTGCCAAAGACATCGCCGCGGCTCTCACAATTTATCAGCAGTCGGCCAACAAGCCTCTCTTTATATCTTTCAAATAAAGAGTTGACATTACTTTTTATTATCTTATTTGTTGATATACTAAAAATTTTTTCTTCAACTCCTCCATAGCTCGGACGATCAGAGTTATACCAATCATCAGTCTCATAACTATAAAACATAATAGTTTGTTTTTCAGCATCCCTCATTAGGCGGTAGTATTCATCAATTATTGCATCACACCGCATTATCATGTCTTCACAACAATCTACCCTATTAATTATCGATTTTTTATTGCTATCACTTTGTAGAAAGTGGATAAACCGGATATATGGATAAAGATTCGTGTTAATACATTCAGCTACAGAAGAAGCCATTTCTTCATACTTTGAAATAATACCAGGCAACTCGCGTTCTATGGTTTCATCATTTTTCTTTTTCTCTGCTTGACGAGCCTTTTCCGCCTCCGCTTCTGCTTCCGCCTTTTTACGCGCTATCTCTTCGCGGCATTTCTTTTGGCGTTCTTTTCCCTGCTCCGTCCATTCCAACTCACGCAGATTCTTTGCCAAAGCCTTATTGAACTTAAAAACTACCCGAACATCTCCTTCTTGTACAGTTGCAGGATTAACGCCTTGCCTTCCGCAGAAATCTTCGAGCTCTGCCGTGGTATACCCTTGGGCTTTATTACCCGTTACTTCGCCACCTGCATTCGCCAAAACCCCAGTTGCCTTTTTAGCAACATCGGTAAGACCGTTAAACCAACCACCATTAAAAAGAAGGATAGTCCACACAATTAAAAGCGTCAAATATTTTTTATTTTTCATTGATTTCAACCTTTTTATAGACAAGGATGGTTGATATAGTCATCTCTGACAGTGCTAGCAAATACTGCACTGGCAGAGACGACTTTCCCTTATCAATAATAATAAGAAGAAGTGGCTTGACTCAGACAACAAATCGAGACAATAACCGATATAACCGCCATGACCATTAAAATCCCATATATGATGGTGCTTATCTTACACCATTTCTTCGCCCTAGCCGATGCGTCTTGGGCAAGCGCAAGATCACCACACCTTTTAGCTGAATTCACTTTAATGGCATTGAGCACTGCCGGGATACCGGTCGGCCAAAACATTAATACAGATAATATGGACCATACCATATAATTTTTTATGTCGTTCACTGACATATACTTTCCTTTCTCGTTATTTTCTGTCTGCTTTTTCAATGTCCGCAGAAGACAGCGCCCACGAACAAGTTTTTGCACTCGCAAAAATCATTTGAGGAAAAGGAGATACTCTCCCCAGATTTTCAATCTTTAAGCAATTCCATTTCACCAAGACACATGATAGGCATCGCCAGCAATGTCAGAAATTTTACATTCACCATCCTTTTTGTCTACAATGAAATACAGCTTCGTCGAATTACATTTTCCCAGAATAACAGATTTTTTCACCCCATCCTCTTCCTTTTCTTTAACTACGTCTATCTCGACATCATCTTTAGACATACGGATTTCAGCAAAAATTCTTTTTATATCCCTGTTGGAACGCAAATTCTGGAATTCCTCATGAGTCAAAACACTTTCTATAATTTTATTCGACTCTTCACGATTATCCATTCTAATCGCAGTATAAAAGTCTTCCACAACATCTGTGTTGGATTTTCCACATCCAGACAGAATTGCAGCGCAAGTTAGTGCTATACAACACATAATTAACTTTTTCATTTTCTTCTTTCCTTTATTACCCTCGTTGTATTCACTTTGCAAGGATCGGGCATTTCCTCGTTCCGTGTCGCATTACTGCTAATAATCAAACACGAATCGAGAAATAAAAAGCCTCTCTTCGTATCTCTACCGAGGCTGTGAGAAAATGCCTTTACGGAAATACAAAGAGAGGAAACGCGCATGCGTTCCTCTGCCAAGTATCGTCCGTAATTGAAACTTCTCACATTTCGGTAGACGACCACTTTGCAGCGTTGCAAATTAATTAAACGCTTGGGGGTGGAAAACTTTTGGCGGTTTTGCCGCGCTTAAGCAATCAGTTCCCAAACTATAGCATCTTCCAATGAATCAACTTCACGCTCTTAACGCAAGTATCTCCATCAGAAAACATTCATATTATACCACATAAAATTTAACAATAGCAAAATTTTCTTTACGATTTTTCCCGTTCAATATTTATACAAGTCAATTAAGATTTAGCACTGTCTCATTTTGCCCGCTCACTATAACGCGGCACTCAACAAAAGTGCGAAGGTTGGGCTGTGTCACCTATCACGAATGGAAGTCCCCCAGGCTATTCTCATCGACTGATGGCGGCAGCGTTTCGCGGGGGCCGAAAAACTTGGGGCTGCGGCGGAGAATCACATCAGCGACTGCGGCGACTTTCGCGAACTGCTCACGTACCGTAGTTTTGATCGAATGGCGTCCTCTTACATCATCCGCCGCGTAACCGTATGCGTCACATCCAAAACCGCGCGCTGTAAAAACAGCGCGTCGAACGTGATCAGGCTGAGAGACGATAATAAACGAATCAAGACCAAAAACCTTTTTCGCCCGTACAACTGTATCTAAAGTACGAAATCCCGCATAATCACAGACGATGCGTTCAACCGGAACTCCCGCTTCAACAAGCGACTCTTTCATATCAGAAGGCTCGTCATAATCGTGCACATGATTATCGCCGCTCACGATTATCAAATCCACCTTCTTGGCTTTGTAAAGTTCCGATGCTGCATCAATACGCCTTTTATAATACAGGTTATTTCGTCCGTTCGAAATCTTACGCGAGCATCCCAACACAACTGCCGCGCGTTGATGCGGCAGGGCGTTAATCGATGCGCTGCTAAACACCCGTCCTGACGATACGGTATAAATGGCAACCACCGAAGACAACCATATAAACAAAATTGACGCCGCACCTACAGCAGCGAATTTGACAATTCTAAAATATCGTGAGGTCATCACAGAACTCCTTGATTCAATGGGGACAGTCCCCCTTACTCATGCTTAGATCCGATCCATACGGCTTTGGCGAAGGGGTAATGCGCTTTTAAAAACGCTTCACCCTTATCGCGGCCGAGGATGAACATCACGGTCGAAAGCGCGTCGGCCGTCATGGCGCTTCCGGGACAGATGACGCTTACCGAATAAACCGGCTTTTCAACATCGCCTCCCGTGCGCGCGTCCTTTATGTGCCTGCCGCGAAAATATTCGCCGCTCGTCGCGACGGCCTCGCCGGGTTTTAAAACGAACGTCGCGCCCCCTCCGTGAAGTCCTATCGTCCACCCGCCCGAAACCGCTCTCAAATTGCCGCCGAGGTCGACAAGCGTCTCCGGGCCGTCCGGAAACTTATCGCGCAGTTTCTCGACCGCGAGATCGACCGCATAACCCTTCGCTATCGCCCCCAGATCGAGCGTTCCTTCTCCGCGCCAGCGGGGGCTGAACGCGCCGCCGGTCTCCCGCTCCAGTTTAAAAGCCGCTTCATAACACGGCCTTACGAGGGGTGAACACCCAAGAAGAATTTCCTCGTAGGAAAGTTTCGCAAGTCGACTGAGTTCGGACTCTGGGTCGTGCGCGTTCAAAAGCCTTTCGACCTCAGCGAACACTTCCTTTACCGCTTCGCACGCCTTCTGCGGATTTTCGCCCCGCGCCTTAACCGACGCGGTCGTCCCCATCGAAACGAATTCCAAGGAACAAACATCCCCGCCCCGGCGGCCGCATCCGCAGAGCGACGCCAAAGCGAGGATTGTCATCAATGCTTTTTTAAGCACGTTATTTCTTCTTGGCGACCGCCGCATTTACGGGCGTGGTCTTGACGAGTTCCACGATCCGCGCGGTCGTTTCGGGATTGGCCTTAAGATATTCGATCGTCGCGAGAGACCCCTGGGCAAGCTGCTCGTCGCCGAACGAAATCCAGCTGCCGCGCTTTTCGCAGATGCCGCGCGCGAGCGCCGCGTCGAGAACGCTGCCCTCGTACGAGATTCCGCAAGTGTAGAGAATGTCGAACTCCGCTTCGGTGAAAGGCGGCGCGACCTTGTTTTTCACCACCTTGACGCGCGTGCGGTTACCGACGACCTGTCCGGCCGTGTTCTTGATCGCGCCGATGCGCTGAACCTGAAGACGGCACGAGGCGTAGAACTTAAGCGCCTTTCCGCCGGGCGTCGTTTCGGGATTGCCGAACATGACGCCGATTTTCTCGCGCACCTGGTTGGTGAAGATGCACAGCGTCTTCGTCGTCGCGAGAACGCTCGTAAGCTTACGCATCGCCTGCGACATGAGACGCGCCTGAAGGCCCATGTGGCTGTCGCCCATGTTGCCGTCGATTTCGGCCTGGGGCGTAAGCGCCGCCACGGAGTCGACGACGATCACGTCCAAGGCGCCCGACTTGCAGAGCTGCTCGCAGATCGTAAGGGCCTCTTCGCCAGAGTTGGGCTGTGAGACGATGAGATTGTCGAGATCGACGCCGATCTTCTTCGCGTAGGACGGATCGAGCGCGTGCTCCGCGTCGATGAACGCCGCCACGCCGCCCGCCTTCTGGGCGTTGGCGACCACATGCAGAGCGAGAGTCGTCTTGCCCGACGATTCCTGCCCGTAGCATTCGACGATTCTGCCGCGCGGCAGTCCGCCGACACCGAGCGCCATGTCGAGACTCAACGCGCCCGTCGGGATCACGGCGATTTCCTTCACCTCCTGATCTCCGAGACGCATGATCGACATCTCGCCGAATTCCTTGCGAATTTGACTCATAACCGCATCAAGCGCGGTGTTGCCCGTTGTAGCCGACTTCTTGATTTCTTTAGCCATATAACTCCTTGATGTTTAAATTATTTCAATCCGTCCCTGCCCTCGGCGCGCCAGAAGCGCTTGTCCCCGACGGCCGGGCTTTCAAACACATACCCGCCATCCGCCGTGACAGTCCCGGGCGCGAGAGCCCCGGTCTCGTGAACGCTCTCCCAATTCTTCATGTCGTCGGACGCGTAGAAGGTATATTTGCAATACTCCTCGGCGGGTTTGATAGTCATAATCCACCTGGTTTTATCCCCGGCCTCTTTAATGGCCGTAAACGCGAACGGCGGACACGGCACGAAATCGGGATCGTCAAGCGGGAATACGACCTCCTCGTAAATTTTCTCGACGCCGCCCGCCGCCGTTGTGAATTTTCCGTCATCGCCGAGAGCCGTCCGCCAGACGAAAAGCGTTTCGTCCCCGTTTCTCACGGGAACCGCCTTTACGTCGAGGACATCGTGACGGAAACGGAGCGCGCTCGCGACGAGATTGCTCGGCGTTGCCGACGAAGCGAAGGACGCGTCGACGTGAGAAGCGATATTCGTATCGGCCAGATAACCATCGCTGCAGCCGATCTTGCCGACGACATCGCCGACGACGATCATCCTGCTGAGATCCTGGATTACGAGATTGCACACCGCGCCGGCCGGCGTCGCGTTGGTCAGAACCGTAAAACCGCCCTTAACATAGGCGGTCGACCCGTTGTAAACGCACACGCCGCCCGCTCGGGACCCGACACACTCCGTTACAACACCGCCGTTGAAATGCGCCTCGCCGTCGCTTACCGCGACCGCGCCCGCGGTAAGAGGTCCGCCGGGCTCGGGAACATATCCGTTGACGCACTTTTCAATCCGCCCGCCGTTCATCGTAAACGTTCCGCCCCACACGACAACCGGTGCGACAAAATCGGAGGTGCTTCCGTTGACGTTCCTGAGCGTCGTGCCGCTTTCGAAGACGAGCGAACCTTTTCTCACGTTCAGGAAGCGTCCGGGATGATCCGCGCCGTCCAAAACTATGTTGGTGACCGAAAGCGCATAATCGCCGACATCGATAAGGAATTTGCCGCCGCGCGAAAGCGTAAAACCGCATCCGTCGAAAACGATCTTCGAGGAAATCTCGACGGAGTCGTCAAGCGCGGCATCTTTAAGAAGTTCGACGCGCTCGCCGTCGGAGGCGATTTCAAGCGCGTCGGCGACCTTGGCGTAATACTTTACCGCCGATCCGTCAACGACCTTCGCCTCGGCCCCGTTCGAATCGGGCAGCGGACCTGCCGTTGCATCTTCGACGGCGGCTTCCGCCCAAACGAGAGCCGTTGCGTCTGCGGAGGGAGCCGCACGGAGGGAATCATCGACGGCATTCGAAAATCTCGAGCAGACAGCGGACGCCTCCGCCGCCCCGGCGACGGAGGCGAACCGGTCGGACGCCCCCATGCGTCCCGAATAGTAAACGCCTACAGATCCGGCAAATCCGTCTTCGACCGAGAGAAGCGGAGCATCGGAGGGGGCCGCCGTTCCGACAAGATACACATCGGCGGCGGCGCTGATCGATTTCGCCTTGTTGCCAACCGTAGAAGGAGAGCCTTTCAGCGCGACCGAAGCTCCCCTGGCGGCGTATGCCGCGCCACCGTAATTTCGCGAGGAACAGTTTGATATTGTTCCACCGTAAAATTCAAATCTGCTCTCGGCACCGCCGAGATAAACTGCACCGCCGGAGCCGAAACACCCCGTTGTCGCAGTGCAATCTTCAATCGAAGAACCCTCCAGCATCCTGAAGACGCCGTGGTCGACGCGAACGGCGTTGCCGGCGCCGGACATCGCCAGCCCGCCGATTTTTGCGTTCCGGCCGAATTCAAGTTCACCCCCGGATATCACGAACGGCGCAGCGCCCTGACCCGCGCGCGCGAACCGCAGATCGCGGACCTTGAGCGAAGAGTTCTCCAGGATTTGAAATCCGGCACCGGCGGACAATTCGATTATGGACCCTCCGGGCGATTCGGAACTGAATTCCACGGCGTTGGTGAGCGAAACCGCCGAGGAGAACGGACAGTCCTTGAATACGACGACTTTCGTATCGTTCGTTATCTTCGCAAAAAGAAGATCAAGCGTCTGGTAATAAGTCTTTTCGGTCCCTACTACCGTGTACGCGACATCATCAGGACCTGGCGAAGGCTCCTCGGCGAAAGCGACGGAGCAGACGCAAAAAACGACTGCGGCTGCGCTTAGGCGGCGCACTGAAGCGAATCTCATTACCCTTAACATTTTATAGACTCTCCTTTAATTAGATATAATACCATTTTTCGATGGGAGATACACGGAAAATTATATCAAAAATACTATCCCTTAAAAATAAGCTGGACCCAGGAACTACTTGCGCTAATTTTTGCAATAGGAAATTTACTGTTGACCATGATAGTTAAAAGTTATACAATATGCATATCTTGATGATGAGAACAATGAATATATCTTATTTGAAGAGCGTTTTAGCTGCGTCTTTAAGCGCGGTTAAGTTTCTAATACCCCCCCCCCCAAGAGCTTTTAGAAAAGCGTTCTTGCGCCGGCTTTGGCGCGGTAATTTTAAAATTCCGATTCAAAATCCATTGCGGAGATTTCCTCTGCAGTGGATTTAATTCTTAAGCCAAGGAGTTAAGATGAAAAGTAAAATAATTGTGATTGTCGCTATGTTGACGGTGTCGGCGATGGAACTTTTTGCTGAAGAGGATATCTGGACATATTATGAAACCGCGACCAATACCAAAACGAAAATCGGTTCTGGCTACATTAAATCAAACCTCTGGAAATTGTATGCGGAAAGGAATCTGTCAAAGGATTCGGAGAACCTCACGGTCTCTGGCTGGGAAGGAGAATTTTACGGGACAGAGCCTGCGCCCATAAATCTCACTTACGTAGAAGACGGCTTAAATCCGGATATTAAATATAAGGTTACAAAAATCACAAAAATTACCGGCAGCAAAGAGAATGAGCGCTTGTATAAGAACCGCGCGAATATAACTGAATTTATCGCGCCTTATTGTACGGCGGTTGATACTGATCAATATGCGTTTCACCATTGTTCGGCAATGACGAATGTCGTTTTCAGCTCGGAGATTTCTACAATATCGGGAAAGTCATTTACCGAGTGCTATAATCTCGAAAACTTTTATCCCACTCGTCTTTTGTGCACGAGTATCGGGTATCAATGCTTTTATCAGTGTTATAAACTGAATGTTAAATTTGAGTTCCCCAATTGTACTTCATTAGGCTCAATGGCGTTCATTAACTGTTATGCGCTTAAAGGAGTGTCGCTACCGAATATCAAAGTAGTTTCGTCCAGAGCGTTTGAGGAATGCCACGAAATAGAAGAAGTGTACGCGCCGAATGCGACCAATGTAGCTCAAACGGCATTTAAAAATTGTTCCAAACTTGCAAAAGTGACATTGTCAAATGAGGTGATGCAGGTGTCGCAAGGGGCGTTCAGCGGCTGCGCAAGTTTGGATCCTGAATTTTTAAATAAATATCTCGGCAAATCTCTTAGATATATAGGTTTTACAGATTTTAAAACTACGGGAAGTGAATTTAGTGGATGTAAGCTATTAACTTCGCTTAATTGGAAGTTTCCGAATCTGCAGACTAATGTCGTCAACGGTTCGTGTTTTTCAGGTTGTTCGTCATTGGGAAAAGTCGTATTTAAAACACCGGTTGTTGAGATAAGGGGAAGCGCTTTTTTGAATATTAAACCCGGGGCTCAGGTTTACATGCATAAAGAAGCGCCTATCGTTTATGGGGGATGCGCAGTCGCTTGCGTTGCGGATGGGCAAGCGTATCCGCAAATTTTCTTAAGCGGCAATGAAGAAGAATGGCTTAAAGTGATAGGGGAGAATAATACGGTTATCAGAAAAGAAGAATTTAACGGAGCGGAATGTTTAAAAAATTACGCCTCATACATGATAAAGGACGATTCCGTTTGTGATTTCGAAGAAGTCGTTTCAGGGAAAACCACCACGATTTCGCGCGTATGGATGAAAAAGCGAGGCGTAATAGCGTTTGTTTTCTATTCAGGTCAAAGCAAGTATGGCGCATGGGTTATGCGTGCGCCGCAGCAGGGTTTTTCGGTGAAAATACGGTAAAATTCCCAAGGAACGGGTCTCTACATTATTCATCGCATTAGTTGTCGGCGGCGGTGTTTTTACCGCTGTGCATTACCCTGCCAATGTAGTGGCACAAGATGGTCAGACCTCGGCGTGCCACTTTGGCATTAGCCACTAACGACTAACTTTCCACTCTCCGCCTTTGTCCGGTCCGACACGCCGCACTATCTGAGCGTCCTTAAGGCGAAGGATATGCTTCTGAATGGCGCTCCTCGAAATTCCAAGTCCCGAAACCATTTCAGCTAATGTGACTTTCGGATTCTTCCGCATCATTTCAATAAGCTTTTCGGCAGTTTTCTTACCACCTTTACTTACCACCTTTTTCTTACCACCTTTTAAATCGCCTTTAGCCTTCAGCGTTCTGAAAATCATATCCAGCATAAAGTCTACAAATGCTCCCGCGTCACTTTTTTTCTGCGACTCATTAAGCGACTTATAATATTTTCGCTGGTGAGTAAGCACCATATTTTCAATCGGCAAGGCATAAAAAAGTCTGTTCCATTTTCCGAGTATCACCGTTTGCCAAAAGCGACCTATTCTGCCGTTGCCATCTGAAAACGGATGAATCGTCTCAAATACGAAATGGAATATGCAGCTTTTTACAAGAGGAACTTCCTTGGACCTTTTAAGCCATTTAAAAAGATCATTCATTAAAAACGGCACATGATCCCATGGTGGAGCGTGATGCATCGCCTCGCCACGAGCATTAAAAACCCCTACATTGCACTTGCGCCATTTACCAGGACTCTTAACAAGATTCTTAGTCATAATCGCATGCGCCTTTAAAAGTGCCGATGAGTCAAGCGGATTAAACTCACTGATCTTAGAATAGGCGGCGTGAGCGCCTTTAATCTCATCAATTTCGCGCCTTGAGCCCGCCACTCGCTTACCTGCAATAATCGCAGTTACTTCTTCTTCACTTAGAGTATTTCCTTCAATAGCTGTCGTTCCACGAATAGTTCGAATATGATTGAGTTTACGAAGATAAACTCCTGAAGGCCCTTCCATGACAATACGATAACGCTCAAGCGCCGCTGCTATCTCCATAACTAAGCGCAGCGTCTTCTCACTCGGCACAAACCGCGTCAACTCACTCACTTCAATCATACAATCATACTCTTATCACATTAAGGGGACAGTCACCCTCGCTATTCGAAGTTCTTGAGCTATATACCTTACAGCTTCAGAAAGTTCTTCATCAAAAAGCGGCAGGTATTCAAGCTCGTATTGATCGCCCAGCATTCGCTACCTCACGAGCATGATTGAAGACCTGAGAATGAGTAAGTCGTTCTGAATGCGTACGGCAATATTCATCCGTCTCATCTAGAATTTTCTCAATGCGACTGTTCGTTACAGGGCGACGTCTAATAGCAAATGGAATTCCCTGATATTGAACAACTTCATTGATAAATACACTGATTGCACCCGAAAGCGTCATTCCGAGGTCGTCAAAAATCTCCTCAGCCTGTCTTTTCTTTTCAGAATCAACTCTTGCTGTTATCGTTGCAGTCATTATACACTCCTTTGTGTTCTATCCGCACACAATTATAGCATAATCTATGTATGTTGTGTGAAAACCGCGCAAAGACATTAAACGAAGTTTGATTACGTATCACATTACACAGCCCCAAATCCTCACATCCCTATCATGCGCTAATTGATTACTACGAGGTTTAGATTACCGCTCGGTAAATTTGCACTTGAAAAACCTTCTCCGATGTGATAATATACCGATCGGTAAATTAAGGAGTAGGTATGACAGTAAAAGAAATTGGCTTAATCATCCAAAAAAATCGCAAATCACAAGGAATGACACAACCTCAATTGGCTATGGCTTGTGGTACAGGAATTCGTTTTATCGTTGATATTGAAGCTGGGAAAGAAACATGCCAAATCGGCAAAGTACTAATGGTGCTCCAAATGCTCGGCATTTCAATTACATTAAACGAACCTAAATAATGGTGACAGCTCCTGCCATGAAAATCGGCGGCAGCGATTCCATCAACTCAATCCTCTCAGGTCATTGGCGAAAATTCGCAGAGGAAATACGAATAAGCCCTACTGCCATTAGAACGCGCATCAAGCAACTTTGCACAGCTATTTTAACGCACACTTGCGCAACCTTGAGCCTCCCGGACGAATGTAACGCGGTCCTTGAAATCATCAAAGACCGCGCAAAGAAATTAAGAGAAGTTTGATTACGTATCACATTACACATCCCCAAATCCTCATATACTGCTCTCATACGAGAATTGACGACCGCGAGGTTTGTATTACCGCTCAGTAAATTTGCACTTGAAAAACCTTCTCCGAAACTCATCAAGGGCCAGCAAATATAAAAAAGGCGGATTCCCTTTCGAGAATGCCGCCTTCCTTATCAAGGTTGAAATCACTTACTTGATAAGACTTTTTAATGCGCCAAAGGAATCTCCCGCAGCGCCCATAGAAGCACCGGCGTCAGGCGTGTAGAACGCAGGATTCTTAATAACATCAACGAGTTCTACATCAACAACCTTAACGGGGTAACCTGTAATTTCAGCCTGACTCTTCTGGTAGACGAAGTAATCCTTGGTAGTCACTTTATAGCGAGCCGCGGCAATCTGATCGCAATTTGCTGCTTCGCAAGCATTGGCATACGCGCCGTTCTTAACCTTGCTGAGTAAAGAAAGGCCTGCTTCACCCTGATCGGCCGCGTGAGAAGCGGTGCTACCCCAGCAGATAAAGCCGAAAAGGCAATGCATCTGATCCTTTGCGGAAACCGTCTGCTTTTCTACAGAATACTTGAGATGGAGAGCATCCTTAATCTGTTCAGGCTTAAGCGAACTATTTCCGCCATCATTCTTGTTGGCAGTAACACACCCAACACCTACAGCCGCAATAACGATTCCAACCAATAACTTTTTCATTTTCGTTTCCTTTATTGCCCTAATTTAATTTCACTTCGCAAGGATTGGGCATTTCCTCGTTCTGTGTTGCCTCTCGGCGATCAAACACGAATTAAGGAAATAAAAAACCTCTCTTCGTATCTCTAATAGGTCAGTATTATATCACATTCTAATCCTTGTATGTTAATTTCTAAAGTCATTTAACATGTAATCGGTTAGTCGAATGTGCGGGCTAACGCCGCCCATCCGACTAATCAATTTGCGTTGCGCCATAAAAGCGCGTCAACATCCGCGTTCTTGTTGCGTCCAATTTCGTCAAGAACAGAAGAAAGCTTCGCAACAGGATC
>JAZQTB010000005.1:0-8300 GCA_045630425.1 Kiritimatiellia bacterium | reverse complement strand
AGTCTCGACAGATCCCTGCCGAGTGGCGCAGCATTGCCTAAAATAGAAGGCTTAGTACAGGAGGCGACGAAAAATATATCACAAATGATCCACGGGGCGCGGCTTTAGACGCGACACGCGGGTCATTTGTAATTTTTGGTGTTGGCAAGCGACAATTGCTTTTTTTTCAGCAGTTTGGTATAATTCTCAATGTGAAAAAATCATCGCGAAAAATAAAATACGGTCGGATTCTGCTGAAGTTGTCCGGCGAAGTTCTCGGTAACCGCGAGACGGGTGAGTGTATCGACCCGAAGAATCTCGCCTTTATGGCTGAACGCGTTAAAAAGATCCACAAAATGGGCGTTCAGGTCGGCATAGTTCTTGGCGGGGGTAATATTTTCCGCGGTCTTACGGGTGCCGGTAAAGGCGTCAATCGCGTAACGGGCGATTCTATGGGAATGCTCGCTACGATCATTAACGGGCTTGCGATGATGAACGCGCTTGAATCTATCGGAGTTCCGACGCGCGTTATGACGTCGATCGAAATGCCGAAGCTCGCCGAGCCGTTTATCCAGCGCAAGGCGCTCAGACACTTCGAGAAGGGGCGCGTCGTTATTTTCGCGGGCGGCACCGGCAACCCCTACTTCT
The DNA here is from genome assembly GCA_045630425.1 of Kiritimatiellia bacterium. Taxonomy (GTDB): domain Bacteria; phylum Verrucomicrobiota; class Kiritimatiellia; order RFP12; family UBA1067; genus UBA1067. The sequence goes on along the minus strand of JAZQTB010000005.1, from coordinate 7,673 downwards.
CTACAGATTCGGCCGCCGCGCTCCGCGCGAGCGAGATCGGAGCCGCAGCGCTTCTCAAGGCGACGAAGGTTGACGGAATTTACACGGCCGATCCCAAGAAGGATCCCAAAGCCAAGAAGTACTCCTCGCTTAAATACGAGACGGCGCTGGAGAAGCGCCTCAAGGTAATGGATTCCGCCGCGTTCGCCTTATGCATGGATAACGATATTCCGATTGTCGTTTTTGACTTCTTCGACGGCGATGCGCTCGAGCGCGTAGTCAAGGGCGATGCGGTCGGAACGGTGGTTAGTTAGTTAGTAGTTAGTGGTTAGTGATTAGTGGTTAGTGATTAGTCATAGAAAGATTTTAGAAAGGTAATAAAAATGGAAACTGTTCAGGAAGTTTTGAATGACGCGACGGCGAAAATCGGCAAGAGCTTCGATACGCTCAAGTCGCAGTTCGCGGGTCTTAGAACCGGTAAGGCGAATCCGGCGATGGTCGATCAGATCAAGGTCGAGTACTACGGCTGCCCGACACCGATCAAGAATCTCGGCACCATCTCCACGCCCGAGCCGCGTCAGATTAAGATTACGCCTTTTGATCCCACCGTTCTCGGCGAGATGAACAAGGCCATTCTCGCGGCCAACCTCGGCGTTACGCCTCAGACCGACGGTAAGGTGCTGCGAATCATGGTTCCCGAACTTAACGAAGAGCGCCGCAAAGAGATTGTGAAGGTCGCCAAGACCCAGGCCGAGGCCCAGAAGGTCGCCATGCGTAATGTCCGCCGCGACGCCAACGATGCCGCGAAGAAACTTGAAAAGGATAAAAAGATCTCCGAAGACGATCTCAAGGGCGCCCTCGACAAGATCCAGAAGGCGACCGACGACGGTATCGCCAAGATCGACGCCGAACTCAAGGCTAAAGAAGCCGAGATCATGGCCGTCTGATAAATTTAAAATCCGATAAAAAATCTTAACTTAATCATAAGGAGTAAAAGGTATGGCAGAGGAAACAACGAGTTCGATAGAAGCGCCTAAGCCTCCATCCGTGAATCCTATTTCCGGTTCCGCTTCAGCTGATGCGCCGACCCTTAAACTCAAACCGGTTATCCGCAAGCCCGTTATCGGCGGCGCGAAGCCGGCTTTCAAGCTGCCTTCCAGGCCCGCCGCTCCGGCCGTGCAGCCTCAGGCCTCCGCTCCTGCCGCTCCGGCTCCCGCGGCCGCTCCGGCCGATGCTCCGGTCGAGCAGCTCAAGACGATCACTCAGAAGCTTAAAGGGGTCACCCAGCAGATTCCTCAGCAGGCTATCCTTCATAAGACAGGGATTATCGCCGAGCAGCAGCTTACCGACGCCCAGAAATTGGCGTCCAAGTCGCGCACCTCGCGCATTTCGCTTTCCGATGCCATCGGCGCGTCTCCAGTTCAGAGCGAGGCCGCTCCGATGAAGACGATCAGGATCAAGCGTCCTGTCGATCTCAATTCCGCTCCCACGACCGTCGAGAAGCCGGCCGCTCCCGCAGCCGCCGCCGAACCTTCCGCGGAGAGCGAGAAAACCGTTTCCGTCACGCAGCGCAAGACGCTCAAGATTTCCCGTCCCGGGGTTGTGCGTCCTGCCGGCAAGTTCGCTCCTAAAAAACCCGCAGCCGCTCCCGCCGCCGAAGCCGCAGCGTCCGAGAGCGAAGTCGCCGACATCCCCGAGATCGCCGACATTCCCGCTGCCGCGCCTGCGGCTCCCGCTGCGGTGAAGTCCGCCGAAGACAACGGCGGGGTTCCCGAAGGCCTGCTTGTTTTGGATACGATCCTCCAGTTCGCCGCGTGCGTTGCGGTCGCGCTTCTCGGAGCGTTTCTCTATTTCTTTGACTGCTCCAGAAACTGGTTCTGAGATGTTCCGCCGGATTCGTTCCGTAATAAAGGCTACGATGCTCGAAGTGGTGTCGGAGCCTTTGTTTTTTCTTCTGACGCTGACGGCCGTAGGAGTGCTGAGCGTGGCTTCGCTCCTTCACATACACCAGTTCGGCGAGCCTTCACGCATGGCGCGGGACGTCGGGCTTTCGGCCGTTCTGATTTTCGGGATCGTGTTCGCCGTGTTCGCGTCTATCAGGGTTTTCAGGCGTGAGATCGAATCGGGAACTCTCCAGATGGCCCTCTCGCGGCCGATCTCCCGCGAGACGTTCTTTTTTTCGAAGGCTGCGGGAGTGTTCTTCGGATATCTTTGTTTTTTCGCTGTAGTCTTCTCTTCGGCGGTGACGACGGTGGTCGGATCGGAAGTCGCGAGGATTTCGGCGGAACTTGCGGCGGCCGGCCGTTCCTGCTGCGCCCCGCACGAGAACGTCCTTCCGGAAACGATGTGGGGCATTTCCCTCGCCGCCGATGCGGCGGTCATCGTCGTTCCGGTCGTCTCGGGCGCGTTTTTCAACAGGTTTTTCCGCTTCAGATTCACAACTACGGCTTTCGTTACGGCATTGATCGTTTCGTGCGCGGGATGCGCGCTGAACCTTGTCCTTGCCGACTGCCTTTTTCATGACAGAGCGGCCGGTTTGTACGGTACTGCTCTTAGGCTTTTGCCCGCCGGCGTTCTGATTACGATTCCCGCGATCGTGTTTCTGTCTCTCGCGTCGGCTTTTTCGGTCAGGCTGAAAGATAACGCGGTATCCTCGCTCGCGGCTCTGTTTTTTCTCCTTTTCATCCCCGCTCTCGGAAATTATTACCAGACGCAGGCTCTCTCTATGGGCGGCGAGCTGCCCTGGTCGTATGTGGCGTCGGCGTTTTTTGCGGCTCTGCCGTTCGTGGCGGCGTTTCTTCTGGCGGGCGCGTTTTTTATGAGAAGCCGGGACGTGGGATGATTTTCCGCGAGAAAGGGAAAAGGTTTTGCCATGGATAAAGTGATCGAAGTCGAAACAGTCTCGAAGACATTCAGGGATTTCTGGTTCCGCCCGACGGTCAAAGCGGTCGACGGACTTTCCTTTTCCGTTTCCGAAGGCGAAGTTTTCGGTCTTCTGGGGCCGAACGGCAGCGGAAAATCGACTACGATAAAAATGCTTCTCGGCCTTTTGAATCCAGATTCGGGCAGCGTGAAACTCTTCGGCGTCTCCCCGAAATCGCCTGCGGCGCGCGCGGATCTCGGATATCTGCCGGAGCTGAGTTATCTGCATCCGTTCCTCACCGCCGAAGAGACGTTGCGCTACTACGCCGGGCTCTGCGGACTTGATTCGAAAACGTCCGCTGAGAGAACGCGCGAACTTTTGGAGATGGTCGCGCTTTCCGACGTCGCCGCTCGCCCTGTCGGCGGTTTTTCAAAAGGCATGGCGCGCCGGGTCGCGCTCGCCAGCGCTCTGATCGGAAAGCCCCGGCTTCTCGTTCTCGACGAGCCGACGAGCGGTCTGGACCCCGTTTCGACCAATGAGGTTAAACAGCTTGTAAAGGAGCTCGCCGGAGGAGGAATGACGGTTCTCATGACTTCTCATCTTCTCGCCGACGCCGAAGACGTGTGCGACAGGGTCGCGATTCTGAATCACGGCGTAAAGGCGGCCGACGGTAAGGTTTCGGAACTCGGCTCGTCCCTTTCGGAGTATTTTCTCGCCAAGGTCGGCGAAGGCCGCCGGTTTGAAATAGCGGAGTTTCTGAAGTGAGGGCCTTTCTCCAGAGCTTCAAACTGGAGCTGATATCTGCGCTGCGCTCCAAAACCGTGCTTCTTTTCACCGTCGCGTGCACCCTGTGGATGCTGCTCGGCCGCTATCTTCTCAAGGGCGACGGATTCAGGACGTACCAGCTGTCGGTGCGCTATCTCCTGGGCGTCGTGTTCGCGGTCGTTCTTGTCGCGCTTGGGTCGGCCGCCGCCGGAACTCTCGCGAAGGACAGAGCCGCTAAGCGTCTGCAGCTTGCGCTGATACGCCCGGCGCCGCGATTCCTGATGGCGATGGCGAGGAGTCTGGCGATCGCCGCGACGGGCGCCGCCGTTCTCGCTCTCGCCTTCGCCCTCCTGTGGGCGTGCGAAGGCCGCGGGCGGATATGCGACAGCGTATATGCCCCGACCCTCGAAAACCCGCGCGTCGAAGCGCGCAGGATGTTCGACGATCTCTATAAAACGAAACCGGAATTCCGTGCGGACGTCGAGAAGGTCGGCAGAAGAGAGATTCTTAAGTATCTCGAAAGCCTGGTGCGCGACAGGTACGTTTCCGTCGCTCCCGGAAAGAGCGCGTGCTGGACGTTCGATTCCGTTCCTCCGGACGCGAAGGGAGCCAAGGTCCGCGTCCGTTTCGACGACTCGTGGGGTCGGACGGGCTCCATATCGGGAATGTTCGCCTTCAGAAACCGCAAGGGTTCCGTCGGCAATCCCGTCAGGGCTGTTTCATTCGTCGATCTTGACGAGCCGTACGACGCCGGCACGGTTTCCAACAGGCTCGTTTTCGTGAATAATTCGAACGCTTCGCTGAATATTCAGCCCCGCAACGATCTTGATCTGCTCGTGCCCGCGGACAGTTTCGCGCATAACGCCTTCAGGGCGTGGCTCATGATGTCGATGTCGCTGTTGTGCGTCGTTTCGTTCGCCGTCTTTCTCGGCGCCTGCCTCGGACGCAGCGTCGCCGTCTTCGTGCTGGTTTCGGCTCTGTGCGTCATGGTCGTAAGTCCCGCGACGATGGAGGAATATCCCGATCCCGTCAACGCCAATTCCGTGACCCGCTTCAGCGTGGCGCTCGCGGAGTTCTCTTCTTGGGTCACTTCGCCGGTCGACCGATTCAGCCCCGTCGCCGCGCTTGAGGCCGACGAGTGCGTACTCTGGAGTGAAGTCGGCTCGGCGGCGGCTACGGGCGTGTTGAGTCTTGTTTTCTTTTCACTTTTGTCCGGTTTTATGATGCCGAGAAAGACCGATTAACCCGAAGTTCCGCCACAACGTAATATGATTCACATGAAGCGTTTCATTTTCGCCGCCGTTGCCGCCGTCTTCGCCGCAGAGTCTACCGCCGCGGCGAAAATCAAGGTCGCCTGTATCGGAGATTCGATAACCTTCGGTTACGGTATCGCCGATCGCGCCAGCGATTCCTACCCGGCGCAGCTGCAGAAACTTCTTGACGCGAAAGCGCCCGGCCGGTACGAAGTGAGAAATTTCGGCAATTCCGGCAGAGGCGTCTATCTCGACTCGATGCGCGGGCGGGAGAAGCGCGGCTTCAGGTGGATGAAGGAGCATAAGGCGGCTTTGGAGTGGAAGCCCGATATCGTAATATCGAATCTCGGCATCAACGATTGCGGTGAATATATCAAGGAATACACCGGCGTGCGCAGGCGCGGACAGTTCGTCGGTGATTATCGGGATCTTCTGAGGGACTATAAGAAGGTCAATAAAGGCGTTCGGTTTTACATCTGGACGAAACTTTCGCCGCTTGCGGAAGGCCAGAAATTCTACCGCAGCCCGGAGCCGTTTCTTATGCAGAAGGATTTGGAGCGGATCGCGGCGGAGGCCGACGCCGTCGGAATCGATATGCAGGAGCCGCTGCGTGAGGTGATCGACGAGGTTTTGGCGAAAGATAAGATACATCCCGATAAAAACGGCGCCGGGATTATAGCCGAGGCGACGTTCAGGGCGATGACGGAGCATAAGGCCCGGCATTCTAACGGAAAATGGGGCCGTAACTGTGAGTTCTGGCTTTGCGCGGGGCAGTCCAACATGCAGAAGGGGTGGGGCGAGTTCAACGCTTCCGCAGCCGAAAAGGCGCGCGTGAAAAGCGAGATGCAGAGGCTTAAAAAGGTTAACGTGTTCTTCTGGGATTTCAATACGGGAGAGACGGTCCGACTGACGCCCGAAAACGCGCTTCGAAAGTCGGCCTTCGGCGTCAGCTTCGCGATCCGTCGGGCCGAGCTGACGAAAAAGCACGTGTATATGCTTTATGTGGCGGCGGGCGGCGCGCCGACCGAGTCGTTCCTTTCGGAGTCGACGATGTGCGCGGTCGACGATAACGGCAAGCCTGTTTATCCGAAGTTGGCCGCAATAGCGACCAATCGCCGCAGACTCGACAGGAACGGAGACTTCCCGTGCGCGTGGGTAGCGAGGGAATATCCGCGCCGCCGCGGCAACAAAAGCGAGGCCTACTGGTGGCCTGTGTCGAAGATGTACGATGAAGGCATAAGGGAGATTAGAAGACGGGGCTTCCCGGTTACCGGGATTTTGTGGTATCAGGGCGAGTCCAACGCGACGACGTGCGTTAATCCCGACGTGCCGACCCCGCGTGATTATCAGGAGGAGACGCTTCGCGCGGTGATCGACGAGCTGCGCGGCGGTTACGGCATTCCCTTCGTGATGATCGCTCTTCCGAAGATGGACCGCCCGTGGGAGCGGTACCGCGAAGTTCAGAAGAAGATCGCCGCCGAGAAGGGCGCGGTTTTCGTCGATACTTTTGCCGCGGGGCTGGGCGATATGCGCGATGTGCATCCCCGCGACAAGATTCCGTTCGCGGAGCTGGCGATAAAAGCGCTTTCTCTTTCGGGAAAGTAGCGTTTCGTAGGCAGGGATAAAATGGTATAATATTAAAACTATGTCAGAAAATATCAGAGTCAGGTTCGCGCCGTCTCCGACGGGCAAGGTTCACATCGGCAATATCCGCGCCGCCATCTACAATTGGCTTTACGCCCGCCATACCGGCGGCAGTTTCCTTCTTCGCGTCGAGGATACGGATCTCGAGCGTTCTACGCCCGAGGCGATTCAGGCGCTTCTGGAATGTATGCGGTGGCTCGGGCTCGATTACGACGAGGACGCCTTTTATCAGACGAAGAACAAGCCGCGTCACATGGAGGCCGTCGAGAAGCTTCTCGCCTCGGGGCACGCCTACAGGTGCGAGCGCACGTCGCGCGACGGCAAGACGGGCGAAGTGATAATGTTCAGGATGCCCTCCGAGGGCGTTATCGAGTTCGACGACATCGTCAAGGGCAGGATGTCCAAAAAGGCCGAGGATATCCAGGACTTCGCGATCGTCCGCTCCGACGGCTCGCCCATCTTCCACATCGCCAACGTCGTCGACGACATCGATCAGGGCGTCACCCACATCATCCGCGGCGACGACCATGTGGAGAATACGTTCAAGCACATCTGCATGTTCAAGGCGCTCGGCGCTCCCGTTCCGAAATACGGTCATCTTTCGATGATCGTAAACCAGCAAGGGAAGCCCTATTCGAAGCGCGACGGCGCGGCTTTCGTAGGCGAGTTCAGAGATCAGGGGTATCTGCCCGACGCGCTTTTCAACTATCTTCTCCTTTTGGGTTGGAACCCCGGCGATGATCGTGAGGTTCTCACGAAGAGCGAAATGGTTGAGCTATTTGATCTCGCCAAGGTTCACGTTACCGCCGCGAAGTTCGACATGAAGAAACTTCAGTGGATGAACGGCGAATACATCAAGCGCATGCCCAAGGACGTTTTCACCTCGGAGCTCGTCCGCCGCGTCAACGAGGCCGGTATGACGATTCCGGAAGGCTACGATGTCGCCTATCTCGTTGATCAGCTTCAGATCAGGACTAAATTCCTGAACGACATTCCCGCCGCGTGTAGATGCTTTTTCAGCGACGAGGTTGAGATGGACGAGAAGGCTGACGAAAAGCGTCTTAAAAAGGAAGGCGTAAAGGCTCTTCTCGTTGATCTCGTCGAGCGCTTTAAGAATGCGGGCGAATGGAAGGCCCCGGCGCTTGAAAATCTCGTAAAGGAACTTTCGC
>JAZQTB010000004.1:0-14613 GCA_045630425.1 Kiritimatiellia bacterium | reverse complement strand
AATCCGCGTCAGCGACAAGCTCCTTCAGTTTGCGAACTTGACGACGACGGTTGCGATGGTGGGTTCGGTGCGTATGATCAAACTCTGGGATCCGAAGGCTCTCGGCGACGCCGCGACGGTCGATCAGGCCGCTCTTGGCGAAGCCCTTGAGATCGCCGGGTTCTAATCTGAAGGAGGGCGGAAGGTATGGCGCACGATACCGGGCACAAGCCTGTGCTGTTGTCAGAGACGATTTCCGCCCTCGCCGTGAAGCCGGACGGGTTGTACATAGACGGCACGCTCGGGCGCGCCGGCCACACGAGAGAGATACTTGCGCTCGGGGGTAAGGTGCTTGGTATAGATCGCGACGACCAGGCGCTTGAAGAGGTTGCGAAGATCGCCGGCGGCGAGCCGGAAGTTTTCGCGAATCTGTCGGTCGCGAAAGGAAGACACGGTGATTTAAAGAGGTTGGCCGATGAAAAAGGTTGGAAGAAAGTCGATGGGATCCTGCTTGACCTGGGTGTGTCGAGTCCTCAGCTGGATGAAGCCGGACGTGGCTTCAGCTTTCTCAGGGACGGACCCCTTGACATGCGGATGGACCGCGCGGGAGGCGTAAGCGCGGCGGATATCGTGAACGGGGAGGACGCGGGGGAGCTTGCGAAGATTTTCCGCGACCTCGGAGAGGAGCCCCAGGCGGGGCGGATGGCGAAGGCGATCGTGGCCGCGCGCGCGAAGAAGCGTTTCGAGACGACGCTCGAGCTCGCGGACTTCATCGAGCATCTGACCGGGCGGCGCGGCGGCCATCATCCCGCGACGCGCGTCTTTCAGGCGCTCAGGATGGCGGTCAACGACGAGATGGGCGAATTGGAGAGGGCTCTCGAAGGCGGCATTTCGATTCTTAAGCCGGGCGGCAGATTCGCGGTCATCACGTTCGAGTCGCTGACCGACAGAGTCGTGAAGAGGTTTTTCGCCGCACATGTCGGGAAAATGGCGTCGCTCCAGCAGGGCGGCGAGAGATGGGAAGGCGCGCTTCCGCGCGCCGTCGCGGTTACGCGAAAAGCCGTAAAGGCGGCGGATGAAGAAGTCGATTTAAATCCGAGGTCCCGCAGCGCGAAGCTGCGCGTCATCGAAGTAAAGGAGGTTTGAAGATGAGGAAGAACAAGATAGTTTCGAAGCGAATGTCGCGCGTATCCGTGCACACCATGCACATAGGTGCGATCATGATCACCTTTTTCGCGATGGTGGTTTTGAATCTGATGGCGTCATCCAGCTGCTCTCAGCTTTCGAAGTCGATCGCCGACAAGGAGAACGTTCTTAAGCATAAGCGCATCGAGCTCAACAGGAACGTGGTCAGATGGGAGGCCGCGAAGTCCTCTTCCAATCTCGAACGCGCTCTCGTCAAGAGAGGCATGGCGATGTATTATCCGCGGCCAAGCCAGATAGTCCGCATGGACAGGGACGGCAACGTGCTCCCCAGCCAGACGTCCGTCGCCGTCCTGCGCCGCAGGATGCAGGATCGCGCCACCGCCAGTTTCAGGGGGGTCGGACATCGCGGCGGAAACAGAAGCGTAATAAGATGAAATGAAGTTGAAAGTGCGATGGAACCGTAACGTCCGTTTCTGGATATCGGTGGGGCTTCTGTTCCTGTTCGCCGGATATTCGGCGTTTTCGCTGATACGCGCGCATTTTCATATCGACCAGAACAAACTGCCCCAATATGATTTCTACAAAAAGATTCCGAGCATCCGCGGCGGGATCTACTGCTCTCCGACGGGAAGAGATCCGTATCCGATAATGAAATCGATGCCGTGCTGGGACTTCCGTCTCGATCCGGTGGCCATGACCCAGAGCGTCGTGAAAGCGAAGGGTCAGCGTAAGCCGCGTTCCCCGAAAGCCCAGGCTAAAACGATAGCGGACGTTCTCGGACTTCCGTACGGGAAGGTCCTGTCGATGGTGGAGGATTACTCCCACCGCTACCAGAGGATCGCGGTTTCGGATAACAGACGGGCGTTTGAAGTTCTTTCCGACAGGTCCCTGGTCGGCGGCATCATCGTCCGTGAAACGTATGAGCGCAGATATCTCGAGGGCAACCGCCTGTGCCATGTCGTGCGCGGAATAAACGGGACTTACAACGCTCTGATGCGCGGCACTCCCGGAGAAATACGCGGTAAGCGCGACGCCCACGGAAATCTCATAAAGGATAAAATCGAAGTGAATATTCCTCCTAAGCGGGGCGCAGACGTTCATCTGACGGTGGATCACTTTCTTCAGAAGGTCGTCGAAGGCGAACTGAGCGCGGGGGTGGCCGAATACGGCGCCGGTTCGGGATGGTGCGTGATTCTCGAGGTCGATACGGGGCGCATTCTCGCGATGGCCACGGTGCCGGGTTTCGACGTCAAAGCCGATTTCGACGACGGCGATCTCATTCTGCGCAACAAGGTGATCAGCCATACTTACGAGCCGGGCAGCGTCATGAAGGTGATAACCGCGGCCTCCGCCGTCGATGCGGGGTTCGTAGCCCCCGACAGCGTCTATTCGACGAAGCGCGACGAAAAGGACGGCTACGGCCGATACAGGTACTACAGACTTCCGAACGACAGCCACGCGATGCCGCCGCGGATGACCGTCAAGGAAGGCATCGTGGAATCTTCCAATATCGTCATCGGAAAGCTCGGCTGCGATTTCGGTCCTAAAAACGTATATGCGTATTTCAGGAAGTTCGGTTTCGGCTCCCGCACCGGCATTGAGCTTCCCGATGAAGAGGGCGGCATTCTCCGCGACTACAGGAAGTGGGACAAGGCGACGTGGTCTCGCGCTCCCATCGGACAGGGCGTGTCGGTGACGGCGCTTCAGCTCGCTTCGGCGTATCAGACCATCGCCAACGGCGGCGTCCGCAAGAAGCCTTATATCGTCGACAGGATTCTCGACGCTGACGGCAACGATCTTCTCGTGCGGAAGGAAGATCCCGGTACGCGCGTCATCAGCGAGGCGGCGGCGTACGCGACGCGCGACATGATGCTCGGCGTGGCGGCGGTAGGCGGAACGGCCAGGCGCGCCAAGCTTAAAGGATATTCCGTCGCGGGCAAGACAGGCACCGCCCAGAAGCCATCGCCGACCGGCGGCTACGCTGCTGGGCTTTACGTCGCCACGTTCTGCGGAATCGTCCCTTCCGGCGTCGTCAAGCGCAATCCCGAAGACCCGATGCCCGTGCCGCCCGAAATCGTCGTTCTCGTTTCGCTCGACTTCGACGAGCGCAGACCGTTCCACCAGGGCGGCAATTCCGCCGGTCCGATTTTCAAACGCATAGCCGAAACCGCGATGCGGTATCTTGAAGTGGCGCCGGACCGGCTGAACGACGTCGCGGACGACGAGTTCTGATTCGCGCGGATCTGTAAACACGGGAGGGTCGAGATGAAGTATCTTATTGAAGCGGTCGAAAAGACGTTGGATGAAGTTCTGCCGCGCGAGGATGAACGCCCCGGGGAGCTTTCGGCGGCGATGCGATACGCCGTCGGCGCCGGCGGCAAGAGAGTGAGGCCTCTGATCGCCATGGGCTCCGCGCTTGCCGCGGGCGGCAGGGCCGAGGACGCCGCCTATCCCGCGGCGGCGATCGAACTTCTCCACAACTATACGCTCGTGCACGACGATCTGCCGTCGATGGACAACGACGAGATGCGCCGGGGCAAGCCGACCGTGTGGAAAAAGTTCGGCGAGGTAAATGCGATACTCGCGGGCGACGCTTTGCAGGCGCGCGCGTTCTCGGCGGCGGCAAAAACGCCTAAGAACGCCGCGAAGATCGTCGCCGCGCTCGCCGAAGCGGGCGTGGGCGTGGTCGCGGGTCAGGTTGAGGATATCGCGGCGACGGGAGATGTCGCTTATATCTACGAACACAAGACCGCCGATCTTTTCGTGGCGGCGGCGGTGATGGGGGCGCCCGGGGCGGACGCCGACGAGGCGACGCTCGCGAAACTCAAGTCGTTCGCCCTGAATCTCGGGCTCGCGTTTCAGTTTGAAGACGATCTTCTTGACGGCGATTCGCCATACAGCCGCGAAGAGACCGAACGTCTCGCCGCCGAAACGACGACGAAGGCGATTTCGGCGCTGGAGGGGCTTCACGGCGACGTTTCCGTCCTTAAAGGACTCGCCGCGCGACTTCTCGGACGAAGCGTTTAGGAATGATGCACATCAGAGGGATAATTTGATATAATAGGATAAATTAACCGCGTGAGTCGATGCCGCTGCAGCTCACGGTATTGAAAGAGGTATGATATGAAAATAATAAGGTTGTCGATTTTCGCTTTTGCCGCCGCAGGCGCGATGCTGCTGAATGCGGCCGCTCCGAAGTATGTGTTCCTGTTCATCGGCGACGGCATGGCCGCGAACCATCGCGTCATGGCCGACTCCTTCTCGCGCGCGATCGGGCGCGGGCCGCTGGCGATGGAGAATCTCACCGTAAAGGGCATTGCCGAGACCCAGTCCGCCGACAAGATCACGACCGATTCCGCGGCCGCGGCGACGGCGCTGGCATGCGGCGTGAAGACAAAGAACGGAATGCTCGGATGCGACGCCGACGGCAACATCGTCGATTCGTGCGCCTATTTCGCGAAAGCCGCCGGCAAAAAGGTCGGCATCATAACGACCGTCACCACGACACACGCCACTCCCGCCGGCTTTTACGCGCGCGGTCATGCGAGAGGCGAAAACTACCGCATCGCCATTGATCTGGTCGATTCGGGGTTTGACTTTTTCGCGGGCGGCGGTCTTGACGGGAAATTCGACGATACGAAGTCCAAGTTATATCCGAAGTACGGCAACATATACGAATATGCCCGGAAGACGGGCTACAAGGTAGTGACGTCCAAAGATGATTTTCTCGCCCTTAAGCCGTCGGACGGGAAGGTTCTGACGCGCTTTACGGATTATGCCTATCCTTACGACATCGATGTAACGAATGCCGACAGGGATCAGTATCCGACGCTCCCGCAGCTTCTCGAGAAGTGCATCGGGATGATCGACAATCCCGACGGATTCTTCGTCATGGTCGAGGGCGGGCGCATCGACTGGGCGGCGCACGGCAACGACGCGGCGAGCGCGATCCGCGATATCATCGCGCTCGACGACGCCATCAAGGTGGCTCTCGATTTCATGAAAAGGCGCCCCGGAGAAACGCTTGTCGTCGCGACGGGCGATCATGAAACGGGCGGGCTTTCCGCGGGCGTCGCGGGAGTCGTTTCCGTGTCCGACATTTCGATTCTCACGAACCAGACGGTAAGCACGAGAGTCTTCGACGAAAACATGAGACTGGCCGTGCTGAAGAATCGGAAGTTCGATTTCGAAGACGCGAAGAAGATGATAACGAAAGGCTTCGGATTCAGATTCGAGGGCGACCCGAAGAAGGATGTGATGGTTCTCGGCGAGAAGGAGATGGAAAAGATAAAGGCAGACTTCGAAAAGGATCTGGAGAACCTTCTGTCCAACATTATAGAGAAAAAGGGCGCGGTTGAATATCTCACGGTGTCGAAGCACCGTCTCAGCGGAACGCTTTCCAAAATGATTTCCAGCCGGGCCCGCGTCTCGTGGTCCCACTCGCATCACTCCAGTCAGCCGGTCGTCATATCCGCCCAGGGGTGCTCGTCGGAACTTTTCAGAGGATCGATGGAGAATGACGAAGTCGGCAAAAAACTCAAATCCTTCTATCAAGAATAATTGATGAAGATCAAAAGGGCGATACGGTTATCCGCGTTTCTCGCGCTTGCGCTGGCCGCGGTCACGGTTTACCTTGTCGCCATGCCGGGCGCAACCGCCGTAGTTTCGGCGCCGCAGGCTCCGACAGCCGTCGCTAAGGTGATCGAGGTCGACGATTCTTCCGTCGAGGATCTCGGCAATGTCCGATACGGGACGCAGAGACTGAAGGTCGTTCTTCCGGACGGCAGGGAGTTCGACGCCGAAAACGAGCTTCGCGCCCAGATGGAGTTTGACAAAATGTTCCGGCCCGGCGACGACGTCGTCGTGGAACTGCCGGCGGCCGCGGGCGAGGACACAGTGCTCTTCGCCAGAGATTACTGGCGGCTCGGCTGGGCGGGCGCGCTTTTTGTTTTGTTCGCCGTGCTCCTGTGCGTCTTCGGCGGCTGGACCGGGGTCCGCGCGCTTTTCACGTTTTTCTTCAGCTGTCTTGCGATTTGGAAAATTCTGGTGCCTGCCGTTTTGAACGGAGCGAGCGCGACACTCGTTTCTTTCGCGACGGTCGCGGTTCTGACGGCGGTGATCGTTTTTCTCGTCGCGGGGCTTACGCGCGTCGGAGCGGCGGCGTTCTTAGGGTCGATGCTCGGCGTCGCCGCCTCGCTTTTTTTAGCGTGGTTCTTCTCGGGCGTCATGTATATCGACGGAGCTACGATGCCTTTCGCGCAGCAGCTGGTCTACGCCAACGCCGATATCGTTTCCCTGCGCAATATTTTCACAGGTTCGGTAATTCTCGCTTCTTCCGGCGCGGTGATGGATCTTGCGATGGATATCTCCGCCGGCATGGCGGAGGTGTGCCGCCACAATCCCGACATCACGTTCAAACCTCTGTTTCTGTCGGGGTGCCGCATCGGCCGCGCGGTCGTCGGAACGATGACTACGACATTGCTTCTGGCCTATTCGGGCGGTTATCTGACGCTTTTGATGGTGTACGCTTCAGAAGGTGTAAGACCGGTCGATTTCATCAACACTACGCTTGTGAGCGCGGAGGTCGTCAAGACGCTCGTCGGAAGTTTCGGACTTGTTCTGGTCGCTCCGTTCACCGCTTTCGCGGGAGCGTACGTACATTTGATAAAACGGCGTTAAATTTGATAAAATATACGGAATATTTTTCAAGGGAGTCAAATATGAAGAATCTTACTGCGGACGAACTCCGCGAAATGTATCTGAAGTTTTTCGAATCCAAGGGTCATAAGATAATACCCGGCGCTTCGGTTATTCCGGAGAACGATCCGACCGTTCTTTTCACGACCGCCGGTATGCATCCGTTGGTGCCGTATCTGATGGGCGCGATGGAGCATCCCGCCGGGACGCGCCTTACCGACGTTCAGAAGTGCGTCCGTACGGGCGATATCGACGCGGTCGGCGACAGCGCCCACCTTACGTTTTTCGAGATGCTCGGCAACTGGTCTCTCAACGATTATTTCAAGAAAGAGGCGATCAGCTGGAGCTACGAGTTCCTTACGACGAAACTCGGGTTTTCGCCCGATCAGCTTTCCGTAACCGTCTTCAGGGGCGAGGGCGTTGAGGGTGAGCCTGGCTACATTCCCGCCGACGAGGAGGCCGTTGAAATCTGGAAATCCCTCGGCATTCCCGACGAGCGCATCTATCGTCTCCCGCGCGAAGACAACTGGTGGGGTCCCGCCGGCACGACCGGTCCCTGCGGTCCCGATACCGAAATGTTCATCGACACCGGCAAGGAGAAGTGCGGCCCCGACTGCCGCCCCGGCTGCCACTGCGGAAAGTACATCGAAATCTGGAACGACGTGTTCATGCAGTACAACAAGAACGCCGAAGGCGCGTTCGAGCCTCTCGGCCGTCACAATGTCGATACGGGCATGGGCGTCGAGCGCACTATCTGCATGATGTCTGGCGCCGCGACCGTTTACGACACCGAGATTTTCGCGCCGATCATGGCGAAGATCGACGAGCTTTCGACCGTAACGCCCGAAGACGCCGAGCTCGCGCTCAAGTCTCGCCGCATCATCGCCGACCACATGCGTACGGCGACGTTCATTCTCTGCGATCCGAAGGGCGGCGTCAAGCCCGGCAATGTCGGCGCGAACTACGTTCTTCGCCGTCTCATCCGCCGCGCCGTCCGCTACAGCCGATTCCTCGGTATCGCCCCCGGATTTACGGTTAAGCTCGCCGAGACGATCTGCGAGAAGTATAAACATGTCTATCCCGAGCTCGCCGAGAACCTCGCGACATGCAAGGCCGATCTCGAAGCCGAGGAGAACCGTTTCAATCAGACGCTCGACAAGGGCGAGGCGATGTTCAACAAGGTAGCCGAACAGCTCAAGGCCCACGGTCAGACCCAGATCAGCGGCAAGACGGCGTTCAAGCTCTACGACACGTTCGGTTTTCCGTTCGAGATGACTCTCGAGATGGCCGAGAAGGCGGGTCTCGAGGTCGACAAGGAAGGCTTTGACGAGGCCAACCGCAAGCACCAGGAACTTTCGCGCACGACGTCGGCCGGTTCGTTCAAGGCCGGTCTTCAGGACAACAGCGAAGTCGTGACGCGTATGCACACGGCGACACACCTCCTTCACGCGGCGCTTCACAAGGTTCTCGGTCCCACCGCGAACCAGAAGGGCTCCAACATCACGGCCGAGCGTCTGCGCTTCGACTTCACATGGCCCGAGCCGATGACCGCCGAACAGAAGGACGCCGTCGAAAAGCTTGTCAACGAGTGGATCGAGGCCGGTATCGAGGTCACGAAGAAGACGACGACGGTCGAGGAAGCCAAGGCCGAAGGCGCGATGGCGCTTTTCGGCGCGAAGTACGGCGACGAGGTTTCGCTTTATTCGATCGGCGATGTTTCCAAGGAAATCTGCTGCGGTCCTCACGTCGCCAACACGAAGGAACTCGGCTCCTTTAAGATCAAGAAGGAGCAGAGCTCGTCCGCCGGCGTAAGGCGCATCAAGGCCGTTATCGGTAATATGTAATTCCCTTTAAGAGCGCGGAATATGATTCTCGCTCCCTTAAGAGGTGTAACGATCAGGTGCTTCCGCGAGAGTTTTTCGGAAGCGCTTGATGAATACGGCTTTACCGAGGCGGTAACTCCCTTTATTACCGCGAACGCCGGCGTCGACCCTTTGAAGGATCGTGAACTTCGCGGCGTCTCTCCGGGTGGAGGCGCTCTAAAAATCACGCCGCAGTTTATCGGCAAGGACCCCGCCGCGCTCAAGTGTTGTTTAGCGCGCGTCAAGGACGCGGGCTTTAAAACTGCCGACCTTAACTGCGGCTGTCCGTTCCCGATGGTGCGGAACAAATTCCGCGGCAGCGGCATTTTGAAAACGCGCGACGTTTTCGAGAAGATGATCGCGACGGGCTGCGAGGTTATGGGAGATGGGGCGTTTTCGGTCAAGGTGCGCTTAGGCGTCGAGAAGGGCGATGAGTTTCTTTCTCTCGTACCGATCGTAAATTCCTATCCGCTCAGGTTTCTGACCGTTCATGCGCGTACGGCGAAACAGATGTACGAGGGCGAGTGCGATATCGGGGCATTCCGCGCTGTCGCGGATGCGGTCAAGGTTCCGCTCGTCTACAACGGAGACGCGTTTCTTGAGTCGGGCGGAATCCGCGGGCCGCGCGGCGCGGAGGATCTGTCTAAGTTCAATCTTCACGACGTGATGATCGGCAGGGGCTTTGTGAGATATCTCGCGTCCCGCGATGATATAGGCGAACTGATCGGGCGGTATATCGATTCGTCCGTAAAGGAGCTCGGCTCGCCGCGCCCCGTGCTCGGGCGGATGAAGGAGCTTCTCGCCTACTGGAAGGATTTTCCGCGTTGGAGCGGAGTCTGGAAATCGGCCAAAATGGCCAAAACCCTCGATGAACTGAAAATGTGTCTTGCCTGAAGGCAGCGTAAGACCGAAAGGAGCGAATAAACAGCATGAGAAGAATCGTTTTGGGCGTCACGGGTTCGATCGCCGCGTACAAGGCGGCTGAACTGGTAAGGCTTTTCGTCAAAAACGGAGATGACGTCCATGTCGTCATGACTCCGGCCGCGTGCGAGTTCGTAAAGCCGCTCACATATCAGACGCTGAGCCGCAATCCCGTTCTCGTCGATCAGTTCGCGCCGCCCGTTTCGTGGAAGCCGGAACACATTTCGCTCGCCGAATGCGCGGATCTCGTCGTCGTCGCGCCGGCCACAGCCAACACCATCGCCAAGATGCGCTACGGCGTCGCAGACAATCTTCTTACCGCGACGCTTCTCGCCACGCGCGCGCCCGTCGCGCTCGCGCCCGCGATGAACGACGGGATGTGGGAAAGTCCGGTCACGCAGGACAACATCGCCGCGCTGCGCGGGCGCGGGGTCAAGGTGATAGATCCCGAGAACGGCGAACTCGCCTGCGGTTCGTCCGGCAAAGGCCGCATGATGGAGGCGGAAGCGATTTTCGAGGAACTTAAATGAAAACCGTAGTCGTAATCCCGACCTATGACGAAAAGGATAACGTCGAGCCGATGGCCCGTGCGCTCTTAGCGGTCGACGGGTCGCTTGAAATCCTGTTCGTCGACGACAATTCCCCGGACGGAACCGGCGACGTCATCGAACGTCTCATCCGGAAGGATCCGCGAATTTTCTGCCTCCACCGCGAAAGGAAGGAGGGTCTCGCCAAGGCGTATCTGGCCGGTTTCAGACGCGCCATCGAGCTTGGCGCCGACAGGATCGTTCAGATGGACTGCGACTTCAGCCATAACCCCGGGGACGTTCCGCGGCTTCTCGCCGAAGACGCCGACCTTGTGATCGGTTCGCGCTATGTGAAGGGCGGGGCGACGCCGGGCTGGCCGTTCAGACGCCGTCTCATCTCGCGCATGGGCGGGATTTTCATCCGCGCCGTGACCGGAATGCCCCTGAGGGATCCTACGGGCGGCTTTAAGTGCTGGAAGGTTTCCGCCCTGAAGGCGATGGAGTACGACACCGTCGAGAGCGCGGGCTACTCTTTCCAGCTCGAGATGAACCATCGCGCGTGGAAGACGGCCCTGTCGATAAAGGAGCTGCCGATAACCTTCACTGACCGTGTAAGCGGGTATTCGAAAATATCCGCAGGAATCGCCGTCGAGTCGATAAAGATTTCGCTTCGTCTCAGATTCGGTAAAAGAGGAAGGCGCTGAGATGATTTTCGCTTCCGTCGTTTTAGCGTCCGTGATGACGAATTTTTCCGGTGTGGTCACGTTCGAGCGCGAGGGCCTGCCGTTTTATTTTCTAAAGGACGATGCGGGGGTGAACTGGCGCGTCAAGAAAATTGACGGGGTTATGCCTCATGTCGGCGACATGGTGGAAGTGACGGGCGAGAAGGAGTTTTCGTCAAAGCCCCGGCTTTTGACGAGCGGGATTGTCGTAAAGGGGAAGTCCGCCGGCGCCGCGCCGGCTCCGGCGGAGGTTACCGTCGAAGAGCTTTTCAACGCCGTGATGCCGTACGGGAATCCCGCGTGGTACGGCGGCATGTTCGTCACCGAGGGGCTTCTGCGCGACATAAACCGCCGCCAGAATTCAACCCAGCTTTTAGTCGGCGACGGAGAGCGCAACATTCAGGTTGACATGCCCTGCGCGCTCGATCAGGCTCTTCCTGCCGATTTTGTCGTCGGATCGACGGTCCGCGTCACCGGCGCTCTCGCGTACACGTCCATAGAGGATCTCGAAAACGGCAGTTTCGCGCGCATCGAGAATCTCGAACTGATACCGATGACGCTCGGCGACGTTCAGATTGTCGACCGCGCGCCGCCGCCGCCGTTCTGGACCGCGCGTAAACTCAGAATCGTATTCGGCGCCGCCGGCGTCGTTTTTCTTCTGATGTTCGCATGGGTCGTCACGTTGAGAAAAATGCTCCGCCGTAAGATCCGCGAACTTGCGGAATTGATCCGCGCGCGCGAGACGACGCGCATCGAGGCCGACGCCGCGCGCCGCGAAAGGCTGCGGTTGGCGGCCGATCTGCACGACGGATTCCAGCAGTATCTGGCGGGCGCGATGTTCAGGCTCAAGGCGGCGCGCAATTATCTGCCGCGCGAGGCCGTCAAGAGCGCCGAGCAGCTGGAGAAGGTCCAGGATGCTCTGCAGCACACCCAGAATGGTCTGCGTTCTACGATTTGGGCGATGAACGAGGAAAGCGAGGGGCCGGAGTCGCTCATGGGGCTTTTCGCTTTCGTCGCCCGCCGCATGCCGCATTGGGACGGTGTCGTAGAAATCAAAAGCGAGGGTGAAGAGCGCAACGTCGCGCGCAATTATTGCGGTTCGCTTCTTCTGATAGTCCAGGAGGCCGTCGGCAACGCCATACGTCACGGCAAGGCGACGAAGGTTGAGGTTAAGATCCATTTCAAGGATAACGAGATCGTTCTGTCCGTGATCGACAACGGGACAGGGTTCGACGTCGGCTCAAAAGATTCGCTTTCCGGGCATTACGGTCTGCGGACGATGGAGCGCCGCATCAACGAACTCGGCGGATCGATGCGCATCGAATCCTCTCGCGAGGGCGGAACCCGGATTTTCTTCATAGGCCGTTTTTGAAGCGCGCGAACGAAATCCGGGGCGTCGTGAAGTTGCAAAAAAACGGCTTTTTGGTTATACTATAAACTAACTTATGACAAGTAACGATGAATATGTGCTTCAGCTGCTGACCGAGCGGGGTTTCTTGAGTCCTGAGCAGGTCGAGATGGCTTCGAAGTCAATGAAGGCCGAAAACGAAACGACTCTCGACGTTCTCGTTGCGGGCGGTGCCGTCGGCGAAGATGAGGTTTTAGGAACTCTCGCCGATCAGTTCGGGCTTAAGTACTGTCACATCAACGCAGATGCGATCAGTTCCGAAATCGTGAAGGAGCTTCCCGGCGAAATCGCCAAGAAGTACGGTGTCGTCCCCGTCGTCGCCGATGAAGATTCCATTACGGTCGCGCTTTCCGACCCGATGGGGTACGACGCGATCGATTCGCTCAGGTATGTTCTTCACGGGCGCGACGTCCAGGCGGTGGTTTCGCCGGGCAGCGAGATCAAGGCCGCGATGGCCAAGCTTTACGCCGACGAGGCTCCCGCCGATGTCCAGACGCGCGACGAGATGGGGCTTGAGGGCGACGATGTGACGGGCGACGACGCTCCCGTCGTCAAGCTCGCCACGATGCTTATCACGACCGCCATCAAGATGAAGGCTTCCGATATTCACATCGAGCCGATGGAAAAGGAGTTCCGCGTCCGTTACCGTATCGACGGAGCCCTGAGAAAGATGGACTCGCCGCCGAAGCGCCTCCAGCAGGCCATCATCTCGCGCATAAAGATCATGTCGAAGATGAAGATTTCCGAAAAGCGCATCCCGCAGGACGGGCGAATCCAGATCACCGTCAACGGGAAGGACCTTGACCTTCGTGTGTCGTCGGTGCCCACGAACCACGGCGAGTCGATCGTAATGCGTATTCTCGACAAGTCGAATCTTTCGCTCGGTCTGCCGCAGTTAGGCTTTTTGACGGACGATCAGGCGACGTTCGAGCGTCTTATCAAGCTTCCCGACGGCGTAGTTCTCGTTACCGGTCCTACGGGTTCAGGTAAGACGACGACCCTTTACGCCTGTTTAGGTCAGATCAACACGCCCGACAAAAAGCTCATTACGGTTGAAGACCCCGTCGAATACCAGATGAGCGGCATCAACCAGGTTCAGGTCAACAAGGATGTCGGACTCGACTTCTCCGCGGCTCTCCGCTCGATTCTCCGTCAGGCGCCCAATATCGTGATGATCGGCGAAATCCGTGACGCCGAGACCGCCGACATCGCCATGGAAGCGGCTCTTACGGGTCACCTGGTGTTCTCGACTCTGCATACGAACGACGCGCCTTCAGCGGTTACGCGTCTGCTGGATATCGGCGTAAAGCCGTTCCTCGTCGCGTCGGCTCTGCGCGCGGCGATGGCGCAGCGACTCGTAAGAGCGATCTGCGAGAAGTGCAAGACCCAGTATACTCCTACGGAACGCGATCTTAAGATGCTCGGCTCTATCGCCAAGACGATTCCGGAGTCGATGTATACCGGCGCCGGCTGCGACAGGTGCGGCCGTAGCGGTTACAAGGGCCGAAAGGGTATTTTCGAAATCTTCAAGGTGGACGATACGATCCAGCGTCTCATCTTCGAGCACGCGCCCGCGACGATTCTTCGCCAGCGCGCCCGCGAAATGGGAATGCGCACGTTGCGCGAAGACGGAATGCTCAAGGTCGCCAGCGGCATGACGAGCCTCTCCGAGGTGTTGCGTGTGACGATGGGTGATGCGGATTAGTAGTCAGGGGTTAGGAGTCAGTAGTTAGGAGATAGTTGTTAGTGATCAGTAAAGAGAAGGTAAGGAGAATTTAGATGGACATTACGATGCATGAGCTTTTGCAGGCTACAATCGATGAAGGCGGCAGCGACCTTCACATCCGCGCTTACATGCCGCCGGAGCTCCGCGTTCACGGCGAACTTCTTCCGCTTGCCGACGAGGCGTTGAGCGAAGAGGATACGTATCGGCTCTGCAAGGAGGTTTCGACCGAGAAGCAGATGGAGGAAGTAGAGCGCAATGGCGGCGCCGACTTCGCTCTCGCCCATCCCGACGGGACGCGTTTCCGTGTGTCCGTATTCAAGGAGCGCAAACGTTACGGTATGGTCTTGCGTCAGATTCCCTCTAAACTTCTGACGATGGAGCAGCTCGGCCTTCCGCCGGTCGTTAAAGAGCTTCTTTTCAAGCCGCGCGGTCTTATTCTCGTGAAAGTCGGATCGTAGCCATGTCGTTCTGTGTGCCAAGGAGTTGCAACCTAGAGTTGTCTTCCTAAGACCGCTTGGCCTCCGACTTCGTCAGATTCCCTCTAAACTTCTGACGATGGAGCAGCTCGGCCTTCCGCCGGTCGTTAAAGAGCTTCTTTTCAAGCCGCGCGGTCTTATTCTCGTGA
>JAZQTB010000003.1:0-8228 GCA_045630425.1 Kiritimatiellia bacterium | reverse complement strand
ACTCCTCGCCCGCTACCGTCTCGTCGAAGAAGTCTTCCGCGTTCAGATTCTCGCGGTTGACGAGCGCCGTGAGGCCAAGCTCGTCGAGGAGCGTGCGGCCCGCGCCGAACGTCAGGCCAAGAAGGATGCTGCCGCCGCGGCCGCCGCGACCGCAGCTGAAGCGTAAAAAGAACGGAACGGGTTATGGCCTCTTTCAATAAAGTGATCCTGATGGGTAATCTGACGCGCGATCCCGATGTTCGCGCAACCGGTTCGAGCGGCATGAAGGTCGCCCGTCTCGGCATTGCCGTCAACGAGCGTCGCAAAGACCGCAACGGTCAGATACAGGAGTTTCCCGTATTCGTCGATGTCGACGCGTGGGATAAGCTTGCTGAACTGTGCGGACAGTACCTGTCTAAAGGCAGAACGATTCTCGTGGAGGGTCGTCTGCAGATGGATTCGTGGGAAAAGGACGGTGTCAAGCACCAGAAGCTCAAAGTAAGAGCTTCGACGATCAAGTTCCTTCCGCAGGGAGACCGCCTCGGCGGCAGCTCCCAGCGCAACGAGGCGCCCGTCGTGTCCAATTCGCTTGAGAGCGACCCTGACGATATCCCGTTCTGATACACGTAAACAACAATCTAACAGAGGAAAACCAAAATGGCTTTCAAAAAATCCAACAGCTCTGCGGGTGAAGAATTCGCCGCGAGAAAGCGTCCGCCGCTCGGTCCCAAGGATCAGATCGACGTTAACGACATTGAAACGCTCAGCTACTACATCACCGACTACGGCAAGATTCTCCCCGCTCGCATCACCGGCGTCACCGCCGCCCAGCAGCGTCAGATCCGCCAGGGTGTAAAGCGTGCGCGCAACATGGGCCTCATGGCTTAATCGAAAGGAGTTCGAAAATGGCTATTGAAGTTATGCTCATGGATAACGTGAAGAAGCTCGGCAAGGCCGGCGAGATCGTCAAGGTCGCCCCCGGCTACGCCCGCAACTATCTCTTCACGAAGGGTCTCGCCGCGGTGGCCACCGAAGCCGCCAAGCGCCGTCTTAAAAAGCTCGAGGCCGAGCGCGCCGCCCGCGCCGCCGAAGAGAAGAAGGCCGCGCTCGAAGTCGCCAAGAAGCTTGAGAAACTCGAGCTCACCGTTTCGGCCGCCACGACCGACGGCAAGAGGCTTTACGGTGCCGTCAGCGTCACCGACATTCTCGCCGCCATCGAGGCCAACCGCGGCGTCGCGATCGAGCGCAGCCAGCTTTCCATCGAAGACTCGCTCCGCGAGGTCGGCGAATACGAGGCCGCGATCGACCTTGGTCACGGCGTCATCGTCAAGTTCAAGATTACGATTCTTGACGAGCAGGCCGCTGAAGCTTAATTCGTCGATTAAGCGCGTAAAAAAGGAACCGCCGCATTCCCGGCGGTTCCTTTTTTTTTAGGCGGGACGATTCATGGTTTAGAGTGTTATGTTGATAATTACCTTAAAATTGATGACGGACGGAACAGTTCAAAACTATGGAAAAAGTTGACGTGCAATTTATCCGCTTTGCGCTTTTGGTATAATGTCTGCAATATGATGTTATACCAAGAATCAGTTGCAGGTGAAAGTATGGCAAATTGCGGTCAGTGGCACCTTGAACGGGAAATCGGGCATGGCGCGTACGGTGTGGTTTTTCTCGCCGAGGGACCGGATGGTGAACGAGCGGCCGTGAAGGTTTGCCGCCGCGATGCCATCGGAGAAGAACGCTACGAACGCGAACTGCGCGGTGCGAAACTGTACAGAACGATCCCGTCGCAGGAGGGCCTTGTCCGCATGAGGGAATTCGTGGAGGAATCCTGGGGTTTCTATGCGGTTCTTGCACCGTTTGCAGGCCTAGTCGTCGGTTTGGCTGCGGTTGAAAGATTATTTGACTTCGAAACATGTGCCGGCGCGGGCGGGTTTGCTGCGAATTTTGCAGTGATGGTTTTTTTCTCGCAATGGCGTTTTATTTCCTTGCAGGAGGATTCTTGCGCGGCAAGAACGCGTGGTGCGCTTCGGGTTGTTTGAAATGGAAAGCGATCTTGATATTTTTCGCAACATATTGGCCATTGGCGTTTTTGATGCAACTATTGAAGGTTGCCGAAGCGACCGCCAACGCCACGGAGCATTGCTGCTTCGACTCGTAGCGCACAGACGCACAATGCGCTCGGCGTCATCAGGACTTGACAAGGCATGTCAAGGATAGACCTTGTCAGATTTTTGCGAGAGGATCGTATATCCGTGTAGGGCGAGTATCACATAGAAAGGAACATAACTATGAGCATTTCCCCAAAACTATTCGGGCATGACGAGAAATTGGAGAGGTTTTTCCGCGCGGTCGATTTCCTCGAATGGGAATCGATGGGGCGGCGATGCGAGGAATTGCCGAGGGTCTGGCTTCTTGTGGACATTGGTGTCCGCGTAACGAAAATCGAGCTTGTTTCGCGCGAGGGGGTTATTTGCGACAAGAAATTGAAAATGGGTGGGGACGATATGGATAACGCCATCATGATGTACGTGCGCACTGTGCGCAGGTGCTGCATCGACAGGCGAATGGCGGAACTCGTCAAGGCGAAGGTCGGCTCCGTCTGGGAGCTGGATTCGGAACTTGATTTCGAAGTCCTTGGACAGGATGTCGACAAGGGCGACGTGCGTACCTATAGGATTGACTCCCGCGAGATACGCGAAGAAGCGCTCGCAGGTGTCTTTGACCGGATAGAGGAGGCGCTGTCCGATTTTATGACGCATCGCGTTTCACGCGAACATGTCGCCGACATTGCGAAGCATGGATTCATTCTGACTGGAGACTGCGCACGTTTGCCCGGCTTGGACAGGCGGCTTGCCGCGGCCACGGGCATCCCCGTCCGCATCTATTCCGAGTGGGCCGGTGTCTCTGGCATTACCAATATGGTCTCCGAGCTTGCGTCATAGACGGGGCGGCTGGCGGTGGAACGCCAGCCCTACCGGTGCGGCGGGCGGAGCTGGAAGCGCCACCTCCTTTGATGTGTTGGGGACGATAGGAGGTGCACGGTGCGCCACGGGGGCGGATTGCCGTTTTTTGCGGAGCGTCAGGTTAAGTTCGCAAAGGGGACGGCGTACATGTGATTGCCGAAACTCAGCACGTCGTTTCCCGTGTAAAGGACAATTCCGGTGAATCGGTCCATATTGAACTTTGCACGAAACCATTTAAGATGCTTGAAATCTTCATCCCCGACGGAGGAACCGCATTTCACCTCAATCCCGGCGCAATGTCCGTCGTCGCGCTCAACGACAAAATCAATTTCGCGCTTGTCACTGTCTCTGTAATGTGTTATGCTGTAGTCGCCTGTGATGTCAGCCTGGGCGGCTATCTCATGATAGGCCCAGGACTCCGCAAACTTCCCGTTTATGTGTTCGTCAAAAACCACATTGTCTTCGTGCCAGCCCAGCATGTTTGAGGCGAGCGAGGTGTCTGTGGTGATGTATTTTGGCCGTTTCCCGATTTTGTCATAATCGCTTTTCGACCATGCGGGGACCTTGTCGAAGAGGTAAAGCGCTGTCAACGCTGCTATGTATGTCTGGGATGTTTCTCGCGTGAGTCCGGCTTTGGCGCCGAACTCCTCGATTGTAAAGAGCTGAGCCGTGTGGGCCATCAGCCAAAGCACGGCAGCCCTCAAGGAATCTAGCTTCCTGAGCTCCGTTATGTCCCTTATGTCCTTTGTCAGAATATCGTTGAGATAGTTCCTCACCCAGTCTTTCTTGTCTCGATGCGAAAACTCAAGCGGCTCCGGATAACCGCCCATGAAGGCCGCATGGATTAGTGATGGTTTGTCAAATCCCTTTGAAGCTCTCCTGAAATCTTCATTGAATAGCTGGTCGAGAAAGTCGGGAGCAGAGCCGTTTAGCTCACCAAGGGTTAGCGTTCGCAACCTGATTGTGCCAAACCGTCCGGCAAGCGAATCCTTTACAGATTTGAGGAAACGAAGATTTGAGCTGCCGGTAAGAAGATATTGGCCAGGCGAATTGTCGTGGTCAACTTTGAGTTTTATTTCTTCAAGCAACTCGGGCGCTTTTTGTATTTCATCAATAACAAGGGTTTCAGCCCCTTTCCTACGCACAAACAGCTCTGGATCGGATTTTGCCGCCCTGACTTGTGATGACTTGTCCAGAGAGCGATGCACGACAGAATCTATGCCAATGGCTTCTGCCAGTGTGGTTTTTCCTACCTGTCTAGCGCCTGTAAGATGGATGCCGCGACGCACCTTAAGCCCATGTATTAGATTATTTTCTTGCCATCTGGATATCATCGTACTATCTCCATTTTTGCTGACAATATTATAGCATAACATAGGAGGAAATCGCAAGTAGGAATCAGAGGAAATCGCAAGTAGGCGTCGAAGGAAATCGCAAGAGGCGACATATCGTGGCAGTTGTGATATCGCTTCGAAGGTTCGGATTGATGGTGTCGCTGTTGGCATTAATCTAATAAACAGCAGTTGGAAAATCTATGCGCGACAAATAACAGAAAATAACAGGCGGGCATTCCTTCGTGTCCTGAGCGGCGGATTTGCTTTTGTCGCGTACATAGGACCATGCCTCGCTCCAGCCCGCAAAAATGTGAGAAACATAGGGAATTTTGTAGGTTTTGATAAATGAGAATCTTATGCGGAAAAATTTGAGCGGATTGTCGCACTTTTATTTTGTAGATTAAAGTGGTATAATTAGCGGTGATATAGATAAATGTTTGTTCGTAAAGCGGAAAACAGAACAAGAGATAATATGAAAATGCAAAGTATCAGAAAAACGATGATTTTTTTGCTTGGCGTCGGCACAATCGTCATCGGTCTTTCGGCAAAGACGCCGAAAGAAGTTTCTAAGGAGCACGGCGGCTACTGCGAAATTGAAACGACCGTCGCCTATGATACGGCGCTTCGCTCCGCCGGTGTTGAATCCGTGGCCAGAATATATCCTAACGGCGGTCACGGATACGGATTGAGAAAGGTCGGCAGGGCTACCGACGTTTGGTCGGACGAGGCGGCGTCGTGGCTTGCGAGGTTTTTCGCGAACAGGGATAAAGACAGACTTCATCCTTCCGCTTTGGGCCATGAGCGTATTGCGGAGGCGATTTCACTTGCGGTCGGCGATCTTCTCAAATGATCGGGTGAAAAACCGCACGTCGACTTTTCGCGGTTGACATTGAAAGTTAGATTTGGTAAACTTTACCGCGTCTAACATTTAGAAAGATTATTCGTAATGACATTAGATCAGCTGAAGAAAGGCCAGATAGCCGAAATTACAGGGTATAAACTCGGTAATGCTGCTTATCGTGCTAAATTACTCGCTTTAGGGATGACTCGCGGGGTCAAGGTTAAGATTATAAATGTCGCGCCGCTCGGCGATCCCTTCGAGTTGGCGGTAAGAGGATTTCATCTTTCTCTCAGACGCGATGAAGTAAGCGTAATTAAAGTGAATTTGATTGAGAAGGGTAGCGGCAAATGAAGACCATAGGTTTAATCGGCAACCCCAATTGCGGCAAGACTACGATTTTCAACGCCCTTACCGGTTCGCATCAGCATATCGGCAACTGGCCCGGCGTTACGGTTGAGAAGAAGGAAGGCGAATTCACGCTCCCTAAGGCAGGCGCAGTCAAGATTGTCGACCTTCCCGGAATTTATTCGCTGACCGCCGCGAGCGAGGACGAAAAAGCGAGTTTAGAATATGTGCTTTCTCAGGAGGCGGAACTTTACATCAACATCATCGACGCGACCGCCATTGCGCGCAATTTGTATCTTACGCTTTTGATGTGCGAGCTTAAAGTTCCGATGGTGATAGTGGTGACGATGATGGATGTCGCCCGCCAACGCCGCACGGTTATTGATTTAGATCATCTCTCCAAGCATCTCGGCGTTCCCGTGATCGGTGTAAACGCGACGGATTCGCGCGATATCGCCCGCCTTCGCACGATGCTCGATGAGACGATCGCCTCTCCCAAGATGCCGCGCATTCATGTGGAATTTCCGAACGAGCTTGAGCAGGAGGTCGATATTCTCGCCTCGGCGTCGGTTAAAACGGCGGAGCATTACAAGGTTGACGCGCGCTGGATAGCGATGAAAGCGATTGAGGGCGATCCTATGATTCGTCGTCAATTGGAGCGTCATCACGATATGGCGCCCGAGGTTATCGACGGGGCGATTAAGCGTTGTACTGAAGTTCTCGGCGATCCGCCCGACGTCGTTCTGGCGGAAACGCGCTACGGTATCATAGCGGGTTTAGTGAAGGATGTCGTGCGCACCGTCGCCGATAAGGTATTTCTTTCGGAGAAGATCGATAAAATCGTGATCAACCGCTTTCTCGGCATTCCGATCTTTCTCGGGATGATGTACTTCGTATTCTGGATTACCCAGATTGTTGGCGGTGCGTTCATCGATTTCTTCGATATCGCGGGCGACACGCTCTTTGTGAGCGGAACGGCCCACCTACTCGGTATGGTTAACGCTCCGGAATGGGTCGTAGCTCTTATTTCGAACGGTGTCGGCACCGCGCTTCAGACCGTCGGCACATTCCTGCCGCCGGTAGGGTTTATGTTCCTCTGTCTTTCGATTCTTGAAGACTCCGGGTATATGGCGCGCGCGGCGTTCGTTATGGATAGATTCATGCGGTGGATAGGCTTGCCGGGTAAAAGCTTCGTGCCGATGCTCGTCGGTTTCGGGTGCTCGGTTCCCGCGATTATGGCGACGCGCACCTTAGAATCGAAGCGCGACAGATTCTTAACGGTCTTTATGACGCCGTTCATGAGTTGCGGCGCGAAGCTTCCGATTTGGGTTTTGTTTGCTGCGGCGTTCTTCCCGCAGAATCCCGGCAAGCTCGTATTTTACATTTACATTACCGGTATTGTCCTTGGTATTGTGACGGGCCTTATTCTTAAGCATACGCTTTTCCAAGGCGAGCCTACGCACTTTATTATGGAATTGCCCCCATATCATTTGCCGCGCGCTCGTCACATCTTCCTTCATACATGGGAGAGACTTAAAATCTTTATCTGGAGAGCGGGTAAGTTTATCGTTCCGATGGTTTTGGTTCTCGGTATTCTCAATACGGTCGGCACCGACGGGTCAATCGGAAACGAGGATAAAAAGGAGTCGCTCCTCTCTGTCGTAGGTAAGTCGATTACGCCCGTATTCGAGCCTATTGGCGTTGAAAGCGATAACTGGCCGGCGAGCGTTTCGATCTTCACCGGGCTTTTCGCCAAGGAATCGGTTATCGGCACGATGAAGGGGCTTTACGGCCAGGATGATGCCAATCTTGATAAGACTGAAGAAGAAGATGAATATTCTCTTGTCGGCGGACTTAAGGAAGCGTTTGCTTCGATACCTGAGAACCTTTCTGGTGTCTGGGAAGGTCTTGTTGATCCTCTCGGCTTGTCTGGTGCCGAAGAGGAAGCGTCTACCGAAGATCCTGAAAATTCTGCGGCGATAGATTCGCTCAAGCGTCACTTCCCCAAGGGCGTTCATCAGATG
This sequence comes from Kiritimatiellia bacterium, assembly GCA_045630425.1. Lineage (GTDB taxonomy): Bacteria > Verrucomicrobiota > Kiritimatiellia > RFP12 > UBA1067 > UBA1067. The sequence continues at coordinate 739 of JAZQTB010000003.1, read as the reverse complement.
TATTCATTCCTTCTTTTTGTGCTGCTCTACATTCCGTGCTTGGCGGCAACAGGCGTGGTATTCCGCGAAATCGGCAAATTTTACGGAACGATTTTCGTGGGCTACCTGACGCTGCTCGGATGGAGTGTCTCCACGATCTATCACGCGGTGATGGTCAGCGGCAGCGGAATGTGGCTTATCATCGGGACGGGCATTCTCGTGGCGATGTTCGGTGGGTTCTGGCTTTACGGTAAAAAGCATAGGGTGGATATGGTGTGAGTTAAGAGTTAGGAGTTAAGAGTTTAGAGTTGGGAGATCCTCGAATGTCGAAATTCGAGTGTTGACATTCGCGCTAAGAACTAAATAATTCTTATCTCATAGATAACCAAAAAAAAGCATAGTCAAAGTTAGCCTAAACAAAGTTTAATAAACATAAATAAAAAAGGAAATGAATAAAATGAACACAATGAAAACCATAGGGGCAGTAGCAATCATCGCATTGACAGGTGGCCTTTACGCTCAGAATGAGATTGTAAGTACGGAATTTTCGCTTTCGTTCGATTCTCGCTACATGACCTACGGTGTAATTGACGGCAAGGATCCGATTTTCACACCCGGCGCGACGGCGACGTTTTTTGATTGGGCTTATATCGGGGTGGAGTCGATTTTCGATCTGACGGACGGCAACGGCAAGCGCGGCGGTTACGGCAAGCGCGGCTTTAAGTACACTACTCTTGATGCGTTTGTCGGTCTTGCGCAC
>JAZQTB010000002.1:0-10392 GCA_045630425.1 Kiritimatiellia bacterium | reverse complement strand
CCGAGTCTGGTCTTGCTCAACGCTATCATCGCAACGCCCACGACGGAACCGAAAAGAGACGAAAGAATAAGCGTTACCATTACGGCCTTCCATCCGAAAATCGCACCTATCGCGCCCATGAGAAAAACATCCCCGAGCCCCATCGCCTCGCGTTTGAACGCGACCGTACCCAAGAACCTCACGAGCCACAGAAGTCCGAACCCGAACGCGAGCCCGATGAGAGAATCCACCGGATGAATCTTGAAGAACTCGGGCGTTATATTGACAAGCTTAACCCCTGTGAATGAATCCAAAGCCCAGAACGAGACAGAAACAAGAACACCGTAGATCATTCCGCCTTCAGTCACAAAATCCGGGAGAAGCTGATGGTCGAAGTCAATAAACGTGCCGATTATCATAAGAGCGATCCACACCCACGCGAGCGGCGCGAAATACCCGTAACGCCAGAAGGCGCAGAGAAAAAGCGCCGCGCACAGAAATTCCACGAGAACATATCTGAATGATATCGGCTCTTTGCATTTCGCGCATTTACCCCGCAAAGCTATCCAGGAGAGAATCGGAATGTTGCACCACCATCTTATCGGGGTGTTGCACTTCGGGCAGTGCGATGGCGGAGAGACTATCGACTCGCCGCGCGGAACCCGCCAGACGACGACGTTCAGAAACGAACCGATCAATGCTCCCAGAGCGAATGAGAACACCGCAAAAACCTTGATGATAAAAGGATCACGCATCATTCGCTTTTAAGTTCCCTCGTCATCATCATCGTCACAGCCTGACGCGCGTCGAGACCCTCGTAGCACAGCGCGTAGACGAGATTGCAGATAGGCATATCCACGCCGAGCTTCGCCGCGAGAGAGTGGATGACCTTCGAATTCCATACGCCCTCGGCGACCATCTGCATCGACGAGAGGATCGCGTCGATTTTTTCGCCGCGCCCGAGCCGCTCGCCGACGGAATGGTTGCGCGAATGGACGGACGTGCACGTCACTATAAGATCCCCTATGCCCGCGAGCCCGGAAAGGGTTTCAGGCATTCCGCCGTAGGCGAGAACGAAACGCTTCATCTCCACGAGGGCGCGGGTTATCAGGGCCGCGCGCGTATTGTCGCCGAAGCCCATCCCGTCTGAAAATCCGACGGCGATTGCGATCACGTTCTTCACCGCGCCGCCGATTTCGACGCCTACGGGATCGGACGAGGTATATACGCGGAATGTCGGGCCGGACCATATCTTCTGAACCCTCTCGGCCTTTTCGGCATCGGTCGAAGCGGCGACGATCGCGGTCGGAATCCCGCGGGCTACCTCTTCGGCGTGAGTCGGACCGGCGAGGGCGACGACGCCGTCGACGCCGAGAATATCGCACGCTATATCGGTCATTCTGCGATTGGTCGACTCGCAAAGACCCTTCGTCAGCGACACTACGAGCTGTTCGGAAGTTATCAGGCCTTTGAAGCGCTGAAGAACGGACGCGAAATACTTCGAAGGAGGAGCGAGAACGACGATATCGGCGCCCTCGACGGCTTCGCGGCAGTCGGCGGTCAGATTAAGCGAATCCGGAAGAGGCACGCCTTTGAGAAATCTGTCGTTTCTGCGCACAGCCTTCTGCTCTTCGATGTAATCGGGGAACGCTCCCCAGACCGTGACGTCATGGCCGTATCCTGCGAGCAGAATCGCGTTCGCCGTACCCCAGCCGCCGTCGCCTATAACCGATATTTTCATCCTCTATACTCCGTTTGGATTTTACAGCAGATGCCCCATCTTCTCTTTTTTCGTGTCGAGATAACGCCTGTCGTTCTCGTTCGCCGCGATGACGATCGGGACGCGCTCGACGATTTCGAGACCGTACCCCTCGAGACCAGCGATCTTGCAGGGGTTGTTGGTCATAAGACGGAGCTTGCGTATGCCGAGATCGACGAGCATCTGCGCGCCCTCGCCGTAATCGCGCAGATCGGGGGCAAAACCGAGCGCGAGATTCGCCTCCACGGTATCAAGCCCCTCTTCCTGTTTGCGGTAGGCGTGCAGTTTGTTCTTAAGTCCGATTCCGCGTCCTTCCTGACGCATGTAGAGAACGGCCCCGACGCCTTCGCGCTCGATCATCTCCATCGCCTTGTGGAGCTGGTGGCCGCAGTCGCAGCGCTCGCTCGCGAGAACGTCGCCGGTGAAACATTCGGAGTGCACTCTTACGAGAACGCTCTCGACCGAGGCGACATCGCCCTTCACGAGAGCGAGATGCTCAAGCCCCGTCACGCGGCTTTTGTACATCTTGAGCCTGAACCTGCCGTAGTCCGTCGGAAGATCCACATCCTCAACGAGATCGACCGATTTTTCGTTCTTCCTCCGGTAGGCGATAAGATCGGCGATCGACATCACCTTCAGATCATGGGCGGCCGCGAACGCGAAAACGTCATCGAGCCTCGCCATCGTGCCGTCGTCTTTCATGATCTCGCAGCACAAACCGGCCTCTTTAAGCCCCGCGAGCCGGCAGAGATCGACCGTCGCTTCGGTATGACCCGCGCGCTTGAGGACTCCGCCCTCGCGGGCCTCGAGCGGGAACATGTGGCCGGGACGGCGGAAATCGCACGGCTCGGCTGCGTCGTCGACGCACTTGAGAGCCGTCATCGAACGCTCGAGGGCCGAAATTCCCGTCGTCGTCTCGACGGCGTCGATCGATACGGTAAAGGCCGTCTGATGATTGTCGGTGTTGGTCGAAACCATCTGCGGGAGATCGAGTTTCCGGCACATCGCGGAACTCATCGGCATGCAGATGAGGCCCTTGGCGTGGGTGGCCATGAAGTTCACGTTTTCAAGCGAAGCGAACTCGGCCGCGCAGATGCAGTCGCCTTCGTTCTCCCTGTCGGCGTCGTCGGTGACGAGAACTATCTCGCCTCGGCGGAGCGAATCGAGACATTCTTCGACGGTATTGAACCTGGAATTCATTCCTGTATCTGATTCCGTTTGAAAATCACGAACCGGGGTGGCAGGCCTTGCCGCCGGCCTTGCACATCGGGCACTCCGCGGCGGTCCACGTCTCGGGCGTCATCTGCATGAGAGAGAACATGGGGATGCGACCGAACTTCACCTTTCCGGCGGAGCGGTCGACGAGAAGAACGACTCCTGCGACCTTGCCGCCCGCGGCCTTGACGAGATCGATCGTCTCCTGGACGCGCCCGCCCTTGGTGACGACGTCTTCGGCGACGACGTAACGCTCGCCCTTCCTGATCTGGAAGCGGCGCATGGCGAGAACGGTGTTGGGCTTACCCGTAGCGTCTACGCCTTCGCCCTGGACCTTCTCGGCGAAAATGCACTTGACGTTAAGCTCGCGGGCGACCTCGTGACCGACGAGGATTCCGCCGACGGCGGGGGAAATGACGCCGTCGATGCGCTTTCCGAGCTTGCCGCTCTTAACGGCCGCGCGCGTAACCTCGCGGCAGAGCTTTTCGGCGACGCGCGGGAAGCGAAGAACGTTCGCGCACTGGAAATAGCGGTTGGAATGAAGTTTCGAGCGGAGTTCAAAATGGCCCTCGAGGAGAGCGCCCGTGTCTTTGAACGCCTTGAGTATCTGGTTTTGTGTCATTTCGGTTTTCCTTTCAATCGATGAGTTTCAGCATTTCTTCTTTTGAAAAAGCGTTTCCTGTCCCGGGGTCGGCGGCAGGCTGTATCTGAACGGGTTCGGAATCCCGCATTGATTCAGGAAGAGAGATTATTTCGATGTTCGGCTTCGAAAGATCGCTGGCCCTCTTTCTGTCGTTGACATCCATCACAAAGGAATGTTCGCGCTCCGGGATTATCGAGAGCGAAAGATCCGCGCGCAGATCGCGGACGCTTCTTACGTCCGTGGAAATGCCGGAACGGACGATGGACATGGCCCACGACTCCTCTTCGTCCGTCAGTTCGACATAGACGCAGCTTGAATTTCCGGTTGGCTCGACGGCATTGTCCGGGCGCTTCATTCCGAGCGTCGCGAAAGGAAACGCGAAAAAGAGCGCCCCCGCCACAACCGCCAGCGGCACGAGCGAAAGTATCTCGTGCCGGATGCGTTTTCTCGGTTTCAGCGCGACGCCGCTCATTCCTCGCGGACCTCCTCCTTCTTCTCGGCCAGCAGCACGCGCGCGACGCCGCTTTTCCTGGCGATCCGGACGACCTTCATCTGGTCTTCGACGGAAACGCGCCTGTCGACAAGGAGCAGCATCACGGGGCCGGACGCTTCGGTGTTTGCGTCGGCTACGGGAACGTACGATATTTCAGTGGAAAGCTGCTTCGAGAACTTCTCCATCTGGGACGGGCTCTTAAGCATATAACGAGTGTCGTCGAAGAAGACGAGCGCCCCTTCGTCCGTGTAGAAGAGGAATGCCACGGTATGGCTCTTCATGACGTCGCCTACGCCCTCGGGAAGTTCGATGGCCGTTCCCCTGTCGAGAAAAAACATGCCGCCGATTTTCGCGATCATCAGAAAAAGCACGAAAACGGTAATCCACGGCACGGCGGACGAAAGCGCCATGAGCCACATCGGGAGGCTCTTTTTGCCCAGATGCCCCGGGCGCGTCCTGAACCATCCCCAGCGTCTCACGAACGCACTCCCTTGGAAAGAAGATATCCGACGATCTCCGTCGCGGCGGCCTCAAGATCGGAAGTAAGCCGCTCCATCCTCAGACGCAGCATCGTATACATCACGGCGACAGGAATCGCGACTCCGAGACCGATTATCGCGCTTACGACGGCTTTCGACGCCAGTTCCACAAGTTCGGCGCGCTGGACGACGAGGCCGAGTTCGATTACGGAGATCGTCTGGACGAAACCGATCAGCGCGCCCATAAGACCGAAAAGCGGCGCGATCTGGCCTATCACCGAAAGCGAGGTGAGACGCCTGTCCAAACGCGCGAGTTCGGACCGGCCCTGGGCGTCTACGGCCTCTCTCAGGGAAAGCGCGCTCCCCTTGCGGTGGCGGATCGCCGCAGCGACGATGTTCGTGACCGGCACGGGAGTATCCTCGCATATCGCAAGAGCCTCGTCCTCATTGCCGGAATCGAGAACGTTCTTGACGCCTTTGAGAAAATCCTGCCAGTCGATCTGGGAGCGGCGCAGTTCGATAAAGCGCTCGACGAACACGAAAACCGCCGAAACGGCCAGTCCGACGAGAATCCAGAAAACGGCGTTCGAGGCAAGCATCATCGGAAACTTCCTTTCTTTTTGATCCGGCTGAGTCTGCGGCTCGCTTCACGTTCGGAAGACTTCACGTCGCTCCGTATCAGCAGCCGCAGAATGTTCTTGGCTTTTTCGTCCTGCCCGCGGCTTTCGTATTCGTCGGACAGTCTGAACACGGCGCGGGCGAAATTGGCTTTAACCTCTTCGTTGAAAACCGTTCCGCGCCTTCTCGCGTCGCGGTATGCGCATACGACTTCGCCGTAATACTGGTCGAGCGCAAGATCGATCCGCTCGAGTTTTTCGTAGGTCCGCGCGATTTTGAACGCGATGTTGATTTTCTGGGAGGCGTCAAGCCGCTCGCCCATATAAAGCGCCCGGTAGCAGTCCAGCGCCTCGGAGTATCTGACGGGATTGTCGGCCCCCATGACGAAAAGAGCGTCTCCGAGAAGCGTCCTCGCGAGCAGGCGGTCCGAGGGAAGCGTTTTGGGATCGGCGGCTGCCGTTTTAAAGACGACGATGGCCTCGTCAAAGCGCGACAGTTCCATAAGAGCCTCGCCCTGAAGCACGTACGCGGAGGGCTTCTCCGAGGAATCGGGATGATCCTTGGCGAGTTTCGTGACGAGATCGACGGCTTTGCGGAACTCGCCGTTGGCGAACGCCGCGCGCGACGCCCAGAGAAGCGCCGAAGGAGCCTGTGCGGAGGAAGGCATTATGTTCGTCGCGTAACCGGCAAAAAGCGAACACGACTCCTTCCACTGTTTCATATTGTAGCAGAACTTCGCCAGCCAAAGAGTCGCCTCGGCCCTGATCGCCGGATCCGGGCAGCGCTCGGCGAGAATCTTCGCCTTTGCCGAAGCCTCGGCGTCCATACCCTGACCGTAAAGGCAGAGCATCTCGAGATAATCCATACGGGGCTTCCCTTCGGGATCGCGCCTGGCGATTTCCCCGAAAACCTCGCGGGCCTCGTCAAAACGGAAGTCGCGGTACAGATCGCGGCCGCGCGACTCCATATCCTTGAGTTCGACGATTCTTTTCAGCTTTTCACCGGCGGGGGTGAGCGGATACCTGCTGAGAACGTTGCGGTATTTGGACATGGATTCGTCTCCGCGCCCGAGGCTTGCGAGAATATCGCCCTGCATCAGAACCGCGGAGGCGCGGTCCGTATCGTTTGTGGCGCACTCTTCCGCCCGCGTAAAGGACAGAATCGCATCGTTCGGCCGTCCGAGCCTGAAAAGCGCCCAGCCGTATCCCTCGTGCACCCCGTAATCCTTCGCCGCGGCCGGCCAGGCCTCGATGGCGTTCTGGTAAAATCTGACGGCCTGTTCATATTCGCCCCTGTCAAGACATTTCGACGCGAGATGGACAAAAGCCTCGCGCGCGCCCTCTGAACCCGGAGAATCGTTGACGATGGCGGTTATAAGTTTTTTCCCTTCCGCGAAGGTTTCGGGAGATTTAAGAAGCGACGTGCCGTATTTAAGGCCTACCAGCCTTCGAAGATCCGCGCTCTCCTCGACTCTCGCGTACGCGTTGCTCAAAACGGCCGGATCTCCGAGATTCCACGCCGAAACCGCAAACGCCCTGTCGCCCGCATCGGGGGACGCGACGATCTCGCGCCAGAGCCTCTCGGCCCTTTTGCGGTCTCCGGCGGCGTTGAACGCTTCGGCGGACACCGCCTTGGAGTCGTCGTTTCCCGAATCGAGGGAATACTTCTCGGCGATACGCTTAGCGAGCGCGGCGTCCGACGCGTCGAGGGCAGTCTGGACGGCTGTGCACGCAAGACTTTTGGCGTAAGCCGGATTTGAAAAGCCGCATTTCTCCAGAACACCCGCGATATCGGACGTGCCGTCGGTCTTGGCCTTCGCGAGAGTTTCGTAGAAAACGTAGACGTCGCCGGGCGGAGAACCCCAGGAAGCGATGGAATCGAGAATCTCTTTCCACTTCCCTTCGCGCGCGTAGCTTTCGAGAATGATTATTCTGGAATCTTCGCCTTCCGCCTTCGAGGCGCGGATTCTGGCGATCTCCCAGAGATTGTCGCGCAGAGCCTTCCTGGCGATATCGATGTCGGACGCTCCGGCGAACGCCGGCGCAAACGCGCAAGCCGCCGCGAAAAGGATGTATGACGGCACGACCCGCATCCTATATCTCCCCTCCGACATACCCCATCTCGGAGAGTATCTTCTCGTTCTGCATCCACTTCGGTTCGACGCGGACCCAGAGTTTAAGAGCGACCTTGACGCCGAAAATTTCGGAAAGCTCGCGCTCGGACCGCTTGCGGACGTTTTTCAGCGTTTCGGCTCCCCGTCCGATAACTATCGGCTTCTGGGAATTGCGGTTGACGATGACATCGGCCTCGACGTCCCAGCGGCCGTCGCTCTCGACGATCTTCTTCACGGCGATACCGAGCTCATGTGGAATCTCCTGATGGAGACGCGCAAGAAACTTCTCGCGGATGACGTCGCTCATCGCAAGCTTTCGCGGATAGTCGGTTACGATGTCTTCGGGAAAAAGCTTCTCGCCTTCTTCGGCGAATTCGAAAAGCGTGTCCAAAACCCTGTTTGCGCCGCCCTCGGTGGTCGAGATCGCCTTGACCCAGACCGGCTCGACGGCCCCGCTCTCATCGGGACAGGCCGCCGCGACATCGGCGAGGGCCTCGTCCCACGCCGCCCTGAACGCATCTTCGTAAAAAGGATTACGGTCGGCCTTGTTGAGGATGAAAACGAGTTTCCCGGGCTTCTCCTTCGCGACGCGGCTCATCCAGCCGACATCCTCCATCTGAGGCTCTTCAGAAGCGTCGAAAACGACGGCGAGAATATCGGCGCCCGCGGCGCTGCGGCGCGCCATGCGGTTGAGGATTTTACCGAGATTGCCGACGGCCTTGTGAAGACCGGGAGTGTCGAGAAGAACGAGCTGCCCCCGTTCTTCGTCGACTATGCCGCGTATCGTGTTGCGGGTCGTCTGCTCGACGGGTGAGACGATCGAAACCTTCTCGCCCACCAAGCGGTTGACGAGCGTCGATTTACCGGCGTTCGTCCTGCCTACAACTCCGACTACGGCGACTTTAGGCATACGCGAATCCTGAAATCAGGGAACGGGGAACTTCGCGACGAGCTCCTTCGCTTCACGTTTGACGCGCTCCTGGACGGAGGTGTCGGCGATATTGTCGAGAACATCGGCGATCCATGTTCCGATCTTGATCATCTCGGCCTCCTTCATGCCGCGGGTCGTGACCGAAGCCGTGCCGACGCGGATGCCGGAAGTCTTGAAGGGAGACTCGGTATCGTAGGGGATCGTGTTCTTGTTGACGACGATGCCGGCGGCGTCGAGAGCCGCGGCGGCCTCCTTACCGGTGATGCCCTTCGTCTTCTTGACGTCGACGAGGAAGAGATGGTTGTCGGTGCCGCCCGAAACGATACGGTAGCCGCGATCCTGAACGGTCTTGCACATGACCTGGCAGTTCTTGACGACCTGCTGTGCGTAGCCCTTCTTCTCGGGGAGCATCCACTCGCGGAAGACGACGGCCTTCGCGGCGATGATGTTCTCGAGAGGACCGCCCTGCATGCCCGGGAATACGGCGGAGTCGAGAGCCTTGGCCCACTTCTCCTTGCAGAGAACCATGCCGCCGCGCGGACCGCCGAGGGTCTTATGGGTCGTCGTGGTGACGAAATCTGCGTAAGGGACGGGCGAGGGATGGGCGCCGCCCGCGACGAGACCGGCGATATGGGCCATGTCGACGAGCATGATGCAGCCTGCCTTGTCGCAGATCTCGCGGATGCGCTTGAAATCGATCGTGCGCGGATAGGCCGATGCGCCCGTAAGAAGAATCTTGGGCTTCACTTCCATCGCGAGCTTCTCGATCTGATCGTAGTCGAGCGTCTCGGTATCGGGATTAACGGTGTAGGGAACGATGTTGTAGATCTTGCCGGAGAAGTTGACGGGCGAGCCGTGCGAAAGGTGACCGCCCTGATCGAGGGACATCGAAAGGATCGTGTCGCCGGGCTTGATCGTCGCGAAGTAAACGGCCATGTTGGCAGCCGAGCCGCAATGGGGCTGGACGTTGGCGTGATCGGCGCCGAAAAGTTCGCAGGCGCGCTTGCGGGCGAGCTCCTCGGCCGCGTCGACGGGGAGACATCCCGAATACCAGCGTTTGCCCGGATAGCCTTCGGCGTACTTGTTCATGAGCACGGAGCCGGTCGCCTCGCGGCAGGCGCGCGAGGAGGTGTTCTCGGAAGCGATAAGGTTGATCTCGGTATCCTCCTGGATCGTCTGGGCCTCGATCGCGGCGAAAACCTCGGGATCGTCGCGCATAAGGCCGGAGGCGTCGGAGAAGCGCTGGGCGCGCTCGAGCTTCCAGCGGCGGCGGGCGTGACGCTCGTCCTCGTCGACGGGCGTGGCGAGGAACGCCTTGGCGATTTCAACGGCGTATTCGACGGAAACCGTGTCGGCGCCGAGACAGAGAACGTTGGCGCCGTTGTGCTGACGAGTGAGAGTCGCGGCCTCGGTCGTGGCGCAGAGAGCCGCGCGGACGTTCTGGAAGCGGTTGGCGCACATCGACATGCCGATACCGCTGCGGCAGATGAGAATGCCGAAGTCGGCGGCCGCGGAAGAGACCTTCATCGCGACCTTCACGGCGTAGTCGGAATAGTCGCAGCTCGTCTTGTCGGACGGCCCTAAATCTTCAACTTCGGCAATATCGGCCAAAGCGTTAACTAATGCGGATTTGAGTTCCACTCCGCCATGATCGGAAGCAATAGCAATTTTCATATAGTCTCCTTAAATAAAATTTGATGTATTATACCAAATTACGGCGATATTCTCAAACCGAGACATCGACTGGAATATCCCCCATCTTTCACCATTGGCTTTTATCCGCTCCGTGCAACAGTAATAACCACAATCTTGTTATTCCTTATTTCCCCGTGACTTTTCATATCGCGGCGGATGTTGCTGCAACCGTGCTCACCTTTTGATATGGGCGACTGTGAGCTTCGATGGATTAACGGAGGCTCTTCTCGGTCTCGACTCGCTGCGGAGTTGTGACGCCTCTCACACTTAGACAAGTAAATACGCACACTTCGGGGATGCCAACGTCACTGGCTTCGTACAACGCATCTCTTACGGCTACAATCCTCCGCGAGTCTCACTCGAAGACCTCCGCTTAACCCATCTTCGCTTAAAATGGACAATTAAAATTTATCGCTTCGCTTAGGGATGAATGAGCTGAGCGTTTAGTGAGACGATAAATCTCATCT
>JAZQTB010000001.1:0-54533 GCA_045630425.1 Kiritimatiellia bacterium | reverse complement strand
AAATCAAGCCAACTGTCACATTAGGCTTGAGATAGAACACAAAGTTTGATACAATATTCGCCATGAAAATCTATAAAAGAAGAATTTTTGACGATATTTTAAAAGATGCATTAGAGGCTAAAGGTGCTGTTCTAATACAAGGCCCTAAATGGTGCGGCAAAACGACAACTGCGGAACAAATGGCACAAAGTGTGCTTTATATGTCCGACCCTGAAAAAATTGAACAGAATCTCCTTGCCGCCGAAACAAAACCGAGCATGTTACTCAAAGGTGATTCACCTAAGCTCATTGACGAATGGCAAATCGCGCCGAAATTGTGGGATGCCATACGTTTTGACATTGACCATTCGGATCATTTAGGAAAGTTTATCCTCACCGGTAGCGCCGTCCCTGCGGACAGAACGAAGATGCAGCACACAGGGACGGGAAGATTCGCTTGGCTTACGATGCGGCCAATGAGTCTTTTTGAGAGCAACGAATCGACAGGGAGCGTTTCGCTTCAGAAACTTTTTTCATCGAATATTGATCTTGGTGAATCCTGCAGCCATACTCTTGAATCCATAGCGTTTCTTGCGTGTCGCGGCGGATGGCCGCAGTCAATTGACATGAAAGAAAAACCGGCATTGCGACAAGCGTTTGACTATGTTGATGCTATTACAAACAATGATATTTCACGCGTCGATAAAATCCAGCGAGATCCGACTATCGCCCGTCGGCTCATGAAATCATTGGCAAGATTGCAAGGAACGCAATCTGCTGTTAAGGTCATACTCGCAGACATGTCACCGCATCAGACAAAAGAATTTCACGAAAACACAATCCACGCCTACATAGGAGCGCTAAAGAAAATATTTGTTGTCGAAGACATGGAAGCCTGGTGCCCTAACCTAAGATGCAAGACACCAATTCGCACCTCAGACACGCGATACTTCTCCGACCCTTCAATAGCAACGGCAGCGTTAGGACTTGGACCAGAAGAACTGATGGACGATCTTCCGACATTCGGCATCATATTTGAGACACTTGTCATTCGCGATCTTCGCACATACGCGACGGCACTTGACGGCAATGTCTATCACTACAAGGATAAAAGCGGTCTTGAATGTGATGCAGTCATACATCTGCGCAATGGAAAATACGGTCTTGTTGAGATTAAACTTGGAGGAGAACGCCTGATTGAAGAAGGAGTAAAAACACTCAATAAACTCGCCTCTGAAATAGACACAAAGAGAATGCGCCAGCCGTCATTCAAAATGATAATTGTCGCAACGGGCGATTTTGCCTACCAACGCCCTGACGGTGTAATCATATGCCCCATCGGAGCACTATGCCCATGATGGAACGGGGAATGAGCGAATGTTGCTAGTGTGGTAGTGTTGCCAGTTGCCAATTTAGGTGAATAGTGAAAAATGTCGAATGAATCTATCCGCCACACAGTCTCACTGGCACTGGAAATTGGTATTGGCAACATTTACACATTGGCAACACTTATCAATCTGCCCGGTAATCTATGGACCCTTTACTCGGCCAATTCGATGGATATTGATTTGATGTTTGGCAATTGATCTTGAGGGATGTCAAATCCTATCCATCGTTCAAAAGATTCTGAATCACCACCAATCAACGGAGAAACATACCAGGCTTCATTTTTGTCCTTGCCATAATACGAGAGCGACCCTAAAAAGATATTTAGCAACGATGATTCTTTAAACGAAACACTTTTTGCAACGATGACATTTTCGTCTGCATCCTTAAATAGAATATTGTAACTAACGGAATTACGGAATTTTTTCTGCCAGTCCCAAACAACATCTAAGCATTTCGCAGGCAAGGCGTAGTCTTTCGCAGTAACAACCGTTAAGCCTGCATTCATTTTAGTTATCACAAAGGCATGAAAAATATCTCCGTCGAAATATCTTTCTTTTCGTATCTTTTCACTATAGCTATTATCAAAATAAAATCTTTCTTTATAACTTCCTTCATCTAGTGATTCGTGCACTCCCCAGAGTGTAGTGAAAGCCCATTTCCTTTTCATTCCTGGGGCCGAAAGAGTTATCGTATTAGCATATACACCCTCGCTTTGGCCTCTCTCTAATGCGCCATCAGAATCAACCTCCATATAAGGCTCCCATTTACCCAAAATGTATTTCGCTATATCTTTATGCTCATGTAAGCTTTCATCAATAGGAATTCGATTTGCATTCAAATACACCGAACGAGGTTTTTTAACCGCAATCTGATCCAACACCTTAGTCAAGGACGGAATAAACTCGTTATAATGTTTTGCGGTGTCTACAAAGAACTTGAACCGATAAAAGAGTCTTTCTTTTCCATCATTCATTTTAACCAGTAATGGTTTATTGTCTGACAGATTCATTCTTATTAAATGTGTCACGGGATTAATATCCTTTATGACATTTGAAAGAAGCGCTTCTGCGTCAGCCGCACGTTTCTCCGTGGTAGAATTCTTCGCGTGGATGTTTCTTAACTCATTTCCAATCATAAATGTCTGCTTAGGCATAACGTCGGACAATTTTCGTGTCAGCGTATCTTGTTTGACAGATGCGAGAATTCGGATCGTAATAATATTATTTTCTGTAGACTCCTTGATAATCTTGTAATCTTCAATGTATGCGTTGGAATGAGTCAAAATTTTATCTGATACCAATTCATCATTTTGAACTATCTGCTCCGCGTCTACGTAAACGCCTATCGCACGTTCAATTGCGTCACGATAGGCATCTTTCAACGCGGAGTCTCGTGTTACTCCGACGCCGCGACCTTGCACTTTCACGGTTTTAGGCTGAGAAGATATGCTATTGCCAGTTTCAAGAGTTACAACTCCTTGCCCGAATAATCCAAAGGAAGAAAATGCGCAGAGAACCGTGAAAATGAATTTCATATTGAGTTGCTCCAGATTAAAAAATTGTGTTATTGGTTTTTATCTCAACATTGTTGACAGCTTCTGTAGAAGTATTGTTATTCTTTTTATTGCCGCATTCATTTGCGGGCACTCTATCCCCTAACTTGCGCCTTGAATTTAAACTGTCGATAATCATATTATGAGCTTCAGTAGCGGCATCAAGCGTCTTTGTACTTATACCAACTGTGACTTGTATCTCGCCCGATGTTTTGCTGCCTTTGGTCGGTATCTTAATCGTTTTCAGAGTTACGACACCTGACAGAATGGAAGACGCACGAACAATGAGAGTTTCTTTTATCGTTTCGACATTTTCCCTTGAAATTGTCTTCTTAACAATTTCCCCACTTTCAGTTTGTGTCAACATTGCTTTTGACATTCGGCCCTCGCCACTGGTGGCTGATTCTTCAACCTTGACTGTTTCATTATAAAATTTTGACAAGGCGGCTTTTGCTCTTATTTCAGCGATTTTCGTTTTACTGCGGATGTCTCTTGCATCACCAAAATCATACGTAGCCGAGCCGCGTGCAAATATCTGCAACGAGCCGTCTTTCTCGTTTCGAATAATGCTAACACCATCAGGTTGCGATAAAACTTCTTCGACGGCAGATTTTGAAGCATTTGCTTTAATGTCATTTTGGTTTTCTTGTGCAAATACAGCGGCTACAACCACGGCATAAAATGCAAGTATTGTCTTTTTCATTTCATTTTCTCCTCGCCCTCATTGAGTTCACCTCCCAAGAGTCGGGCTTGCCCTTGTTCAGTGTTGCCACTTCACAATCAAACACGAATCAAGGGTAAAATAAAAACCTCTCTTCGTATTCCGGTAGAGGTCGTGAGAATAACCTTGAAGGAAATACAAAGAGAGGTAAACGCACATGCGTTCCTCTGCCAAGTATCGTCCTTCTGAAATTTCTCACGTTTCTACCGACGAATGCTTTGCAGCTATGCAAATTGTTATTGTGACGAAGCGGTTGCTCCGTCCTATGTCCGTTTTACTGAGTTATTGAGTTCTTCCTTTCCTTGTTCAGTTTTGCGGTTTTGAAATTATATCTTCGTTAAGATGTCCGGGATATTGGACTTATCGAGCGATGAAAAAGCGAAACACTGCTTGCCGAGATGATTCAGCGACGCGCCCACGTGAATCAGCGTCGTTTTGTCGATGATGAGGAATCGGTCATGGAAGCGGTCTGACACCTTGACTGTGAGCGAGTTCGCATACTGCGCATTAAATTGCGCGACATCGACATCGTGAAGAAGTTTACTGCGTGAATTTTTGACAACGAGAACTTCAACATCTTTTCTCTTCTGTGCGATGAGCGGCAAAACCGAATCGGCAAAATATGGATCGATAATAATCAATTCTTTCTTCGCCATGCGCACAAACTTCTTCATCTGCTCGAACGCATCATAAACCTGCCCATCAAAGAACACTTTTTGCGGCGGGAACTTCTTATCCTGCATCGCGTCAAGAATTAACTTAAAGCGTTCCTCGTTTCGCTCCTGATTAGCATCGTTCTTCGCTTGGTCTGCGATTTGCCGCCTGTCAGTTTCCTCAATTCTGGCAAGAAGTGGCGCGATGGATGCAAGCGCTTTGCGCATTGCCACAAAGGTTTCTGTAATGCGAATACTTGCTTCAATCGCCACAGCGCTTTTTAATACGCTTGCGAGCATGATGATTCCATGCTCAGTAAAGGCTGTCATCGGTACTGATGAATGTTTCATGCTTTTGAACCGGTCGCAATTTGCGACCAGTTCACGCATCTCATTTGATGATAGCTGAAACATGAATGTTGAAGGAAATCTTTCAACATTGCGCTTGACTTGTTCATTCAACCGCTTTGTTGCAACGCCATACAACTCCGCCAAATCTCTATCAAGCATAACCTGAACGCCGCGAATCGTGAAAATTCGCGAACGTATCAAATCGGAGTTTGATAATTCCTGTATGGTTAGCTCGTTCATTCCCTATAAAATTCTTATCAGAAAACATCTAAATTATATCATTTTTGCGCCGATAATAATAGAGGGGCAAAAAATTCCTTTCGGTGTCGAAGGCTTTTCTACGGAAGCCGTCCGCTTTTTTTATTTCACAACTATAAGCTCATCCCATCGGGTTGTAGGTCTGGGGGTGAGTTTTTGGCGTTTCATGTGTCACGACAATGCGCGAACTGGCCTTGAGGACTATGTCGTGTGCGATCTTGGCATCCGCTTTGCGCGGCGGGTAGCCGGAGGCCTTTAGCGTCGTGGCGGTACTCCTGAAATCCATCAAAACACCTCGCTTTCGATAGTCCGCAGTATGGACTCTTTCTTTGGAAATGTCTCAAGATAGTCGGTCAGTTTCGCAGGATAGAGCGTGTCCTTAATCTTGCGGAAGGACTCGACAACCTCTTTGTAGAGGTCGTATGGAAGCTTGGTCTTGTTTCGAGCCGTCTCTATGAGTAGCCGCTCCTTGTCGAAGATGCGGGACACCTCGTCGTTCAGGAACTTGCAGGAGACGACGCCGATTCCGACCGTCCCCTTGGGCAGATAGTGTTGCACGACCCGTTCGTCATAAATCTTTGTCGCGTCTCTGTCTGTCGCCAAATGGAATGCCTCTGGAATCGAATCCGAAAGGTCGTAGTAGTAATAGGCGCTTTGCAGCGTTACGACCGCGTTTGGGTATCTTGCCAGCACGACCTCCACATCCGACCATTCCGGCTTGTCACTATAGAGACCCAAGGCGACCTTGTGAAGTTCGCCGTTGCGTATCAGACGCTCCGTCCGATACCGTCCGCCGTATTTTTCACAGCACTCTGAAAAACTCATCACCATAACACCGCTCTCCGCGATTTTTGTTTTTTGCGTAGAATGGTGCATATTGTACCACGCCAGCCCTACAAAAGTCAACGGGGCGATTTTGTATGTCATCTCACAACTATAAGCTCATCCTATTTCGAATAACTCATGCGCTGTTTCATAGCAAATTGCGCGGCGTTCGTTCTCGGATAAGGGAAGTTTAAGAAACTCCGAAATAACAGCAGCAGGATTTTGCCACGGAGCATCTGTTCCAAATAGGATACGATTTGCTCCGTGTATTCTAATCATCCTGAAAATCTGTTCGTTCGGCATCCAGAAAAATGTGTGGGAGAGGTCGAGAAATACATTTTCGCCGATAAGAGTTTCTTCAACTTCGTCCCACATGCCGAAGCCTCCGAGATGTGCGGCCGCGATTTTCAGCTTCGGAAAGCGTTGATGCAAAGTGAGAATTTCGGAGGGAGACGAATGGAACGGTGCCGAAAATACGCGTTCGCCGCCCGCATGAAGGTAGGCGACGAGCCCCGATTCCGCCATTGCCGCCCAAATATCATTCATGCATACATCGTTGAATCGGAAATTCTGGTATTCCGGATGGAATTTTATTCCAGTGAATCCCATTCGGGCAATCTCGCATACTTCGTTGGCGGCATCAGGCATTTTCGGATGAAGCGCGGCAAGGGATATTACCGCGCTTTCTCCAACACATTTTTTAACTGCATATTGAGCCCAAAATGTATTGGTGTGTCCTACATGGTCCGGGGTTGTTGCTACCGGAAGATTGATTGAGAGCGTGATACCTGCTTCCGCCGCGTTCGCCGCGCATCCTACAACCGTTCCGTCAAACGCCGGTGCGTTGCCAAAACGTTCTGAGAGCATCGGCACTACCTTTGGAGCGAGAGTGTCCGGGTAGAGATGGACATGCGCGTCGATTACTGGAAAATCAAGTTGGTGAGTTTTCATTGACAGACTTTCAAAAAGGCATAAAGACTACTCCGAAAATGCTTGCGCTTTTACCGCCAAGGGCGCGAAGACCATGCTTGACCACGCTGTTGTAGTAAGCGGTGTCACCCGACTTTAAAATCTGTTTCTCGTTGCCGTAGGTGAGCTCGATTTCTCCCTCGGTGCAGATTATCAGCTCTTCACCCTCATGGGAAGAGAGGTCTTCGCTTCCATTTGCGGCGAAGGTTATGCGGAACGGGTCCATGTGTCGGTCGCTTTTGCCTTCTGCGAGCGACACACTTGCATAGCCGAGACTGTTGAAATCTTCACTTTTACCGTTCGCGGCAGAAGCGCGGGTGATAATCGGGTCGGGCTTGAACTGATCATCCATAAATGTTCCGAGGCGCTGCCCGAGCGAACGCGATAATTTCGTAAGAACGCCCAAAGCAGGCAATACTTCATCTTTTTCAATCGAATTGATAATAGCCTCGTTAACGCCGCTTTTTTGAGCGAGATCGCTTACGGTCATATCAAGCCGCTCACGAAAAGAGCGGATTCGATTTCCAACTGTAGTTTTCTTATTCATTGTTGTATCCTTTCTGTTTAAGTTGTTTTGTTATGCGTCCGGCCAGAGTTCGTGTGCCATTTCGCGCAACTTATATTTCTGTATTTTCTGGGACGCGGTCATCGGGAATATGTCGAGGAAATGAACGTACTTCGGAATTTTGAACCAGGAGATCTTGTCCTTGCAATACACCTGAATATCGTGCTCCGACAGGGTTATACCATCAGACGGAATAATGAATGCTGCCGGTTGCTCGCCGTATTTCTTCGAAGGGCAGCCGACGACCGCGACATCCTTCACGCCGGGCATCGTGCCGAGGAAGTCCTCGACCTCTTTGGGTGAGATGTTCTCTCCGCCGCGTATGATGAGATCTTTCAAGCGTCCGGTGATGTAGTAGTAGCCGTCCTTATCCATGCGTCCAATATCTCCCGAGTGCAGCCAACCGTTTTCATCAATGCAGTTCGCGGTCTGTTCAGGCATTTTGTAGTAGCCGAGCATATTATTGAATCCGCGACAGCAGATTTCGCCATCTGTACCGATTGGCGCGATCGTATTTGTGTCAGGATCGATAATTGCCACTTCTACTCCAGGAAGAGCCTGACCGATTGTCTGGCATTTGCGTTCAATGGATGTTTCAAAGTATCGCGTCATCGTCATCACAGGTCCCGCCTCGGTAAGACCGTAGGGATTCGTGATCTCGCGCATAAACATCTTCTCTTGTGCCTGCTGCATTCGGTGGACGGGGCAGGCTGATCCCGACATGATACCTGTGCGGAGCGAACTGAAATCAAACTTTGAAAAGAGCGGATGATCAAGCATCGCGATATACATTGTCGGAACGCCGTAAGTAGCGGTGCACTTCTCTTTCTCGATGGACGCCATCACCTGAACAGGATCGAACTTCTCGAGGAAAACCATCGTAGAACCGTGGTTCACGCAGCTCATCACGCCGAGCACGCAACCGAAACAGTGGAAGAGCGGAACGGGGATGCACACGCGGTCGCGGCAGGAGAGATTTTGGCAGGCTCCGATCCAGAATCCGTCGTTGGCTATACTGCGGTGTGTGAGCTGAACGCCTTTGGGAAAACCGGTTGTTCCGGAAGTATACTGCATGTTGACGACGTCGTTCACGTCGCACTGTGCCTGACGCGCGAGATAATCCTCTTGAGAGGTTTCACAGGCAAGGCTCTTCACCTCATTCAAGGAGTACATTCCGCGATGCTTTTCGCCGCCGAGGAAGAATACTCGTTTGAGGTACGGATACTGCGGGGATTTCAGTTCTCCACGCGGGTGCTTTTTAAGTTCAGGGATGAGTTCGTTAATAACCTGTACATAGTCGCAGTCGCGAAAACCGTTTATAATAAAGAGATTCTCTGCGTCAGACTGTTTCAGGGCAAAATCCATCTCCTGGGATTTGTAGTTTGTATTGAGCGGCAGGAGAACGGCTCCGATTTTCGCGGCGGCGAACATCAGGATTACCCAGTGTGGAACATTCGTCGCCCAAAGAGCAATTTTTTCGCCTTTTTTGATCCCGAGAGACATCAATCCCTTCGCTACGAGATCCACTTCTTCGCCGAATTCAAACCATGACAGACGGAAATCGCGGTCAACGTACACGACGGCGTCGTTTTCGCCGCAGCGTGCGATCGTCTGGTCGAGAAGCTGTCCGAGCGTGTATTCGCGTGTGATCGGCAGGTTGTGCCACGGAACTCCTGTCGAAACGCTCTGGTTGAACGGCGGCTTTGATGGGGCTCTGCCGTATGGATCAGTAAGTTTGAACTCTGTCTTTTTCATTTTTTCTTTCCTTGAAATGCGAAAAGCCCCACTCGTTTCGAGCGGGGCTTCATTGCTGGTTCTTAATTCTTTTTTCTATATCAGAATACCAGAGCGCGCCCCGCGCTGCTAAGCGTAAGGCTAAGAAGAAGGATGTTAAAATAGAACTTTGTGCTCATGGTTTTGTAAAAACGCGGTGCAGTATATCATATTTGAATTTTAGGGTCAATAGGGTGCGGACGCTACGAAAGGGACGGTAGGCTGCGACCGCTTGCGAGGGCACGGACCACGAGGGATGCTCCGCTTTGGCAGTCGCCGACACAATAGATGTTAGATTCCGGTCTGCTGACGAGCGTTGTCCTTGGTGTTTGGGAGAGCGCAAGCTGTCGGACGATGGGATAATTGGACGGCACTCCGGTGAAGCCCATCGCCAGGAGGACAAGGTCTGCTTCGATCGTCTCTTTCGAGCCGGCGCGGGGTGTGAACCTGACCGGCTTGCCGTCCGCGGTGAAGTCCCAGTCGACGCTTTCGACTTCCACGCCGGTTATCCGGTCCTTGCCGAGAAATCTGAGCGAATTCAGGCTCCAGCGCCGTTCGCAACCCTCAAGGTGGCTGGAACTCGTCCGCATTTCATAGGGCCAGAGGGGCCACGGGGTTGAAGGACTGCGTGTCGTCGGAGGTTTGGGCATGATTTCGATCTGCGTGACTGATTTCGCTCCGTGCCGAATCGCTGTGCCGACACAATCCGATCCCGTGTCTCCGCCGCCGATGACGAGGACGCGTTTGCCTTTTGCGTTGATGGGATTCACCGTCGTCTCGCCTGTCAGAAACCGATTCTGTCCGCCAAGGAATTCCAGTGCGAGATGGATGCCGGAGAGATGGCGTCCGGGGATTTCGAGATCGCGCGCGGCCGGAGTGCCGATCGCAATGACGATCGCGTCATTTGTGCGCTTGAGATATTCGGCGGAAACGTCGACGCCGACTTCGGTATCCGTCCGGAATATGATGCCTTCGGTTTCGAGAATCTTTCGGCGGCGCGTGATGACGGATTTGTCGAGTTTGAAGTTCGGGATGCCGTAGCGGAGAAGTCCGCCGATATCGTGGCTCTTCTCGTAAACCGTGACGGCCCAACCCCTGCGGCGAAGCGTGACCGCCGCGGAGAGTCCGGCGGGGCCCGCGCCGATGACAGCGGCCTTCTTTCCGTTTTCGGACGCGGGCGGACGGGGGAGGACCCACCCGTTCGCAAAGGCGGTTTCGATGATGAGCTTCTCGCTCTGGCGGATCATCACCGATTCTTCATCGAGCTGATGGGCGCAGCAGGATTCGCACAGCGCCGGACAGACTCGGGCGGTGAACTCCGGGAAGTCGCTGTTGACGGAGAGCAGATCGTACGCCTTGCGGAAGTCGCCGCGGGATACGGATCGGTTCTGCTCGGGGATGAGGTTCCCCAACGGACATCCGAAACCGTGGCAGAAGGGGACTCCGCAGGATAGACAGCGTTTTGTCTGGGGGCTGATTTCCCCGGCGGACAAACGGCGTTCGACTTCGTGGAAATCGTTTTTGCGTTCGGCGACAGGACGGTAACAGTCGTGGATGTGTTGCATTTCAGTTCTCCTTTACGGGAATGACCTTGACGAAGCGTGGACGGTAGGTCGTCCAGTCCTCCAACAGGCGTTTGCCGAGCGGTGAGCCGGTTCGGCGTATGTGTTCACGGATGAGATCATGCAGGTGGTGTTCGTCTCTGGAGTTGACGTCAACCGTGGCAAGGTCGATGGAGACGAGATTGCAGCGCAGATCGAAGTCTCCCGCTTCATCGAGGACATAGGCGGTGCCCCCGGTCATGCCGGCGCCGAAGTTGACGCCGGTAGGGCCGAGAATAACGACTTCGCCGCCCGTCATGTATTCGCAGCCGTGGTCGCCGATGCCCTCCACGACCATGGTGACTCCGGAATTGCGGATCCCGAAGCGTTCGCCGGCTTGGCCGTTCACGAAGATTCGGCCGCCGGTCGCACCGTAGGCGATGACGTTGCCTGCGATGATGTTGTCTTCGGGACGGAACGACGATTCACTGGGCGGCTTGATTGCGATGATGCCGCCGGAGAGTCCTTTGCCGACGAAATCATTGGCTTCGCCTGTGAGGTTGAAAGTTATACCCGGACTGAGGAAAGCCCCGAAGGACTGACCGGCGGTGCCGTTGAAGTTGACGGTGATCGCATCATCGGCGAGAGCGCCGTACTTTGCGGAGACTTCGCCGGCGAATTCAGTCCCCACGGTGCGGTCGGTGTTGTGGACTATGCGGTTGAAAGAATAAGGCGAACCGGGAAGGGGGAATTTCTCAATCTCCGGTATCAGCTGATGGCGATCGTACGAGTCGAAAACGTAGGGATTGGCCCCTTCGGTGAATTTCGCTTCATCCCCTTGCTCCTTCACGAAGAATCCCGAGAAATCGAAACCGGTCTTCGGGTCTGCGTTTTTCAGGAACTCCGTGCGTCCGACAGCCTCGTCGAGCGAGCGCAGTCCGAGTTCGGCGAGATGTTCGCGCGTCTCCTCCGCGAGAAATCGGAGGAAGTTGACGATGTGGGCGGGACTTCCCGCGAAGAGCCTGCGCTTCTCGACACACTGGGTCGCGATGCCGACGGGGCAGGTGTCGCAGTGGCATCGACGGTCCTGAATGCAGCCGAGAGCGACAAGCAAAGTAGTTCCGAATCCGAATTCTTCGGCGCCGAGCAGGGCTGCGATAACGATATCGCGGCCGGTTTTGAGCTGTCCGTCGACCTGCATCTTGACGCGCCCTCTCAGTCCGTTCTTGACAAGCGTCTGCTGGGCTTCGGCAAGTCCAAGTTCCCAGGGGAGCCCGGCGTGCTTCATGGAAGTGAGGGGAGCCGCGCCCGTTCCGCCGTCGAAGCCGGAGATGAGAACGACGTCCGCGTGGGCCTTGGCGACGCCTGCGGCGATCGTGCCGACACCGGCTTCCGAAACGAGCTTGACGCTGATGCGGGCTTTCGGGTTCGCGCAGCGGAGGTCGTAGATCAGCTGGGCGAGGTCTTCGATCGAGTAGATGTCGTGGTGTGGCGGCGGCGAAATCAGGGTCATGCCGGGTCTTGCGTGACGGAGCCTGGCGACGAAATCGTTCACCTTGTGCGCCGGGAGCTGTCCGCCTTCGCCGGGTTTCGCGCCCTGGGCCAGCTTTATCTGCAGATCCCTGGCGCTGCGGAGGTAGTCAAGCGTTACGCCGAATCGACCGGAGGCGACCTGTTTGATGCCGCAGTCGCTGTCTGTGCCGAAACGTTCGCAGTTGAGTCCGCCTTCGCCCGAATTGGACATCGAACCTATCGAGTTGAACGCCAGCGCGATCGTCTCGTGCGCTTCCGGAGAGAGGGATCCGAGGGACATCGCTCCGCCGACGAAACGTTTCATAATCGATTCGGCTGGTTCAACCTTCGAAATGTCGATCGGCGAGGTCTTGGCGAAGGCGAATAGACCGCGCAATGTGCAGCTGCGTTTCTGCGCGGCATCGACGGCGCTGGAGTATTCCTTGAATTTCGCGTAGTCGTTCGTGCGGACCGCCTGCCGGAACGCGCTGACGGTCTGTGGTGTCCAGAGATGGTCTTCGGATCTTTTGCGGTAGCCGTACAGTCCGCCCACGGACAGTGAACAGGTCGTATTGGACGGTGGACGTTCAAGCAGACCGCGTTCGATTTCCCTGAATCCGCGTCCGCCGATTCGGGACGGTGTGCCGGAGAAGTAGCGCTCGACGATTTCGGTGGCGAGGCCGACAATCTCGAAGATCTGGGCGGAGCGATAGCTGCGAAGAGTAGATATGCCCATCTTCGACATGATCTTCATAAGTCCCTTGTCGACGGCGTTGATGTAGTTGGCCGCCGCGGTGACTGGGTCGTTCGGGAAGAGCGAGGAGATGGTCTCTAGTGCAAGGTACGGGTTGATCGCCGTGGCGCCATAGCCGAGCAGGACGGCAAAATGATGGACCTCCCGGACCTCGCCCGACTGGACGATTACGCCAGTCGAGGTACGAAGCCCCGCGTCTACCAGGGCGCGGTTGACGGATGAAAGCGCGAGAATGGCCGGGATCGGGGCGCCAGCGGATGCGCGGTCGGAAAGAACGATGATGCGCGAGCCCGAGCCGACGGCTTCAACGGCGCGTTTGCCCAGATCCTCAAGGGCGACATTCAGGGGCCCGGAAAATTCGGTTGAAAGCGTCGTGACCGGATAGCCGTAATCGCCGACCTTTGAAAGCCGGTGGAGTTCGTCGTCCGTCAGCACCGGGCGGTTGAGCCTGATGAGATGAGCGTGTTCCGGCGTTTCTTCGAGGATGTTGCCGTCGTTTCCGATATAGGTCATGAGCGACATGACGAGTTCTTCGCGAATCGGGTCGATCGGCGGATTCGTGACCTGGGCGAAGAGCTGGTGGAAGCAGTCGAAAAGCGAACGGCGCTCATGTGAGCGGCACGCGAGAGCGGCGTCGTTGCCCATCGATCCGACAGGTTCTTTGCCGTCGCGGGCCATCGGTTTGAGGATGAGATCGATATCCTCCTCAGTATAGTCGAAGCGCTGCTGCCGTCTGACGAGGTCTCCAGGTACCTTCGAGGGGACGATTTCGGAGAAAAGTCCCTGGATTTCGATGTGATTTTCCTCGACCCAGCGCCGATAGGGGCGGCGACGGGCGTAGCGGGTCTTGATCTCGGCGTCTTCGATCAGGCGGTGCTGAGGGAGGTCGAGGAAAATCATCGAACCCGGTTTGACGCGACCGTGGCGGACGATGTCTTCCGCTTTGATGTCCAAAACGCCCGTCTCCGAGGCGAGGATGAAAAGATTGTCCTTGGTGAGCGTCCAGCGCGCGGGTCTGAGTCCGTTGCGGTCCAGTGCGGCTCCGGCGGAGATGCCGTCGGTGAATGCCACCGCCGCAGGGCCGTCCCACGGTTCCATCAGGGCGGAATGGTATTCGTAGAAGCCGCGTACGTCGTGTCCCATGTGGTATTTCTCGCCCCAGGCCTGCGGCATCAGCATCAGCATCGCGTGGGCGGGATCGCGACCTGCCGCCACAAGAAGTTCAAAGATATTGTCGAGCGAGGCGGAATCGGACTGGCAGTCGTCGATAAGCGGCAGCACCGCTTCGAGATCTTTCCCGAGGAGTGTCGACGCCAGGGACTTCTCGCGTGCGCGGAGCTGATTGAGGTTGCCGCGGATGGTGTTGATTTCGCCGTTGTGCGCGAGCATCCGGAAAGGATGGGCGAGCTTCCAGGTAGGAAAGGTGTTCGTAGAGTAGCGCTGATGGACGAGTGCGAGGGCGGAGGTGAAATCGCTCTCGGCGAGGTCCGGATAGAATCTCTCGACCTGCGGAGCGAGCAGGAGTCCTTTATAGACGACGGTTCGCGTGGAGAAGGAGCAGATGTATCCGTTTTTCAACCGCGTCTCGATCATGCGGCGAAGTACGAAAGCTCCGCGCTCGTCGGTTCCCTTGACGAACAGCTGCCGAATGCGCGGCATGGTGGATCTGGCCGTGCGTCCGATCGCATCCGGATCAACCGGAACGTCTCGCCAGGCGATTGTCTCGGCTCCGCGTTCCTTTATTATGCTTTCGATTATCGGCTCTTCGCCGCAGCCGTCGAAGATCATCGCAACGGCATATTCCCCGGCCGGAGGCAGATTCCCGACATGCCTGCGAAAAAAGGCGTCCGGAATCTGCACGAGCATGCCCGCTCCGTCGCCGGTTTCGGGATCGTTTCCAACGGCGCCCCGGTGCATAAGGCGTTTCAGTACGGTAAGTCCGTTCGCGACGATCCTATGGGATGGGATGTTGTCGAGATCGGCAATGAGTCCTACTCCGCACGCATCGTGTTCGAATTCTCGCCTGTACATTCCCAGGTTCCGTTGTTTTTGCATAATGTTACTCCTTTGCTAATACATACAGCAAATACCGTGCCAATATCGTGTAAGAGCCATATTTGCCCGCTGATTGTACAACTCATGAAACAGGGAGGACGGGGTGTTACATAGAGTGTAAGGATTTTTGGACTGGAAGGCGTTTTGAGGACATTGGCACGGAGTTTGCTTATGGTTATGCGAACGCCGTCGCGGAAGGTCCGTGGCGGCATCAAGGAAAGGAAAGTGCAAAATGAGCAACTGCGCCCGAGTGGCCGCCACGAAGAAAGTTGCGGGGCTCAAGACCGATGCCCCGTGCGCACCTGAAGGTATAAAGGAAATCGGTTTTGCCGAGGATGTCTTCACGCGAGAGACGATGCGTGAGTATCTGTCGAAGGAGATCTGGAAGAAGCTGATGCAGACGATAGACGATGGAGCTCCTCTCGATCCTTCCATTGCCGGAGAGGTTGCGCACGCCATGCGCCACTGGGCGATGGACCGGGGTGCTACGCATTATACGCACTGGTTCCTTCCGCTGACCGGCTCGACGGCCGAGAAGCATGATTCGTTCCTTGAATTGAAGGACGGCAAACCGATTATGGCGTTCTCCGGCAAGAATCTGATCGTGGGCGAACCGGATGCCTCAAGCTTTCCGTCCGGCGGAATCCGCTCCACTTTCGAGGCGCGCGGTTACACGGCGTGGGATCCGACTTCGCCCGCGTTCATCAAGCGGCACGGCAACGGCGCAACGCTGTGCGTCCCGACCGCTTTCTGCGCGTATACAGGCGAGGCGTTAGACAAGAAGACCCCGCTTCTCCGTTCGATGCAGGCGCTTTCCGCTGCGACCAGGCGTCTGATGCATTGCTTCGGCAAGGGCGATGAGAAGGTAACGATCACACTCGGACCCGAGCAGGAGTATTTTCTCGTCGACAAGGCGTTCTACCTGCAGCGTCCCGATCTGGTGATGACCGGCCGTACGCTGTTCGGCGCTCCGTCCGCGAAGCACCAGCAGCTCGAGGACCACTATTTCGGCGTGATCAAGATGCGCGTACTTAACTTTATGAATGAAGTCGAGAAGGAACTCTGGAGTCTGGGCATCCCGGCGAAGACCCGTCACAACGAGGTTGCCCCCGCCCAGTTCGAGCTGGCGCCGATGTTCGAGGAGCTGAATCTCAGCTGTGATCACAACATGCTGGTGATGGAGGTGCTCCGTCAGGTCGCGGAGCGCAACGGGCTCGTCTGTCTGCTGCACGAAAAGCCGTTCGCGGGCATCAACGGATCCGGCAAGCACAACAACTGGTCGGTCTCGTATGGAGGCGTGAATCTGCTGAATCCCGGCAACGATCCGCATCAGAACGCGATCTTCCTGACGACGCTCTGTGCGGTCATCGAGGCGGTCGACAAGCACGCGGACCTCATCCGCGCATCCGTCGCCACCGCCGGCAACGACCATCGTCTGGGCGCCAACGAGGCGCCGCCCGCGGTGATGTCGATCTATCTCGGCGATCAGCTTGCCGACGTAGTCGCCCAGCTTGAGAAGGGTGAGCCGAAGAGCTCGAGGCACGCCGGCTCGATGAAGATCGGCGTCGATACGCTTCCGTCGCTTCCGAAGGATGCTACGGACCGCAACCGCACTTCGCCTTTCGCCTTCACCGGCAACAAGTTCGAGTTCCGCGCGCCCGGTTCGTCCGCTTCCTGCTCGGGCCCGAACGTCGTTCTCAATACGGTCGTCGCCGAGGCGATGAACCGCATCGCAGGAGAACTCGAAAAGTCCGGCACTGTCGGCAAGGCGAAGGAGGGCGAGCACACCGAGGCGTTCCATTCCGCCTTGCAGAAGATCCTGCAGGATATCGTCAGAACCCACAAGCGTGTCCTCTTCAACGGTGACGGTTACAGGTCGGATTGGCTTCGGGAGGCCGCGAAGCGGGGGCTACCCAATGCCGCCACGACATTGGAGGCGCTTGAGGCCTATACCCGCAAGGAGAACATTGCCGTGTTCGAGAAGGCAGGGGTGTTCAGCGCCAGGGAAATGGAATCGCGCTATGAAATCGCCAGGGAGGAGTATTCCGCCAAGGTGCTTATCGAGGCGAACTGCGCCGTCGATATGGTCAAGACGATGATCCTTCCCTCGGCCCGGCAGGAATACCGCGAGGCGATAAGCGCGTACAACGAGACCGACGCCAGCAACGTCAAGTGCGCGATCGACCTTCTGCACGACGAAGTCGTCCGGTTGGCGGAGGGCATGACGGCGGTCAGGGACTGCGTAGTCTGTCTCGAAGACGCCGTCCGTAATTCCGAGCCCGAGGCGGCCGTCACCTGGATGGCTTCCCTGCGCAAGGAAGTGGATGCGCTTGAACGCATCGTGGCGGACGACAAGTGGCCGCTTCCTAAATATCGCGAAATGCTTTTCGTGTACTGAGATGTCCGACGAAATCAGACATGAATGCGCGGTGGCGCTCCTGCGGCTTCGCAGAAGCGCCGCCGAACAGGCGGAGAAATGCGGGTGCGTCGACTTCGGAGGCACCAAGCTTTCCCTGCTCCTTGAGAAACAGCACAATCGGGGACAGGATGGAGCGGGGGCGGTGACGCTTGCATTGTCGCCCGAAGCCGGAAAACCCGCCTATAACGAACTAAAGTCCGCGTCGGAGCGCCCCCTCGCGGATTTGCTGTCTCTGCTGGCGAAGCGCCGCCGGATGAACGAGACGGTGTTTCTCGGACATCTGCGCTATGCGACCTACGGGAAGGGAGACGTCGGGTTCTGCCATCCGTTCGTGCACAAGGCCGCGCGCCTCGAACGGATGCTGTTCCTGGCCGGCAATTTCAATCTGACCAACACCCGAGAGCTGTTTGACGCGTATGTCGATGCCGGGGAGTTTCCGGAATCGACCGCGGACGGATATCTCATCTGCGAGTGGTTGGCTTCCTGCATGCTGCGGGAGGAGAAGGAGAGGGAAGATGGGGGCGAGCAACGGAGAGGAGAGATTCTCGTTGCCGCCCTGAAGAAACTTCTTCCCCGCCTTGACGGTGCGTACACGCTGTGCGGGATGACCGGTGACGGCTGGAGCTTTGCCGTCCGCGACGGGCACGGCATCCGTCCGGGATATTTTCACGTCGATGACGAAGTCGCGGTCGTCGCCTCGGAAAGATCGGCGATCCAGGCGGCATTCAATCTCATGCCGGAGGAGGTCAGGGAACTCGTTCCGGGCGAGGCGATGGTCATCGCTCCGGACGGAGAGATAGACTTTGTGAAGATTCTCGATCCTGCGGAACGGCGCGAATGCGTCTTTGAACGGATATATTTCTCCCGGGCGAATGATTCGGATATCCATCGCGAACGGAAAGCGCTGGGGGCGGCGCTGGCGAAGCCGCTTTTAGACGCCGTCGGCGGCGATCTCGAGAATACCTTCTTCAGCTACATCCCCAATTCGGCGCAGGTTGCGTTCCACGGACTGCTGGAAGCGCTCTGGACGGAGGGTCTTGCCGAGGGACACCCCGTCCGATTCGGACAGATCGCGGTCAAGGACGCGAAATTCCGCACGTTCATCGCCGATGCGGCGGCGCGGCGGGAGTTCTATCAGCATGTCTACGATGTCACCTACGGGCTTGTTCGTCCCGGGACGGACACGCTGGTCGTCCTGGACGATTCGATCGTCCGTGGCAACACGATGAAGAACGCGATTCTGCCGATGCTGGACCGTCTCGGGCCGCGCCGCATTATCGTCGCATCGTCGGCTCCGCCGATCTGCTATCCCGACTGCTACGGCATAGACATGTCGACCTTGGGTGAACTTATCGCCTTTAAGGCGCTGGTCAATCTCGAAAAGAGGACGGAGACGGATCGCGGAGAGTGGCTGAAAGCCGACATCCGCACACTCTATGCGCGGCATTCGCAGGAGGAGCTTTCGGAGGAGATCGCGCGCCTGATCACGCCTTCGGGAATGAGGGCCAGGGTCGATGTGATTTTCCAGACGGTCGATGCCATGCATTCATGTTGCCCGAATTCGACCGGAGACTGGTATTTCACCGGACACTATCCGACGGCGGGAGGAGAGCGCGTTCTCAAGGCGGCGCTCAAGAACTATCTGGAAAACCGTAATGAAAGAAGCTACTGAGAAAAAGGCGGAGAAAACAGCCGGAGGTATAGCGATGTCGATTGAAGCATTTGAAGAAAGATGGAAGGCGCAGCGCGAACGCAAGGCGTTCCTCGCGCTGGAGGACGGGACGGTATTCCACGGAGTCGCCTTTGGCGCGTCCGTTGAACGATGCGGTGAGGTCGTCTTCAATACGGGTATGTGCGGCTATCAGGAGATCCTTACCGATCCTTCCTACGCCGGACAGTTCGTCACTCTGACCGTTGCCGAAGTCGGCAATTACGGAGTGAACCGCGAAGACGTAGAGTCGCGCGGACTGTTTCTTTCCGGTCTGGTAATCGGTGATTATACGCAGCCGTCCAATTTTCGCTCCGATCGGTCGCTCGATGAATATCTCAAGGCGAACGGCGTTCCCGGAATCTGCGGCGTGGATACGCGCGCTCTCACGATACACCTGAGAGATCACGGAAATCAAAAAGCGTACATGTGCCTGTCAGGAGAAGTCTCCGAATCCGAGGCGGTCGCCAAGGCGCGTTCCTGGGAAGGGCTCGACGGACAGGACTATGCGGCGAAAGTGACATGCAGGCAGTGTTATCCGTTCGCTTGCAAAATTCACGCGATGCTTCATGTCATAGCCTACGATTTCGGCATTAAGACGAATATCCTGCGTTCGCTCGCCAACTTCGCCCGCGTGACGGTTGTTCCGGCGGGGACGCCGGCCGCCGAAGTTCTGGCGATGAAGCCCGATGGTGTCTTTCTCTCGAACGGTCCGGCCGATCCGGCGGCGCTGCGGTATGCGATTGAGAACATCCGCGAGATTCTCGACTATGACCGGTCGATCGTAGAGTCCGGCGGTTCAGGCGGTTCGGCAATCCCCGTTTTCGGCATCTGCCTCGGACATCAGCTTCTGTCGCTTGCCTGCGGCGCGAAGACGGGACGGCTGACATTCGGACATCACGGCTGCAACCATCCGGTCCGGAATCAGAAGACGGGACACGTCGAGATCACAAGCCAGAACCACAATTTCGCGGTTCTTCCGGATTCCGTTCCCGATTGCCTCGAAATTACGCATGTCAATCTGAATGACGGTTCGATTGAGGGTGTCAGGCACCGGACGTTGCCGGCGTTTTCCGTCCAGTATCATCCGGAATCATGTCCCGGTCCGCACGATTCGGAATACCTCTTCGAGGAATTCCGAAAGCTAATAGTGAAGAGTGAAAAGTGAAGAGTTGGAGAAGGGTATGAAAAGGCATGTCAAATACGTTTTTATCACCGGCGGAGTGGTTTCGAGTCTGGGCAAGGGGGTTACCGCGGCGTCCCTTGCGCTCCTGCTGAAGAGCCGCGGCTACAGGGTTTTCATGCAGAAGCTTGATCCCTATCTCAATGTCGATCCGGGGACGATGAACCCTTGTCAGCACGGTGAGGTGTTCGTGACCGACGATGGCGCGGAGACGGATCTTGATCTCGGACATTACGAACGCTTCGCGGGGGTTGTATGTTCAAAGGCGTCCAACTATACTTCGGGCCGGATATATTCGTCCGTGCTCGCGCGGGAGCGCGCGGGCGGTTACCTGGGCGGAACGGTTCAGGTGGTGCCGCACATCACGGACGAGATCAAGGCGGCGATCCGTTCGGCGGGCGCACACGACTGCGATATCGTCCTCTGCGAGATCGGAGGCGTGTCGGGCGACATCGAGTCACTGCCGTTTCTCGAGGCGGCGCGGCAGTTCCGCTTCGAGGAGGGCTTCGACAACACCTGTTTCGTCCATCTGACGCTTGTACCGTACCTGAAGGCCGCGGGGGAACTGAAGACCAAACCCTCGCAGCATTCGGTAGGCCAGCTCCGCGCGATCGGCATCATTCCCGATATCCTTGTCTGCCGTACGGAAATGACGATCCCGAATGAGCATCTCGAGAAACTCGCGCTCTTCTGCAACGTGAGGCCCGAACGGGTTATCGAAGAGAGGGACGTGACGGATTCCGTCTACGCGATTCCCCGTGAACTGCACATGCAGCATCTGGATGAAGAGATCCTTAAGCAGCTCAGCCTGGACATCCGGCCGATCAGGCACACGGTCTGGGATACGCTGGTGAAGAAGGCGACGCAGGCGAAGAGGGGGTGCACGATAGCGTTGGTCGGCAAGTACACCGCCGTTCGCGATGCATACAAGTCCGTTCACGAGGCGCTGCACCATGCCGGTATGGCGCACGGCAGCAAGGTGCATGTCAAGTGCATAGAGGCCGAAGAGCTTGAGGCGGATGAGGAATCGCGGACGGAAGAACTTTTCAAGGGCGTTGACGGCATTCTCGTTCCGGGCGGGTTCGGCAGCCGTGGCGTGGGCGGCAAGATCGCGGCAATCCGGTATGCGCGCGAACGCCGCGTACCGTTCCTCGGGATATGTCTCGGAATGCAGTGTGCGGCCATTGAATTCGCGCGCGATGTCGTGGGATGGAAGGATGCGGATTCGACGGAGTTCGACGAAACGACGGCGCATCCGGTCATCGATCTTATGGCCGAGCAGAAACATGTTGCGGAGAAGGGCGGCACGATGCGTCTCGGAGCCTATCCTTGCATAGTGAAACCGGATACGCTGGCGGCCGGGTTGTACGGCCCCGGACATCCCAAACCGTCCGGGATTCTGATTTCCGAGCGCCATCGTCATCGTTATGAGCTGAACCGCGATTCCGAAGGATGCAAAGCGTTGGAGAGGGCCGGTCTCAAGGTCTCGGGCACGTCCCCTGACGGCAAGCTGGTTGAGATCGTGGAACTGCCCGGACATCCGTATTTCATCGCCTGTCAGTTCCATCCGGAGTTCAAGTCCCGTCCGACCGAACCTCATCCGCTGTTCGACGGACTGGTCCGCGCGGCGCTCGGGCAAAGCAGGAACGGAAAGTGAGGGTTTCATGAAACGAACCGATATCCATAAGATTCTGATCATCGGCGCGGGGCCGATTGTCATCGGGCAGGGCTGCGAATTCGACTATTCGGGCGTGCAGGCCGTCAAGGCGCTGAAGAATGAGGGGTACGAGATCGTGCTCGTGAATTCGAATCCGGCGACGGTGATGACCGATCCGGACCGCGCCGATCGCACGTACATCGAGCCGCTGACCGTCGATGCGCTGCATGAGATCATCCGCCGTGAACGTCCGGATGCGCTCCTGCCGACACTCGGCGGACAGACCGCGCTGAATCTCTCGATGGAACTCGACAGGGCGGGTATTCTTCGGCGCTACCGTGTCGAACTGATCGGTGCGCAGGCCGAGGCGATCGCCCGGGCCGAAGATCGTCAGCTCTTCAAGGCGGCGATGAAGGATCTCGGACTCGATATGCCGAAGTCCGGCAGCGCCCATACTTTTGAGGAGGCGAAGGCCGTCGCCGAGACAATCGGCACCTGGCCGCTGATCGTCCGTCCCGGCTTCACCCTTGGCGGCACGGGGGGCGGCATCGCGCATGACGAAGACGAGTTCGCACACATTGTAACGGGTGGTCTTGAGGCCTCGCTCAATCACGAGGTTCTCATTGAGGAGTCGCTCATCGGCTGGAAGGAATTCGAGATGGAGGTGATGGCGGACAAGGCGGGGAACGCCGTCATCGTCTGTTCCATCGAGAACATGGATCCGATGGGCGTCCACACGGGGGATTCGATCACGGTTGCGCCGATTCAGACGCTGACAGACCGTGAGTATCAGGCGATGCGGGACGACTCAATCGCCGTTCTCAGGAAAATCGGCATCGCAACGGGAGGGTCTAACGTGCAATGGGCGGTCGATCCCGGGACAGGGCGCCGCATCATCATCGAGATGAATCCGCGCGTGTCGCGCTCGTCCGCGCTCGCGTCGAAGGCCACGGGTTTTCCGATCGCCAAGATAGCCGCGCTGCTGGCGGTCGGATACACGCTGGACGAGATCAGGAACGACATTACGGGCGAGACGCTTGCCTCGTTTGAGCCGTCGCTGGATTATGTGGTTGTGAAAATTCCCCGTTTCGCCTTCGAAAAGTTCCCGGGAGCCTCCACCGCGCTCGGAACCCAGATGAAGGCGGTCGGCGAGGTCATGGCGATCGGGCGCACGTTCAAACAGGCGTATCTGAAGGCGGTGCGCTCGCTGGAGGCGCCTCTCAGGTATCACGATGAGAGGACATACGATCCGTGGTTCAGACGCCAGCTTGATGAGATTGAGGCGTATAGAGAAAGTTTGAGACGTTCGGGAGGTCCGGATGGCTTGTCGGAGGATGTCCTGCGCCAGGCGAAGGTGTTTGGTTTTTCGGACAAGGAGATCGCCGCGCTCGTCGGATGCGCTGAATCGACGCTGCGGGCGAAACGCCTTGCGGCGGGGATTCGTCCCGTCTTCGGCGAGGTAGATACCTGCGCCGGCGAGTTCAAGGCGAAAACGCCGTACTACTACAGTTACTACAAATACGAGGACTCCAAGCCCGGTCGCGCTTCGCAATCGCCCGTCGATTTTCCGTTGTCCGATTCGCCGAAACGGATTATGGTGCTCGGCGGCGGGCCCAACCGCATCGGGCAGGGCATCGAGTTCGACTGGTGCTGCTGTCATGCGGCATTCGCGCTTAGGGCGCGCGGGTACGAAGTCGTGATGGTGAATTCCAATCCCGAGACCGTTTCGACCGATTACGATACGTCCGACCGGCTGTACTTCGAGCCGCTTACGTTCGAGGACGTGATGGAAATCTACGACCGCGAGCGGTGTGAAGGGGTGATCGTGCAGTACGGCGGACAGACCCCGCTCAATCTAGCGCAGCGTCTCAAGGCGGCCGGAGCGCGGATTGTCGGCACGTCTCCGGACGATATTGATCTCGCCGAGGACCGTGACTTCTTCAAGCGTCTGGTTGATGAGGTCGGGGTCAGGCAGCCTGCGAGCGGCATTGCCCGTTCTGTTGACGATGCGCATCGGATCGCGGCGGAAATCGGTTATCCGGTGCTGGTGCGTCCGAGTTTTGTCCTGGGCGGACGCGGTATGGCGATCGTGGCGACGGAAGATGAGCTCGACAGGTATGTCGGCGAAGCGGTTGCGGCATCCGAGGGCAGGCCGATTCTGATTGACAAGTTCCTTGAGCACGCGATCGAGCTTGACGTCGATTGCGTTTCTGACGGCACGACCACGGTCATCGGCGCGATCCTCGAACATGTGGAAGCGGCGGGCTGCCATTCGGGAGATGCCGCGGCTGTCACGCCGCCGCGCTCGCTCGCGCCCGGGACGATTCAGGAGGTGAAGCGCATCGCCCGCGAGTTTGCCAAACGCCTTCACATTGTCGGTCTGATGAATATCCAGCTGGCCGTCACGCAAAATGAATTGAATGATCGGACTGAGAAACCCACGGACATTTTCCAGACCGTATGGATGATTGAGGTGAATCCGCGTGCGTCGCGCACCGTTCCATTCGTATCCAAGGCGATAGGCGTGCCGCTCGCGGATATCGCCGCGCGGTGCATGGTCGGGGAGAAGCTCGCGGATATCGGGTTCACGCAGGAGGTAATCCCCGCTTATTCATCGGTGAAGGAGGCGGTGTTCCCGTTCGTCAAATTCCTGGGTGCGGAAGTGTCGCTTACGCCGGAGATGAAGTCGACGGGCGAGGTGATGTCTATTGACGAGGATCCGGCGATCGCCTATTTCAAGAGCCAGATCGCGGCGGGGAGCCCGTTGCCGAAAAGCGGCGAAGTGTTTGTGTCGCTCCGGGATGAGGACAAAGATGCCGGTGCGGAAGTCGTTCGGGAACTTTCGCGGCTCGGTTTCGGCGTCTATGCGACGTGCGGCACATCGACGCGTCTTTGGGAGTCGGGTGTCGAGTCGAAGGCGATATTCCGCATTTCTCGGGGAAGGCCGAATGCGCTTGATCTCCTGCGCAGAGGCGAGGTGAAGTGGGTGGTCTGCACGGCAGGGAACGGGAACGAGGCGACGGAGGACAGCGCGCGTCTGAGGTCCGGTGCCGTCGCGGCGGGAGTGCCGCTGACGACCACGCTCGACGGATTCCGGGCGGCGGTGCGGGCTCTTGCGGAAGAGGGTTCCATCGGCGGCACCGGGGTTCGTACACTCC
The DNA here is from genome assembly GCA_045630425.1 of Kiritimatiellia bacterium. GTDB lineage: Bacteria > Verrucomicrobiota > Kiritimatiellia > RFP12 > UBA1067 > UBA1067. The sequence continues at coordinate 29,511 of JAZQTB010000001.1, read as the reverse complement.
AGGAATATCACTTCTCATCTGCGACGAGGTCATAAACGGCTTCCGTTTTGGTCTTTCCGTCATACGTATCGTCTGGAAATGTAATGTAAACCTAAATTCAGCATCCAACTGCCGAATTTAGGTTAAACGAACGAATTACATTCGTTTACTTTTGGAAGTCACACGGACGAGCGCCAACGCAACAAAAAATTTCATCCCCCTATGATTATCGGCGCAAAAATGATATAATTCAGACGTTTTCTGACGAGAATCTTATAGGATATGAACGAACTGGCCATACAGGAATTATCAAACTCCGATTTGATACGTTCGCGAATCTTCACGATTCGCGGCGTTCAGGTTATTTTGTCTAGCGATTTAGCTCCGTTGTATGATGTTGAAGTGAAATACCTTCATAGACAAGTTAAGAGAAACGCAAACAGATTTCCTTCCGATTTTGTTTTGCACTTATCTCCTGAAGAGGCAAATGTTTTGAGGTGCCAAAATGTCACCTCAAAACGCGGTGGAGATAGATATGGCGTATTGGCTTTTACAGAACAAGGCGTGGCGATGCTATCAAGCGTCCTGAAGAGTGAAAGAGCCGTAGAAGTCAATGTAGCGATTATGCGTACCTTTGTGGCTATGCGCAAAGCTCTTGCATCCATTGCGCCACTTCTTGCAAGAATAGAGGCAACAGACAGGCGGCAGATTGCTGACCAAGCGAAGAACGATGCTAATCAAGAACGTAACGAGGAACGCTTTAAGTTAATTCTTGACGCGATGCAGGATAAGAAATTTCCGCCACAAAAAGTATTCTTTGATGGGCAGGTCTACGATGCGTTTGAGCAGATGAAGAAGTTCGTGCGCATGGCGAAGAAGGAACTGATTGTCATCGACCCGTATTTTGCAGATTCGGTTTTGCCGCTCATCGCACAGAAGAGAAAAGACGTTGAAGTTGTCGTTGTCAAGAATTCGCGCAGTAAGCTGCTTCACAATGTCGATGTCGAGCAGTTCAATGCGCAGTATGCGAACTCGCTCACAGTCAAGGTTTCAGACCGCTTCCACGACCGTTTTCTCATTATCGACAAAACGACGCTGATTCACGTGGGCGCGTCGCTGAACCATCTTGGAAAGAAGTGTTTCGCATTTTCATCGCTTGATAAGTCCAATATCCCGGACATCTTGGCGAAGATATAATTTTCAAAACCCGCAGAACTGAACAATGAAAGGAAGAACTCAATAACTCAGTAAAACGGACATAGGACGGAGCAACCGCTTCGTCACCATAACAATTTGCAACAACTGCAAAGCGATCGTCGATGGAAATGTGAGAAGTTTCAAGTTGGACGACATCTTGCAGAGGAAAACGCTACAGCGTTTCGCCTCTCTTCGTGTTTCCAACAAGGCCATTCTCACAGCCTCCATCGAGACACGAAGAGAGGTTTTATTTTGCCCTCAATTCGTGTCAGCGACTGCTGCGCAAGCGAAGCGACACAGAACAAGGACACGCCCAATCCTTGCGATGTTAAAGAAAATGAGGCATGAAAAAACAATGGAACTCAGCAACGATACTTTGTCTGACAAAAAAGAAAGGCTACAAGAACCTCTCTTCAAGTATTACTCGGCAGCAGCCATAGAAAATGTGATTGCGCACAACACTCTTAAATGGGCTGTTCCATGCGAAGAAAACGACCCGTTTGAGGCACTAGCGAGCGGATGGGATTTGGTAGCAGTCAAAGAATCCTACCCAGAATTCAGCCCAGAGCAAACGCAGATTCTTGATGGTTTTTTCGATGCACGTGGTGCTCAAAAGAGAGTCTCGCATATTGCATCGTTTGTATCATTCACTGAGGACGAGAAAAATGTTTTGATGTGGAGTCACTATGCCGAAAACTATACGGGGGTATGTCTTGAATTTGACAGGGCACATCTTCAGAAGATTGATTGCTTAAGGAAAGTCTCCTACGCAAAGCCAGATGAGGACAGGGAGAGATTCCCGTTACCGCATGACAATCAGAAGGACAACGATCCTGAATACCAAAAACGTGCAAGGGCATTTCTTGCAAAGAAAGGCCATGAATGGCATTACGAAAAAGAATGGCGGCTAATCGTCCCTCCAATGGCCGATTTCATTGTATGCACCAAAGGCAAAGGCGGGTACATCCTTGTGTCTGACATCCCCGACGGGGCGATAACGAGAATGATTTTTGGACGCAGTGTCCCCGTTTCGACGAGAATTGCATGGGCGAAAGGCATACGGCGAAGACACAACAAATGTCTATTTGCAGAAGCCGTGCCAGATGACAAGAAGTATGAATTGCAAATCCAAGAACTTTACATGGACGTAATTGAGCCCCCTCACACACACATATTCAACAGTGGCAACTGAAAGGACAACCGCTATGAAAACCTCAAAGATCAATTCTGCCGTCTTCGCAGTGATAATGTTGTATGCGCTACCGTCATTCGCTCTTTCTCAAAACGTAAATGGCGTGGTGTGGCAATATACTGTTTCAAACAGGAAAGCCACCATCGGTGGCATTCCTGAATATGCCACGTCTGAACCCACGTCCAGTACGGCCATCCCGTCATCAACATCTGGGGCGATAACCATTCCGTCACAACTTGGCGGATATTCAGTCACAGCCATTGGAGATTTTTCTTTTCAAACCTGCACCAAACTAACAAGCGTAAAGATACCGTCGAGCATTACCAGCATCGGAGATCGTGCTTTCAAGGGATGTAGTGGTATGACGAGTGTGACAATTGGTAGCGGCGTGACAAGCATCGGGTCAAGCGCATTTAGCGGTTGCAGCAAACTGTCAAGCGTTACAATTCCAAACTACGTGACACGCATCGGGAGTTCTGCATTCTACGGCTGTAGCAAATTGTCGAGTGTAACAATAGGAACACGAGTTACAACAATTGACTTGAGCGCATTCAGTGGCTGCACCGCATTAACAAGCATAACAATACCAAACAGTGTAACATCTATCGGGTCGCATGCTTTTTATAACTGCAACAGCCTTAAGGGCATAGTAGTTCCAAATAGTGTGCAATATATCGGGGATGCAGCTTCAAGGGGACATCCCTTGAGGGCGAGGTTATAGAAGTCCTTACGTATTCCGAGGATGGTAAGTTCACGGTCGCCGTTGATGTCATTGGACGCCCATGCAGTGCGAAGGCAAGGTCGAAGCTGTTGTCTTGTCTACAGTCTGAGGAGTTGACGAACATAGAGGTTGTCGATGAGGACATCGTTTCGTCCGAGAATGGGATAAGGGTATATTCCACTTGCCATGAATCGGTATTTCAACAGCTGTCAAATGAGGGAGAATGATCAGACATGAACATTATCAATATCGGGATTCTTGCCCATGTAGATGCGGGCAAGACGACACTGACAGAAAGCCTGCTGTATGCCAGCGGAACCATTTCAGAGCCGGGGAGCGTCGAAAAAGGGACAACGAGAACGGACACTATGTTTTTGGAGCGGCAGCGTGGAATTACCATTCAAACGGCAGTCACTTCTTTCCAGTGGCACAGTTGTAAAGTCAATATTGTGGATACTCCCGGCCACATGGATTTCTTGGCAGAGGTATACCGCTCTCTGGCTGTTTTGGACGGGGCCATCTTGGTGCTCTCCGCTAAAGATGGCGTGCAGGCCCAGACCCGTGTTCTGTTCCATGCCCTACGGAAATTGAACATCCCCACCATTATCTTTATCAACAAGATCGACCAGGTTGGCATTGATTTGGAGAGCGTATATCAGTCTGTTCGGGATAAGCTCTCCGCTGATATTATCATCAAGCAGACAGTGTCGCTGTCCTCGAAAATAACTCTGACAGAAAACACTAGTGCAGAGGTGTGGGATTCGGTCATCGAAAATAACGATGAGTTATTGGCAAAGTATATCGCAGGAGAATCAATCAGTCAGAAAGAACTTGCGCAAGAAGAACAGCGGCGAGTTCAAGACGCCTCCCTGCTCCCGGTCTATCATGGTAGCGCCAAAAACGGCCTTGGCATTCAACAGTTGATGGATGCGGTGATAGGGCTGTTCCAATCGACCAAGGAACAGGGGAGCGCCGCCCTGTGCGGTAGAGTTTTTAAGGTGGAGTATACAGATTGCGGCCAGAGGCTTGTCTATCTGCGGCTATACAGCGGAACGCTGCGTCTGCGGGATACGGTGGCCCTAGCCGGGAGAGAAAAGCTGAAAATCACAGAGATGCGTATTCCATCCAAAGGGGAGATTGTTCGGACAGATACCGCCCATAAGGGCGAAATTGTCATCCTTCCCAGCGACAGCTTGAGATTAAACGATATATTGGGGGACAAAACCCAACTTCCTCGTGAAATGTGGAGTGATGTTCCCTTCCCTATGCTGCGGACGACGATTACGCCAAAAACGGCAGAGCAAAGAGACCGGTTGCTGGACGCTCTTACGCAAATTGCGGATACTGACCCGCTTTTGCACTACGAGGTGGATTCCACCACCCATGAGATCATTCTTTCTTTTTTGGGTCGGATGCAGTTGGAGGTTGTTTCCGCTTTGCTGACGGAAAAATACAAGATTGAAACAGCAGTGAAGGAACCCACCGTCATTTATTTAGAGCGGCCGCTCAAAGTGGCCAGTCACACCATCCATATCGAGGTGCCGCCTAACCCGTTTTGGGCATCTATCGGACTGTCTGTTACACCGCTCCCGCTTGGCTCCGGTGTAAAATACGAGAGCCGGGTTTCCCTGGGATACCTGAACCAGAGTTTTCAAAACGCTGTCATGGATGGTATCCGTTACGGTTTGGGGCAAGGCTTGTGTGGCTGGAACGTAACGGACTGTAAGATTTGCTTTGAATACGGACTTTACTATAGCCCGGTCAGTACGCCGGCGGACTTCCGCTCATTGGCCCCGATTGTATTGGAACAGGCATTGAAGAAATCTGGGACGCAGTTGCTGGAACCTTATCTCTCCTTCACCCTCTATGCGCCCCAGGAATACCTTTCCAGGGCTTATCATGATGCGCCGAAATATTGTGCCACCATCGAAACGGCCCAGATAAAAAAGGATGAAGTTGTCTTTACTGGCGAGATTCCCGCCCGTTGCATACAGGCATACCGTACTGATTTGGCCTTTTACACCAACGGGCGGAGTGTGTGCCTGACGGAACTGAAAGGGTATCAGGCCACTGTCGGCGAGCCAATCATCCAGCCCCGTCGTCCAAACAGCCGTTTGGATAAGGTGCGCCATATGTTCAGTAAGATTCCTTGATACGCCACAGCAAGGATGGTTATTGCATTTCCCTGCCTTTCGTGGTAAAATGTAGTTGTAAACCACCAGAGAAAACAACAACCCTGCTACCCCCCGTTATCACCACCGATAACAATTTGATAACAGCCCATCGTATAGGGCTGGATAATATGGACACATCAAATAATCAAAAAAATGAGGTATCAAATTTATGAAGCAAAATCCGTTAAATATGATGCCCAACAACGTATGGAGAATATGGAAATGATGTGTCGCTTCGAGCGCGGCATCGAGAAGATGCTCGAGGATGCATGCGAGAAGGACGGATGGATTTGTGCCGTAGCCATCTCGCAGGATGGCGTTGCCTCGTTGTTCGTCGAAAAATTCGGGGGGTGTCCGATTGCTGCCAGCGATGAGAAAGAAGCATTCTCCCGGTGCCTGTCCTTCATCAAAGAAGAATTCGGCGCAACGCCGAATGCGAAGTCTGGGACGCTGACAAGGTTCGGTGAGACGATTCCGAACACCTGCGCACCGTATCACGTGACATATCGGTTCAACGTTGACGTGCGTGATCGCATCGCCGCATTTGCCGCATAAGGAGGTCCAGATGGAAAAGTTCTACTCGCAGGAGAAGTGTGATCGTTGTGGGGCCGTCCTGGGTGACAGCCGGACGATGTCCAGGTTCAACAAGCAGTGCATCTGCAAGTCCTGTTCCGAAGAGGAGCGCAAGCGTCCGGATTACGACAAGGCCGTTGAAACGGAGCTTGCCGAGATCAAGAAGGGGAATCGCGAATTCCAGGGGATTGGATTGCGCTGATCTTCCGTCCGGGGAATCGTCATGGCAGGAACGCGTCGAAAGAAGATCAACGAGGCCAACGGCATCTGCTTCGTCAGGAAGCTCCTGGAGATAACCGAGAAATTCCCCGATCCAGAGCCGGAGGAATTGGGGACGATGGTCCATGTCAACAGTCATGGCGTTCCCTACCCGGAGTATCATTTCCGCGAGACATTCCGTGATTTTGTGTTCGTCAACCGAATGTCGGTCGTCAAGACGATCATCCAGTGCTGCGAGGTTCTGGCGGGTTTGAAGGTTGACGCGAAGATCGACCGCCGGGGCGTGTATTTCATGCGCGAGGCGTTCATGTCGTATCTTCGCGAGCGCCCGGACGTTCCAGCGGCCGACACGCCGTTCGACGCATTCCCCCCGGGTTCCAAATAGTGTGCAATATATCGGGGATGCAGCATTCGGAAATTGTACAGGCTTGAAGAGCATGACATTGCCGTTTATCGGATATTCGCGTGGAAAAACCACAACGAAAAATGCTACCTTGGGCTACATATTTGGCGAGTCATCAGAATCAGCAACGGCCGTTCATTATTTAGCGACTCAACGTTATCTGAACGACTATGGCTATGAAAAAACCTTCACATTCAAGATGCCAAAGGGGTTGAGCTCCATAACAGTCACCGATGGTACCACAATAGGATATGCTGCGTTTTGCGATTGCAGTAGTCTAACAAGCATTACGATTCCAGACAGCATAACAAGCATCGGATCTTATGCGTTCTATGGGTGCAGTGGGTTGAAGCAAATAAAAATACCTTTAGGTGTCAATGCACTTGGTTCGGAGACCCTTGGAGGCTGTTCTTCCTTGAATACCGCTTATTTGCCGAAAAGCTTCATAGGAAATCTGCCTGTTAATTTTTCTTATTTCGTAAAGTCCTCTAATTTACAGATTATCTATTATGATGAAACCATGAAATTCTTTGAGGAGAGGTTGACGACATCGGACAATTCTTCCAAAAGTCTTGTTGCTGGCTGTTCAAACGGTTGCCGTGTGTCTTTTAAGTGGAAATGCTCATGTGAACCAATCCTTAAGGGTAAGGTTTACGATTTCCTTTCATTTTTGATCGACGGCGTACAACAGGACTTGATCTGCGGTGAAACGGATTGGCAGTCAAAATCCTACGAAGTTACTGGCAGCGGAGACCATGAGTTCCGCTGGACATACCAAAAGGATGCGGAGGGCTCTGCTGGCGAGGACTGCGGATGGATAAAGCAAGTTGTCGTTGCACCACGCATGACGATTTCGTTCAGTGGCGGTGAAGGGACTGACGGCGCATCGCCGGATGAGATTTCTTTCTACGCGGACGATGATGGTGTAACGTTGCCGGGATGTAGTACACTAACAAAGGCCAAGCACACTTTTTCAGGTTGGAGCGATGGCGTTAATACATATCAACCAGGGAAAGTTATAACAAGTACAGAAATATTAAATGGCGAGACGCAGATTTCGCTAACGGCAGTTTGGGTTGCTAACACGCTTTCCTTACCTACCATAGTCGCTCCAGAAACATATGAGGCAGAATCAACCTCTGTGTCTATTACCGCAGGTAACGGCGCGTCAATTTACTATACAATAGATGGTTCGAGTCCTACCGTAAACTCGCTTGCGTATAATGGTGCTTTCAACGTCGTGGGGAGCGCGACAATTCGCGCTATTGCGGTAAAAGAGAACTACTTTGATAGCGGGGTTGCGACATTCAACGTGACACGGTTGCCGTGGACTTTTGAGGAATGTCTTAATTGTCCAGATCTGGTATTTGGAACAAGTGGCAATGCGACATGGAGGCGCGCAAAAGACGAATCTGTAGATGGTTATGCGTTGCGGAGTGGCAGTATCGGCGACAATCAAACAAGCAGACTCGACACGGTAGTGTATGGGTCAGGGACGATATCGTTCAGATGCAAGGTAGAGGGTGAGGTAGTGAAGTCGGTTGCCTATGATGGATTAGCATTCTGTATCGACGGTGTGCAACAAGGCGACTTGATGGGCAAAGAATATTTCGGCACAAAAAGTTTCGCGGTCACGGGTAATGGCAGGCATACGCTTTCATGGCTATACGTAAAAGACGAGGAAGGCAAAGGCGATGGTAGAGATTGCGCATGGCTTGACAAAGTCGTATGGACACCGGCCCCTGACCCCATTCCCGAGCTGCCTTCGACGGCGACGGCGGATGAAGTTGCGGCGGCGCTCGGTGGTTTGGCGGATACGAAGCTGTCGGCAAACATTACGGATGCAGCAAACTATGCGGCGTATCGTGAGTGGGCGCTTGGCGTGAAGACGGCGGATGGATCGGCGGTAGCCGGAGCGGAAGCGGTCAAGAACGCTGCGAATGCGTGGTTTTCGTATGCGCTTAATACAGCTGCGCTGATTGCCGCCGCGCCGAAGGAAGGGGATTTGAAGATTGGCGGATTTACACAAGGTTCTTCTGCCGGGGTCTTCGATCTTTCCGTATCGATAAGCGGCATTACAGTCGGAGACAATGCAACGGCGGCGAATCTGAAGAAGGTGTTCGGCGTTGAAGGGGCGGGATTACTGGATGAGAGCGAATTCAAGGAAGAGAATGTTAATATTGAATTCGGCAAGCCCGACGGCGGCAAGGTGAAGATTAAGGCGACGCCGAAAAACCCGGCGGCGAAACAGTTCTTTATGCGCGTTAAGATGAAGTGAGGGCGGGGGAATGTTGCCGGTATCCGGTGTTGCTGGTTTTCAGTACCAATTCTCAATGTAGCTGATGCGAAACAGCGTCGGATGAATTGGAAATTGGCAACACTATCACACTGGCAACATTTTTGGTCTTTCCGTCATACGTATTGTCTGGAAATATAATGTAAAATCATCCAGTTTGATTTTACATTGAATGTAATAATTGCATCTTTTGAAATCCTATCCTGAGGTTTGGCACGGAATTTGCTATAATCTTTAATATGAAGTTTGAACTATCATCGGAAATATCGGTTTTGAAGGAAATCGCCTCTGCGGTCGCCAGAGAACGCGATGTCCGCAAGCTTTTGGAGGAGGTTATCGTCATCCTCGAGAAGTCAATGGGGATGCTGCGCGGAACGTTCACGCTCCTTGAAGGCGATGAACTGCGCATCGAAGCCTCCGCCCGTAAGCTTAACGCCGAGGAACGGGTGCTCGGCCGCTATCACATCGGAGAGGGAATAACCGGACTTGTGGCCAAGAAGGGCAAGTCGGAGATCGTCCTTGATGTGCGCAAGGACCCGCGATTCCTTAATCGCACGCACATGCGAAAGGTGGATGCGCCGCTGTCGTTCGTCTGTGTGCCGCTCATTCACCGCGGACAGGTTATCGGTACGCTGTCGGTCGACCGCGAGATGTCCGGCGATACAGGGTCGCTGGTGCGCGATGTCGCGCTCTTGGAGATCATCGCCAATCTCTGCGCTGAAGCGGCCAGCGTCTTCCGGGAGGAGTGCGAGGAGCAGGCTGCGCTCAAGGCGGAAAATGCGCGCCTTCGGGACATCATCGTCGAAAATCCTGGGCGTATCGTCGGCAATTCTCCGGACATGAAGGTCGTCTATGAGCAGATCCGTCATGTCGCTCCGAGTGAAGCGACGGTACTGATACGCGGCGCGAGCGGAACCGGCAAGGAGCTGGTCGCCAAAGCGATCCAGTCGCTCTCCGGGCGCAGGAATAAGCCGTTCGTGATACTCAACTGCGCGGCGCTTCCGGAGGCGCTTGTGGAGTCGGAACTGTTCGGACACGAGAAGGGCGCGTTCACCGACGCGCGTGAGCGCCGCATCGGACGGGCTGAAGCGGCGAACGGCGGCACGCTCTTCCTTGATGAAATCGGGGATCTCACGATTCCGGTGCAGGTGAAGCTGCTTCGTTTTCTGCAGGAGCGGACCTTCAGCCGCGTCGGGTCCAACGAGGAACTCAAGAGCGACGTGAGATTCATCGCCGCCACAAGCCGTAATCTCGAGGAACTGATGGAGAAGAAACTGTTCCGCGAGGACCTCTATTACCGGCTTTCGGTATTTCCGATCACGCTGCCGGATCTCGCGGAGCGCCCAGACGACATACTGCTGCTTGCGCAGCATTTCCTTTCCAAGATGCGCGTCAAGTACGGCAAGCAGGTGTCGTCGATTTCCGCCCCGGCGCTGAATCTCCTGCAGACGTACCAGTGGCCGGGAAACATCCGCGAGCTCGAGAACTGCATCGAGCGGGCGGTGCTGATGGCGAAGGCGGACTGCATTCATAGCTACGATCTGCCGCCGACTCTGCAGAATGAGGAAATGGATGAGAGCCTGTTCGGAAGCGAGACGGCCGGCACGCGGACATTGGACGAGCAGATGATGATGTTCGAGCGCAAGGTGCTCAAGGATTGCCTGAAGCGCCACAACGGGAATCAAAGTGCGGCAGGGCGAGAGCTCGGGGTCTCGCCGCGGATGATGTGCTACAAGCTCAGGAAGGCGGGGATCGTGTGATGACGGCGATAGTTGACTACCGGGCGGGGAATCTCACGAGCGTACGGCTGGCGTTCGCGGCGATCGGCGAGGCGACGACGGTGACGGACGATTCCGCTGTCATCGCCGCTGCCGACCGTGTCGTATTCCCCGGGGTCGGCGCGGCGAAGAGCGCGATGGAGAACCTGAAGAGGACAGGACTGATCGATGCGGTCCGTTCCGCCGCGCTTTCGGGGCGTCCGTTCCTCGGCATATGTCTCGGCATGCAGATTCTCTTCGGGCATTCGGAGGAGAACGGAGGTGTCGATACGCTCGGCGTCTTCAAGGGTAGGGTCCGCCGGTTTCCTGACAAGGTGGGATTCAAGATTCCCGAAATCGGCTGGAATCAGGTCCGTGAAAAGGCGACGGGGAAAGATGGACAGATGAAGGAGTTCTATTTCGTGCATTCATACTATGCGGAGATTGTTCCGGAGACTGTGGGCGTAAGCGAATACGCGGGCGTCGAGTTCACGGCGATGGTGAAACGCGGCAGGCTATGGGCCTGTCAGTTCCATCCGGAGAAATCCGGCCGTGTCGGTCTCGATCTTCTGAAGGAGTGGCTTGCATGTTGACCAAACGTATCATTCCCTGCCTTGACGTCATCAGGGGACGGGTGACGAAAGGCGTCAAATTCAAGAACAACGTCGATCTTGGGGATCCGGTCGAGATGGCGGTCCGGTATTCCGAGGGTGGCGCCGACGAACTGGTGTTCTATGACATCACGGCATCCGCGGAACGCCGGCCAATCGACATCGGCATGGTCGAGACCGTGGCGCGCTCGGTTCGGATACCGTTTGCGGTCGGCGGCGGAATCAGCACGCTTGCCGACATGGAGAGAGTGATTCTCGCCGGCGCCGAGAAGGTGTCGGTGAATTCGCTGGCGGTGCGCAATTCCGCCATCATCGTCGAGGGGGCGAAGGCGTTTGGGGCGCAATGCATCGTTCTGGGAATGGATCCGGTCAGGAGCGGCAAATGCCCGTCTGGTTATGAGATTACGACCTGCGGCTTCCGCGAGCTGACGGGGATGGATGCGGTCGAGTGGGCGAAACGCGCGGTGGATCTCGGCGCCGGCGAAATCGTGGTCAATTCAGTCGATGCGGACGGGACCCGCGGCGGTTTCGAACTGGAGATAACCAGGCTTGTCGCCGATGCGGTGTCCGTGCCGGTCGTCGCCTCCGGCGGCGCAGGGATTCCTGAACATTTCGTTACGGCCTTCAACGACGCTCATGCGGATGCGGCGATTGTCGCGGGCATGATCCACACGGGGGATTATACGATCGCGGACATCAAGTCGGTCATGCGTTCCGCCGGCATCCCGACCCGCATGTCTTGGTAAATGCAAACTCTCAAAACCCTTCCTTATGGATAAGATTATTATTCTCGACTATGGTTCTCAGTACACGCAGCTGATCGCGCGGAGGATCCGCGAACGGCACGTCTACTCCGAGATTGTGCCTTTCGACATAGCCGCCGCGCGTGTGCGTGAATACGCACCGAAGGGGATCATCCTCTCCGGCGGACCGGACAGCGTCTTCGAAGAAGGGGCGCCGGACATAGATCGCGGCATCTTCGAGCTTGGCGTTCCGGTGCTTGGCATCTGCTACGGCTGCCAGCTGATGAGTCAGGAACTCGGCGGCAAGGTGCAGCCCGGAGAGGCCCGTGAATACGGTAAGACCGAAATGAGCGTGAAGCCCGGCTGCGAGCTCTTCAACGGACTTCCCGACCGGTTCATCGTGTGGATGTCGCACGGAGACCGCGTGAGCGCACTCCCCGCCGGTTTCGAGGTCTCAGCGATGAGCGCGAACTGTCCCTGCGCCGCGATCGGTAATCCCGAAAAGCGCCTCTTCGGCATCCAGTTCCATCCGGAAGTTGTCCACACCGAGTACGGCGGGCATATACTCTCGAATTTCGTCTTCGGCATCTGCCGCGCCAATGCCGACTGGCGGCTTGCGTCCTGGATCGATGACACGGTCGGGCGGCTTAAGGCGCAGATCGGCAACGACGAGGTGGTGCTCGGGCTTTCCGGCGGAGTCGACTCTTCCGTCGCCGCGGTGTTGCTTAACAGAGCGATCGGCCCTCGACTCCATTGCATCTTCGTCGACAACGGACTGCTACGCTGGCGCGAAGCCGAGCAGGTCGAGGCGATGTTCGGACGCAACCTCGGTCTCGACCTCACCGTCGTCCGTGCGGCGCAGCGGTTCTATGATGCACTCAAGGGACTCGAAGATCCTGAGGCGAAGCGCAAGGCGATCGGAAAGACATTCATCGACGTTTTTGCGGAGGAGGCCCGCAGGTTCCGTGACTGCCGGTTTCTGGGTCAGGGCACGATCTATCCCGATGTCATCGAGAGCTCGCACGAGGTGAAGGGCCCGTCCCAGACGATCAAGTCGCACCATAATGTCGGCGGACTTCCGGATGATCTGAAGTTTGAGCTCGTCGAGCCGCTCAGAGATCTCTTCAAGGACGAAGTCCGAGCGGTCGGACGGGTTCTCGGCATGGCGGACGAACTTCTCGACCGTCAGCCGTTTCCCGGACCCGGGCTTGGCGTGCGTGTTCTTGGAGAGGTCACGGAGGAGAAGGTGAGGCTGCTTCAGCAGGCCGATCTTCGCGTGCAGGAGGAGGTGCGCAAGCTGCCGGATCACAAGGCGATCTGGCAGACCTTTGCCGTGCTGCTGCCGGTCAGGTCAGTCGGCGTGATGGGGGATCGGCGCACGTACGAATACACCTGCGCAATCCGTTCTGTCGATTCGATCGATGCGATGACGGCGGACTGGACGCGCCTTCCGTACGAGACACTGGCGACAATATCCAATCGCATAATCAACGAGGTGCGCGGCATAAACCGCGTCGTCTACGACATTTCCTCCAAGCCTCCGGCCACAATCGAGTGGGAATGACGACAGGTTAGTTTATGAGACCCTCGGATTCGATATAATTACTGAACAGACAACGAGAAGGAGATTCGAAATGGCAGACAGGCAGGAACTGAACCGCAACCTCGCGCAGATGCTCAAGGGCGGCGTGATAATGGACGTGACTACGCCAGAGCAGGCGAAGATCGCCGAGCAGGCGGGCGCGTGCGCCGTGATGGCGCTCGAGCGCATCCCGGCCGACATACGCGCGGCGGGAGGCGTTTCGCGCATGAGCGACCCCGCGATGATCAAGGGCATCCAGGCGGCGGTGTCGATTCCGGTGATGGCGAAGTGCCGCATCGGACACATCGCCGAGGCGCGCATCCTCGAGGCGATCGAGATCGACTACATCGACGAGTCCGAGGTGCTCTCTCCCGCGGACGACGTGCGGCACATCGACAAGAACAAGTTCAACGTTCCCTTCGTCTGCGGCGCTCGCGACCTCGGCGAGGCGCTCAGGCGCATCGGTGAGGGCGCGACGATGATCCGCACGAAGGGCGAGCCCGGTACTGGCGACGTCGTCCAGGCCGTGAGGCACATGCGCAAGATGCAGAGCGAAATTCGCCGCGTCGTGTCGCTCCGCGAGGACGAGCTCTATGAGGCGGCGAAGGAACTTGCCGCGCCGCTCGACCTCGTCAGGTTCGTGCACGAAAACGGCAAGCTCCCCGTCGTGAACTTCGCGGCTGGCGGAGTCGCGACGCCCGCGGACGCCGCACTCATGATGGAGCTTGGCGCGGAGGGCGTTTTCGTCGGCTCGGGAATCTTCAAGTCGGGCGATCCCGCGAAGCGCGCCTCCGCAATCGTGCAGGCCGTCACGAACTGGCAGGACTCGAAGCTTCTCGCGAAGCTCTCCGAGAACCTCGGCCCCGCGATGGTCGGCATCAACGCCGACGAGATCGAGACGATCATGGAAGAGCGAGGGAAGTAGTTGTTAGTCGTTAGTCGATAGTCTTTAGTGGAAGAACTGCATGAAGGTCGGTGTTCTATCTGTTCAGGGCGCGTTTGCCGAGATGGCTGCGCACTGGCGCGCGCTGGGCGCGGAGACGTTCGAGATACGGCAGCGGTCGGACCTCGACCGCGGCATGGATCTTCTTGCGCTCCCGGGTGGCGAATCGACGGTGCAGGGGAAGCTGCTGAAGGACCTCGGGCTCTTCGATCCGCTCAAGGCGAAGATCGACGGCGGACTTCCCGTGTACGCGACATGCGCCGGGCTGATTCTCCTGGCAGAGAAAATCGACGATCCCGGACGGCGCAACGACACAAGGCCCGAGAAGTGGTTCGGCTCGCTTCCCGTCGCCGTCAGGCGCAATGCATACGGACGCCAGCTCGGCAGCTTCGTGACACGAGGCACATTCGACGATATGCAGGATGTTCCAATGACGTTCATCCGCGCCCCGGCTATCACGTCAATCCTGTCGCCCGATGTAAAGGTCCTCTCTGAATTCAACGGACAGCCCACAGCCGTCCGCTGGCGGAACATAACCGCCTTCACTTGGCATCCTGAGCTCGGTCCCGCGATGCCCTTGAATTTTCCTGACATGCCACGCTGATTCTATCGTGGCTGTCCTGTAACTCCGCTGCGCCGGAGTTACAAACGATGACCGGTCTCTTGCTGTTCGGGCGGGCTTTTCCGTCGGCCAGAGATTGAAGAACTGACGTTGTCTTTTACATATTCAAGCACCAGAACCCTGCCGGGATTTCAGCATTTGTAAGGTCTGACGCAACAAAGCGTGGTTTGCCCGATTGGCACGCCTTTTGCTACTGTTTTTGCGTCGCCGCGATGGACGCGGCGTCAAGGGAGAGAAAAGATGAAACTGATCATAGCCTACATTCAGCCCGAGCGGCTGAATGCCGTCAAGCAGGCGTTGTTCGCCCGTGAAATCTATAAGATGTCCGTCACAAACGCACTCGGATGCGGACAGCAGGGCGGATACATTCACATGTATCGCGGCGCAACCGAGGAGGTCACGCTTCACAAGAAGATGCGCCTCGCGATCGCCGTCAACGACGACTACATCGAAAAGACAATCGATGCCATCGTCGAGAGCGCGCGCACGGGCGACATCGGCGACGGAAAAATCTTCGTGCTGCCGATGGAGGAGTGTGTGCGCATCCGAACCGGCGAACGCGGTCCGGCAGCGATTGGATAGACGTGAGACGATAGACGCGAGACGAGGCTTCCATTCACGTCAGACGTCTCTTGTCTCACCTCAAAAATCAACAAAGCAAGGAATCGTAAAATGACACCTGAAATTACTTCTACAGCCGTCCAAGC
Organism: Kiritimatiellia bacterium; assembly: GCA_045630425.1. Taxonomy (GTDB): domain Bacteria; phylum Verrucomicrobiota; class Kiritimatiellia; order RFP12; family UBA1067; genus UBA1067. The sequence goes on along the minus strand of JAZQTB010000001.1, from coordinate 13,792 downwards.
CAACCTCAACGTCGTCTGGACGCTGATCGCCGGCATCCTCGTGTTCACCATGCAGGCCGGTTTCGCCCTCGTCGAGACGGGCTTCACGCGCGCCAAGAACGCGGCGAACATCATGATGAAGAACCTCATGGACTTCGCGGCGGGCTCGCTCACGTTCTACGTCCTCGGCGCGGCGCTCATGTTCGGCGCCACGAAAGCCGCTGGCCTGTTCGGCTGGGGCGGACTCGGCATGCCGTCCCTCGCAACGGGCGAGGGCGCGTGGGACTGGACGTTCCTCTTCTTCCAGACGATGTTCGCCGCAACGGCCGCGACTATCGTCTCGGGGGCTGTCGCGGAGCGCATCGAGTTCAAGAGCTATCTCATCTATTCGGTGCTCGTATCCGCTCTGGTCTACCCCGTGAGCGGACACTGGATGTGGGGCGGCCTTGCTGGCGAGGCGTCGCAGGGGTGGCTTGAGAAGCTCGGCTTTCACGACTTCGCCGGTTCCACGGTGGTCCACTCGGTCGGCGGTTGGATCGCCCTCGCGGGCGCGATTGCGTTGGGGCCCCGCATCGGCAAGTACCGCCACGACGGCAAGGCGAACCCGATTCCTGGCCACAGCCTCGTCCTTGGCACGCTTGGCGTATTCCTCCTGTGGATTGGCTGGTTCGGGTTCAACCCCGGCAGTTACACGGCGGGCGTCGGCTCGATCGGACGCGTCGCGATGACCACGAACCTCGCCGCATGCGCCGGAACCGTCGCCGCGCTCGTCACGGCATGGATCATCATGGGCAAGCCTGACCTGACGATGGCTCTCAACGGCTCGCTTGCGGGGCTCGTGGCGATCACCGCGCCGTGCGACCTCGTGACGGCGAACGCCGCCATCGTCATCGGCCTCGTCGCCGGCGTGCTCGTGGTCCTCTCCGTGTTCGCGCTCGACAAGGTCCACATCGACGACCCCGTCGGCGCGGTGTCGGTCCACTGCGTGAACGGCGTGTGGGGCACGATCGCCGTCGGCCTCTTCGCCGCGCCTGCGGCCGCTCGCTACGGCAACGAAACGGCCGGCCTTTTCTACGGCGGCGGCTTCAAGTTGCTTGGCGTGCAGCTTATCGGCGCGGGCGTCACGGCGGTCTGGGCGTTCGGCATGGGCGCGTGCATCTTTTTCGCGCTGAAAAAACTCGGCATCCTCCGCGTCTCGGCGAAAACCGAACTCAAGGGACTTGACGTCACCGAACACGGACAAGACGCCTACGCCTCGTTCCAGTTCTTCAGCAACACCTGAATTCAATGTCCTGCGGCGGCGGTTTTCGTATTTGCACCGCCCGCCGCAGGCCTTAACCCCCAATTGACAAAAAGCGAACAATGGAAGGATTCTACAGAATTGCCGCAGCAGCGCCGCACCTCCACCTGGGTGATCCAACGGCGAACGCGAAGGAGCTCGTGCGGCTCGCCAAGGGCGCCGCCAAAGACGGCGTCGCTGCGATCGTGTTCCCCGAACTGTGCCTGACGGGCTACACGTGCGGAGACATGTTCTTCCGCGGCGAACTCCTCGCCGCGGCAAACGCGGCGGCAGAGACCTTCGCTGCGAAGACGGCAGGCCTGCCGCTCGTCTCCATCGTCGGCCTGCCGGTGGCGGAAGGCCCCGCCATCTACAACGCGGCGGCCGTCGTCCATGGTGGCAAGATCGCGGGCATCGTCCGCAAGCGCGCCCTGCCGAACTACGGCGAATACTACGAGCGGCGGCAGTTCACGCCGGCGCCAGCCGACGAACCTCTTTTTATCTTCGATGTCGGAGGATTCAGGTTCGGCGTCGAAATCTGCGAGGATCTCTGGACGCCCGTGCCGCCGAGCTCCCTGATGGCGGAAGGCGGCGTCGACATGGTGTTCAACCTCTCCGCCAGCACGGATTTCCTCGGCAAGTCGCAGAGGCGCCAGTCTCTCGTCGAACAGCAGAGCCTGCGCCTCGGGTGCGCCTACGCGATGGCGTGCGCCGGTTCGGGGGAGTCGAGCTCCGACGCGGTCTACGGCGGGTGTCCCGTCATTGCCGTGGAAGGGCGGCCCGTTGCCGCAGGCAAGTTGTTCAACGGCGCGCCGCAGATCGTCGCGGCGGACGTCGACGTCGCCGCCGCACGGCATCGCAGGAGAAGCAAATCGTCCGTCTATTGCTCGCACCACATTCCCGGTGTCCGCCGGGAGCTGGTCGCCGTTGCCGCCAAACTGCCCGAGGGGACGCCGGCCGCCGTCTCCCGCTCGCCCTTTCTGGACGAATACGGGGAAGACCGCTGGTGGCGGAGTCTTCTCGACATTCAGGCGGCGGGACTCGCGCGGCGGATGGCGAGCGCAGCCGTCGGACGGCTTGTCGTCGGCGTGTCAGGCGGCGCGGACTCCGCGCTCGCGTTTCTGGGCGCTTCGGCGGCGCTCGACAGGATAGGGCTTGAGCGTGACAACCTCCTCGCCGTCGTCATGCCGGGTTTCGGCTCAACGAAGACCACGCAGGACCGGGCCGTCGCGCTCGCGGAGGCCGTCGGCGTGTCCGTGCGCGTCGTCGACATCCGCGAATCGTGCCGCAAACACCTCTCCGACATCGGACACGTCAAGGGCGTCCACGACATCGTCTACGAGAACGCGCAGGCGCGGGAACGGACGCAGGTCCTGATGGACCTCGCGAACATGGAGCACGCGCTCGTCGTCGGCACGGGCGACCTCTCAGAGATCGCCCTCGGGTGGAATACCTACAACGGCGACCACATGAGCATGTACCAGATCAATGCCTCCGTGCCGAAGACGATGGTCCTCGCCGCCCTGCGCCTGATCGCAAGCGAATCTGAAGAGCCGCTTGGCGACCTCCTGCGCCAGATTGCCTCCGCGCCGATCACGCCTGAACTCCTTCCCGGCGCCGCGGCCAACGATTCGGAGACACGGCTCGGGCCTTACGAGCTCCACGACTTCTTCCTCTTTCATTATCTGGTGGACGGGGCTTCGGCGGACAAGTTGCGCGAATTGGCGCGGATTGCATTTGCCGGCGAATATTCGCGCGAAGAGGTCGATGGCACGCTCGTCAAGTTTATCAGACGTTTTCACGCGGCCCAGTATAAGCGCAACTGCGTCCCCGACGGCCCGAAAATCACGCTTTCCCTCTCACCTCGCGCCGATTGGCGGATGCCAAGCGACATGTGTATCAATAAGCTTTTCGGGCTATCTCGCCGTCACTTACCGCTGGTGAGGTAGGCGTTGATGCCGACGGAGGCACGGCGTCCTTCGCCCATCGCGAGAATCACCGTGGCGGCGCCGAGCACGATGTCGCCTCCGGCGAAAACGCCGGGAATCGAGGTCATGTTGGTCTCGCTATTGACTAGGATGTTGCCATGAGCATTGGTCGCAAGCCCTTCGGTCGTGGCGGGGACAAGCGGATTGGACGAGTTCCCGACGGCGACAATAACTGTGTCGACATCCAATGTGAATTCGCTGCCTGGAACGGCGATTGGGGAGCGTCGACCGGTCTTGTCCGGTTCGCCGAGTTCATACCTGATGCATTCCAGTCCGATGACGTGTCCTTCGGTGTTCCCCAGGATCCTTTTGGCGTTTTGGAGCAAGAGAAATTTGACGCCCTCTTCCTTCGCATGATGGATTTCCTCTCGCCTTGCGGGCATCTCGGCGAGCGAACGACGATAGACGAGATAGACTTCTTCCGCTCCGAGGCGGAGAGCCATTCGACTTGCATCCATCGCGACATTGCCGCCGCCCAAGACCGCGACCCGCTTGCCGTGCCAGAACGGCGTATCGGCGTTCCTCTCGTCGTAGGCCTTCATGAGATTCGCGCGTGTCAGGTACTCGTTGGCGCTGAAGACACCGACGAGGTTCTCTCCTTCGATGTTCATGAACTTCGGCAGCCCAGCTCCGGTGCCGATGAATACCGCGTCGAACCCGTTCTGGAGGAGATCGGCGATCTTAAGCGTTCTGCCGATGCAGACGTTTGTCTCGATTTTCACGCCAAGCTGTTTGAGTCCGTCGATTTCGCGCTGTACAATCGACTTTGGGAGCCTAAATTCGGGGATGCCGTATACCAGGACGCCACCGCATTTGTGGAACGCCTCGAACATCGCGACGTCATAACCGTTTTTGGCGCACTCTGCGGCGCAGGTGATCGAAGCGGGACCGGTGCCGATCACCGCGACGCGCTTGCCGCTCCTTGCGGCCGGAGCGGGCGTCGGGCTGATGACACCGTTCGCCGCGGCGAAATCGGCGCAGAAGCGTTCAACGCGTCCGATCGCGACGGATTTCTCGACGTCCTTGAGGATCTTGCCCATCGTGCAGAACCTCTGGCACTGCTTCTCCTGCGGGCAGACGCGTCCGCACACCGCGGGCAACAGCGAAGTCTTCCTGATGATCTCGAGCGCGCCGGTAAAATCGCCTGTCGCGGCCTTTTTGAGGAAAGTGGGGATGTCGATCGCGACCGGGCAGCCACGCATGCAGGGCTTGGTCGGACACTGCAGACAGCGGCTCGCCTCGCATTTCGCCTGTTCGGCGGAATAGCCGAGCGCGACTTCGTTCATGTTGCGGGCACGGATCACGGGGTCCTGTTCGGGCATCGTCTGCGCCGGAATCGCCATTTTCTCTTTTGCAGTCATCGCATCACCTTACTTTTTGCTCTCCGCGGTCTTGAGCATATTGCAGACGTGTTCCTTCGCCCAGATCTCCTGGGGCTTGAAGGTGTTCATGCGCTTCAGCATCTGATCCCAATCGACCTCATGCCCGTCGAACTCGGGTCCGTCGACGCAAACGAACTTGGTTTCGCCCCCTACGGAGATTCGGCAACCCCCGCACATTCCCGTGCCGTCGATCATGACAGTATTGAGCGAGACCGTCGTTGTTACGCCGAATGGTTCGGTCGTCTTGGCGCAGAACTTCATCATTACGGGTGGTCCGATTGCGATCACTTCGTCCACCGCGCCGCTTTCGCAGAGCTCTTTCAGCGGTTCGGTGACGAGTCCCTTGCGCCCGCGCGAGCCGTCGTCCGTCATGAGGATCAGCTTGTCACCTGCGATCGCTCGCATTTCCTGCTCCATCACGAAAAGCTCCTTCGTGCGCGCCCCCATGATGATGGTGACGTCGTTGCCGGCTTCCTTATGGGCCTGGGCAATCGGGTGCATTGGCGCTACGCCGATGCCGCCCCCGATGCAGACTATACGGCGGCCGGGGCCGTTGACATGCGTGGGCTTCCCGAGGGGGCCGAGCACGGCAGGCAGGACATCGCCGGCCTCATGGCGGGCGAGTTTCATGGTCGTGGCACCCACGGTCTGGAAAATAAGGGTGATGGATCCGCTGTCGGGATCGGCATCTGCAATGGTCAACGGGATGCGTTCGCCGAACTGTTCGTCGACCATCACGATGACAAACTGTCCGGCCTTGCGGTTGCGGGCGATGAGTGTAGCTTCGACCTCCATGCGGAAGACATTTTCAGAAAGTCGCGTTTTTCGGATGATTCTGTTCACGTGTTTGTCGAGTGCGTTTTTGTGGGAAGGTTGAGAAAGAAGCGGCACCGGGGCTGAGCAAATACGAAAATCACCCCAGTGCCGCAAATGGTCTAAAGTCGTGTCAGATGCCTTGGGCGACCATGGCATCGGCAACCTTGGCGAAGCCGGCGATGTTCGCGCCCATGACATAATTGCCCTTATGGCCATATTTTGCAGCGGCCTCGAAGGCGTTGCCGTGGATGGAAGTCATGATTTCGCGGAGCTTGTCATCGACTGTCTTTGCGGCCCAGTAGAGCCGTTCGGCGTTTTGCGACATTTCAAGGCCTGACGTGGCGACACCGCCGGCGTTCGCGGCTTTTCCTGGTGCGTAGAGAATGCCGGCATTCAGGAATGCCGCAACCGCCTCCGGAGTGGACGGCATATTGGCTCCTTCGGCGACGAGCGCGCATCCGTGCTTGAGCAGGTAGGCTGCGTCCTCGCCGTCGAGCTCGTTCTGACAGGCGCAGGGAAAGGCGCAGTCGATCGTTTTCGCAATCTGCCAGACCCTGGCTCCTGCAAAGAACTTTGCACCATCGATTTCGGGCGCGATTTCGGAGAGTTCCCCACGGCGGACCTCCTTGAGATCGATGATCTTATTGAGATCGGCGATGGTGAGACCGTTCTCAACATAGAGTGCGCCAGAGCGGTCCGAAAGCGTCATGACCTTGGCACCGAGCTTGATGAGCTTCTTGGCGGCGTAGGAGGCGACATTCCCGGAGCCGGAGATCGCACACGCCTTGCCTTCGAGGTTGTCTTTTCTGGTCTTGAGCATGTTCTCGGCGAAGTAGACGCAGCCGTAGCCAGTAGCCTCAGGACGGATCAGCGAACCGCCGAACGACGGGGCTTTGCCGGTGATGACACCACTCCACTCGTTCGTGATCTTGCGGTACTGCCCGAAGAGGTAGCCGATCTCGCGTCCGCCAACGTTCATGTCGCCGGCGGGGACATCGGTGTTCGGACCGATATGGCGGTAGAGCTCGGTCATGAAGCTCTGGCAGAAGCGCATCACCTCTCGGTCGCTACATCGCTTGCCGGAAGCGTGCGGACTCTGCTTGGGATTGAAGTCCGAGCCGCCTTTGCCGCCGCCGAGCGGAAGAGTGGTGAGCGAGTTCTTGAAAATCTGCTCGAAGCCGAGAAACTTCAGAACCGAGAGATTGACCGTCGGATCGAAGCGCAGTCCCCCTTTGTAGGGCCCGATTGCGGAGTTGAACTGCACGCGATAGCCGCGGTTGATGCGGATGACGCCGGTATCGTCCATCCAAGGAACACGGAACATGATGATCCGTTCCGGTTCCACCAGTCGCTCGAGAACGGCGTTTTCGCGGTATTCGGGATGGGCTTCGACGACGGGCCCGAGCGTGGTGAGGACTTCCTCGGCGGCCTGGAGAAACTCAGGCTGTTCGGCGTTCTTCGACTTGAGATCGGTTAATACGGTTTCAATGTAGTTGTTCATTTCATTTTTATCCTTGTTGACTTTGTCATTCGATGGGACAGATTAAACGGTCGCTGAGACACGGACGAATCCACAGTCGGATTCATTCCAGTCAGATAGAATGGCGCTTGACTCCTTTGAGTGCGTGAGCAGTTGGTGCTCTTCAACAAGCGATCTGATTTCGGCTCTCTCGGATGCATTCGGTTTCCCGACGGTATAGGCGCCGGAGGCGAGTGGAATGTCCATGCCCCTGGAATAGACAAACACATTCCCGTTTTTGAGACCGTGGCAGAACCCCTCTCTGGGGAGCGAAAGAATAAGGGCTCTTCCGCCATTCATGTCCGCACAGCCGTTTGCGCCGATTTTATCTGCGACGAAAGTGATTCCAGGTCCGAGCCCAGTGCCAAACCCGTCACCGGCCGCTCCTCTGAAGTGGATGACAATCTTGTCGTTCGGTAGCGTTGCGTCACCATAGACTTCCTTCATGGTCCGAGAAAGCTTCTTCCCAACTTCATGGTCCGCAGCGGTGATGTCGCAGCAGAGGGTACGATTATGACGAGCCGAAGGCACGACTTTCGGTAGAAGTTCAAGTTCGTCGTATGTTCTGGTCATTCAGGTGATTCCTTTGTTTGATGTCTCTTGCCTTTCCTAATAGCAAGGACCGTGCCAATCGCATCAAACCGTTGTACTGATGGTCTGGGGACGCGCTTTTTGGAAATCGAATGTAATCCTTGGTTTGGCGGATCTTACATTAATTGTAAGACCAGCGCCTTTGGCACTGAGCTTTGTGGGTTGGCACAGAATTTGCGCAATATTCAATCGCATAATCAACGAGGTGCGCGGCATAAACCGCGTTGTCTACGACATTTCCTCCAAGCCTCCGGCCACGATCGAGTGGGAATTGAGATATGGGAGAAGTTCAATGACTACGGACGGCTATCGGGGTTGGATGTGACGCGAGAGACATTCGAGACTCTGAACCGTGAACTTCGTGTTTTAGGCTTTCACGGCTCGAAGGCCTCGTATGAACTTCGCAAGATCTGCATCGATCATGTTTATCAGAAATACGGAGCGGAGATGACGGTCTCGATTTCGGGCGACGATATTCGAACAATAACCAAGTACTATGCCGACCCCGCCCAGCCTAATCTTGGAGCGGTAAGGATCGTCGATTTACTTTAGAAGATTTCTGGGGGCGGTGTTTTTAATGGATTAAGCGCTTCCCCCATCTCCAGGAGGCGTAGTTGAAATTTGTCTTAGCAGTCAAGGAAACCGAATAAAATGTCGTGGAAGTTGAAGTTTGAACAATCGAATAGAGTAGTAATATGTTCAAACGCAAAATAGCGGTTTTAGTAAAACTCTCTCTATCATATTATGGAGAAAAATAGAGAATTTCAGAGATATTATCCATTATCCGCTACCGACGAAATATCATCAAAATTTCCTGATAAAAACAGAGAGACTTATTTTCCGAAATCCCCCTAAAATGTAATATTCTCCGCCCCAATCCAGTTTTAGGGGGTTCGAATCCCTCCCTCTCCGCCAATTTTTAATGAAGAATGAATAATGATGAATGAAAAATTGGCAGAATTATTCACTGTTCACTCTTCATTCTTCATTAAAATATCAAAAGGAACATAATGATGAAGAACTAATCCGTATTCTTGTTTCTTCTATTAAAACCGCAAAAGGGAAATGAAGGATAATGAAGAATGAGGAATGAGTAATGTTGCCCACTTGTTTCGAAACGGGGAACGGTAGAGGGGGAACTGGGAACGGTTGGATATGGAAGAGGGGATTGGGAAGACGGATTCCAAACTTACGTGGATGTCCGCCTAAAAATGGAATTGCTGTATTGAATGCGGAGCAATGATTTGGTATAATGCACGGTATGATAATCAAGAGAGATATTTATCTTAACAGGCTGATTCAGTCCAAAGGTGACGGGTTCGTAAAAATCGTCACAGGTATTCGACGCTGCGGTAAAAGCTATCTCCTGTTCAAGTTGTTCAGGTCGCATTTGCTTAAAGCAGGAGTGAACAAGAAGAATATAATAGAAATCGCATTGGATAAGCGGAAGGATGCCAGGCTTCGCGACCCTGACGCCATGTATGCGTTTCTTTCTGAAAAGACGAAGAATGCGCGTTCTCGCATTTATATTCTCATAGATGAAATTCAGGAATGTAAAAGGCCAAAGGCGGGGCATTCCGAAACCATAGATGAACGCAACAGCCGCGAACAGGAGTTCTATGACATTCTCAACGAATTCCGGGAACGGAGAAATGTTGATTTGTATGTGACGGGATCTAATTCTCGCCTGCTCGTTACCGATGTTGCCACCCAGTTTAGGGGCCGGGGTGAAATCATCCATATAAGCCCGCTTACTTTTGCAGAATATTTTGATGCTGTTGGCGGCGATAAATATGATGCCTGGTCGAATTATTTGTTGTATGGCGGTATGCCGGAACTTTTGTCTCTTAAGTCTGACGAAGCGAAGAAGGTGTATTTGGAAGGTTTGTTCACCACGATATATTTCAGAGATATCGTTGAGCGTTATGCTCTTTCGGATGAAATCTTTCTTTCCAAGGTGAACGACGTTTTGATGAGCGCGTCGGGGAGTCTTACAAATCCCACCAAACTTGCAAACCATATTGCGACAATCTTAGGCAGAAAGCCCGATCCGAGAACGGTTGAAAAGTATGTCATGATGCTCTCTGACGCCTATCTTTTCAAGAAGGCGGAGCGTTATGACATAAAGGGACGCAGTTATCTTGATTTCCCCTCGAAGTATTATCCTGTGGATGTAGGCCTTAGAAATGCAAGACTGAACTTTCGTCAAGTAGAGGTGACTCATTTGATGGAATGTGCGATTTTCAATGAACTGATTGCACGGGGCGCAAATGTTGATGTCGGTATGCTTGAAGTAGAGTCGCGCAAAGGGGGAGTGCGGCAAAAGAAGCAATATGAGATTGATTTTATTGTTAACATAGGGCATGAAAAGGTTTATATCCAGTCAGCCTATAAATTGCCTACGCCTGAAAAGAAAGAACAAGAAGTTCGCGGCCTTAAAAAGATTGGAGATGCTTTTCGCAAATTGGTCATTGTGGACGGAGTGCAACCGTTATATACTGACGAATTTGGAATCTCTTATGTTGGGCTTATTGATTTTATGTTGAACAGGGATATTCTTGCCCACAGCACCTAACCTATTTCCTCTTATCGTGTTAAGTCTCACGCTAAGTTCGCTTTCTTTCGCAAAGTTTTTAGCGGTGGTTAGATTTTTTGTTTATTTTGAGCGGCCGGCCGAATTATGCGACGAAGTCGCCTCCTTATAAAACTTTGCGGACTAAAGCGAACTTCGCGTGAGGTAAATCGTTCCCCATTCTCCGCAGCGAAAGTCGCAAGAGTCCGAGTTGCTCGTTTGGCCTATAGCGCCGCGGAGGGAGCCGGAGGGGGCGGGATGTATCGAGGGAAGAAGGTCGTGCGAAAAGGGGGAGGACTGTTTGGGATGTAGGATGAGAAATGTGGTATAATAGAGCGTATGGATTTATTTATGGCAGTAATATATTTCCTTTTCCTCATTATCGCGCTAACGATATTCCGTCTTTGGTTCAATAGTGCGAAGCAAAAAGGATTGCGAGGGGAGCGAATCGTAACTAACCGCTTGCGAAGAGGCTTGTCTGGAGAATATTTAATATTCAACGACCTTTATTTGCCGCTCGACGATGGGACTACAACCCAATTAGACCATGTTATCGTTTCTCGCTATGGCGTCTTTATTGTGGAAACGAAAAATTACGACGGTTGGATATTCGCGAATGAAAGAAGCGCAAAGTGGACTCAATCTATTTACAGAAAGAAAAGCCAATTCCAAAACCCCATTCGCCAAAACTATCATCATAGATGTGCTTTGGCGAATGTACTTGGTCTTCCAAAAGAGTACATCATAGGAGTAGTCGCGTTTACAGGCAATTGTGACTTTAAGACCGATATGCCCGAAGGAGTCGTTTATTCGCGTCGAGCGGCGGACTATATTAAGAGCTTTTCGGTAGAGGTGTTCAAGTCTAAGGAAGTCGGTATGATAGCCGAGGCGATTAAAGAGTGGGACGCGTCGATTTCCGGGGCGCAGCGTACAGCTCATGTCGCAAATTTGAAGAAGCGTAAAAAGCGAGAAGCGGACTCTAAGCGTGAGAGCTATTCTAATGGAACTCACTTTTTGAAGTGGGATCGTCAACCTGTGGAGCGTAGCGGGTTCAACTCAGCGGCGCCCGTATGCCCGTTATGCGGAGGGGAAATGGTAGTGCGTATGCGTAAGACCGACGGAAAGCGGTTTTACGGATGTAAGTCGTTTCCTAAATGTCGTGGGGTTGTGAATATAGGGTAAAATAAAAAAGGAAATATTGTGAAGTATTTACTTTTAGTTGCTGTTGCTTTGGGGGCTATATGAAGACAATTAGAAATGACTACAAAAGCAGTTTTGCGAGAGTTCGTAGATTCCGCTTGAATAGATGCCCCGTTTGGGTGCTTCGTGGTTTTGGGTGTAGAGCGAAATGTCCTGTGATGAAGGAATGTCCCGTGGTGCTTGAAGGAGGATGCTGTGACGGTTGCCATAAGACGGGCGGAATGGGCATAGATCATCCAGGGTTGTATTTGCTGGAAGACGGGAATCGTGAGTATGTTTTTAGACCATATTCAATGACGGAAAACGAAAAGCGTATTTTGGAAAGTTTGTGTAAAGCGTTTGGTCTTGAAGTGGAATATACTGATAATTGTTCTTACAAAGACATAAAAGATGTAATCATACGAATGAAGTTGCCGGAGAATTGCACGTGGCATAGGGGGTAAAGGATTGATATGACTGAATTGATATTAGAATGGTTGTTGTTTATTCTTCTTGTTATAGTTCCCACTTGTTTTCAACGCTGCAATATGAGATAATACATATTGATCTCAATCGAAAGGTAGGGATCATCGGGATGCGGAGAGAAGACTTCGCGTTGGTGACGGGGAGCAATTCTCGTCACCATCTCATTTTATACGAGGAAGAATGTCTGAAAAAACGTTGAGTATTTTTATTGATGAGTCTGGAAGATTCCAATATCCAGACTCTGATTCTCCGTTTTATATTCTTGGGATGATTCTTCATGATCAATCGCAGAGCATTGAAAAACACGTAGCCGACTTGGAGCGTTTGGAAGAAGAATTGGGATTAGAGGGGCATTGTTTTCATGCGGGCCCGCTTATCCGTAAGGAAAAAGGCTACGAAATACTTAGTCGAAAGTTCCGTGCGCGTATCCTTTCTCGGATGATGGCATTTGCCCACCATGTCGACTTTCGTTATCATTGCCTAAGTGTCAACAAGAGGTTTATAGATTCAACAGACCAAATTGTTACAAGTCTCAGGAAGGACTTGGTTGCGTTTTTAAATTCTCGTTATGATGAATTTTCAGGGCTGGATGTAGTTAAGGTATATTATGATTGCGGTCAATCTCCTGTTACGAATTTGTTGCATCAAACATTTGAGAATGATTTGGGCTGTTCTGTTGAATTTGTTCAAAATGTGCGCCCAGCTAAATATAGACTGTTTCAATTGGCCGATCTTGTCTGTACGCTGCATTTGATGGAATTGAAGATTAAAAATGGGATCCCGCTGACTTGTTCTGAGAATCGTTTTTTCGGTGGCCCGCGCGATTTTCAGCGCAATATTCTCAAACGCATCAAGCGCAAAGAGATTTAATAACTCTTATTCCTCTGCCTCTCCTCTGCTAATGCTCTTGTAATCCACTTTGTGATTGCTATGATTGGCTAAGTTTATACGCGTCAGTAATACCGTTCCGCAATTTAAGCGAAGCGCAGAAATGTGATATAATAATCGTATGAAAACTAATGCGCTTTTATTTAGCTCAGAAACGTACGAAATCAACCGTTGTATTTATGACGTATTTGATTCGATGCCTCGCTATGCCGAAGAAGCGCTATATCAAGAAGCGTTAGAGATAGCGCTTGCTGACGCTGGTATTCCCTTTGAATCTCAAAAAGAAATTGCGCCAACTTTTCACGGTAAGCGAATGTCGCACACTTATCGCCCTGATTTAATTTGTTACGATAAGATAGTAGTTGAATTAAAGGCGGTAAAACAGCTTGTACCAGCTCATTTCGCACAATTAAGGAATTATCTTGGGTTACTTGGTATGAAAGTTGGCTTGCTTGTGAACTTTCATGCATATCCTAATGTGCAAATACGTAGAGTATATCTGCAAGATAAAGATAGCGAAGGTATGGTAGAAGATATTGAAACAGGTGATATCTCGCCCATTCAGTTGCATTGATTTTTATTGTATTTACTTGCTCCTACGGAGCAGACGACTTATATCGACTTTGTATGCTCCGGACGTACGGTAGGCTTTCCGTTGCGCCCCGGATTTGTCGCCTGCGGCGACGGGCGCAACGCAAGCGCCTATCCTCCCGTCCGTCCGTCGCATAACGAAGTTAGATTAATAATTAAAAACTGCGCAAATCTTGAAAGGGATGCGCTGAATAGTGATACACTCTATTAATAATTTAATTACTCTTACGAGCGGAGGAGGAAGGGGAGGATAAGGCGCTTACGACGATGGCGTCGCGGGGAACTCGCGACAAGTCCGGGCATCGGCGTAAAGCCTTCCTTCCTCCTCTGCTCGGCAAAGTCGTTCCAAGTCGTCTGCCGCGACAGCGGCAAGTAAAATCTTCCAGAGTAGAAGTCTTGCGCCAAAGTCGTTCCAGGGAGCACGTAAATCAAAAAATAGATAGTGCCAGGGGCTGTCCCCTTAAGATATAATCTACAATGTTGTTTTTTCTTCTCTCTTTTCGTGTACCGCGCCGGAGGCGC